>CAJQIC010000045.1 GCA_905478335.1 uncultured Bacteroidia bacterium | reverse complement strand
TAATGAAATTGACCGATCGTGTCTAGTTTGTAATAAGGTTTTCCATCTTTTACTAAGGCATCATAAAATCTATACTCAAACCGTTCTGATGCGTTCTATGTGGGTATAGCTTACCTCCGTTTTTGTGGGAACATTCCATGATTGTAAACGTTCTTCCTGGGGGCGAGGATGCTAATACACGATACGTCTCTAATACTGTCTTTAACACCTTATCATGTACAAATGCCCTGTCATTCAAATAACTTGTGGTGTCAAAATATCTAAAGTTGTCTCCGTCAAACGGAACAAGTTTGCCATGTTTTAATTGACCGTTAGAAACACTTCCAGTCGATGTGCTAGGAATGCTATCACTTGTATGTTGCTGCCGATATTTTGTAATCTCGGAACTATCTTGAACAACTATTGGCCTGCTAGTTTTGTGTTTAGTTTCATTTGGTGAAGTACAAGAAATGAAAGCGAATACCGAAACAAATAGGAATGAGTTGAAGGCCATAACTGTCAAACGTTGTCAGTTGAATAGAAATTGTTACTGAAATTAATTTTAACGATGATACTTTCGCAGTATGATTCATCTTTATCGATTCACATTTAATGCTTTCCAGGAGAATACTTATGTAATCTGGGATGATACGCTGGATTGCCTTATTGTCGATCCCGGATGTTCAAATGCCACTGAACAAATGGAGTTGTGCACGTTTATCGCTGGACATAATCTTAAGCCGGTTCAACTCATTAACACACATTGCCACATCGACCACATCTTAGGCAACGCATTCTGTGTTGAGAAATATAACATACCCTTTTACATGCACGAGTTAGACCTCCCTGTGCTTGATAGTGGCACGCCTACAGCCATGATGTATCAAATTCCATATGAAACGTCACCTCGGCCAACCGCTTACCTTAAGGAAGGTATAAATTTGAAATTTGGTGAATCGGAATTGGAGATAGTGTTTACGCCTGGTCATTCTCCTGGCAGTATTTCCTTTATAGCAAGAGCCGAGAAGTTTGTGATTTCTGGTGATGTATTGTTCAGACACAGCGTTGGTCGCGTTGATTTACCAGGCGGGGACAAAGATGTATTGATGAATTCTATTGAGCAGGAGCTGCTTACTTTGCCTACAGATTTTTTAGTCTATTCAGGACATGGAGCTGAAACAACCATTGGTCACGAGATAAAGTATAATCCGTTCTTAAACGGAACTTATTCGCTTTGATTTTGACCACCGGTCTGGTTTACTTCATCTTGTGCGTTTTTTGCTTTTTTCTTTGCTGAACGAGCAACAATAGCTGCGATAACGGTTATAACCAATATCAGGCCACGAAACATATTCCATCGTTCACGCTTCTTTTGCTCCTCTTTTCTTTCAGCCACTAAACGTTCCATGTTTCGTAAGTTGTTGTTCATGTAACGCTCAAACTGTTCTTGTTTAGCCTTTTCATTCCCTTCCTCTATTGCCGTATTTAGTTCTTGAATTTGACTATCAAGCTTGGCCATGTTGGTTTTAAGCTGGTCTTGTTTTTTGTCAAGACGAGGTTCTTCGGCATTGAGGTTGGGCGCGAGCAGCAGAAATCCTAGGATGATGGTAGAAAATGTGCGGTGCATGTTAGTAGTTTTCTGGTTTTGCCTTTTTGAAATCCGAAATGTTTTTGGAAACCGTAAAATAAGAAATGTTGATGCCTGGGAAATAGGTAACCATGGCATAATCCACCTTGAATTTTCTAATACCAATTCCCAATCCCCAAGAGAAACCTGCTGCTCCTTTGGCTGTTTCCGGAGCCAGCTCCTTCCTGCGCATATGGTTATACCCACCGCGTAATTGGAAGTTTTCTGAGAATACGAGTTCTGCCCCAAAATTGAAATGTCGCATCACTTTATCACCAAATGGCACAGTTTCATTGCGGACCTGTCCAGTCTCTAAATCTATATTTTTATTTCTTGAATTTACATTTACATAGCTGATGTCAAACTGTTGCAGGTTATGGGCAACAACGGTCATTTTTAAAGGGTTATGCTGTAACTTTTTGGAGAACCCCATTTGTATGTCGAAAGGTAGATCAACGCGTTCAGTAACATAAGGTATGGCATTGTAACCCAAGTTTCGAATCAATAATGACGCATGGAATTTTTTGTCTGGTCGGTGATATGCTCCAGCGAAATCAACAGCAAATGCAGTGGCTACATATTTTTCGTACACCGAATACAAAAATTTAACATTAGTGCCATAGGTGAAGTGTGTATCACGTTCCCAAATGTTTCCGTATCCGATTTGAAAGACATAGTCTTGTGCCCAAAACTGACCGATTACTTTTCCTGTTATATCCGTTTCGTCAAAGTGGCCATAGTCCGTATAGGTTATCGCGCCACTTACCGTACCATGTTTGTCAAAGTGTTTGACAAATCCTCCAAAACCACTATTGATATCAGCGAAATAATTGTTGTAAGACAAAGACGCAAAATTATCCATGGTTTCATTCAATGACGATGGATTGTGGTATCCGATGCCAATGTCATTTTTAAAATCTGCCATGGTGCTTGAACCCAATCCTGCAGTTCGTGCAGTAGGATCAATATTCACAAAAGCAAATGATTGACTTCCACCTAATTGAGCAAAGCTTGTAAAGTGGATAAAGATGAATGCTGTGACTATAAAAAGTCGGAACATAGATTACTCGTTTTACGTAGTCAAAGAACGTAAAAGTTGAGCGAATATTTTTGTTAATACAGAAGGTATTTTGCTCGAGTATTATTGAATTGGTCCAGGCCGGGCTGCCAACTTTTATAAATGTCTTCAGAAGAAAGACCCGCTTCGATTTGTTTTTGAAGTTCTGGCCCTCCAGCTAATTTGGTGAAGAATGTCTTAAAATAAGCGCCATTTAACTCCGAATCGTTGGTCGAATACCATCGGCTAAGCAAGTCCAAATGAATGCGTTTATTTGGCACTATATGGTTGTTCGCAAAATCTGATAATTTAAGTCCGTAACAGGTAACTCCCTCATATTTAGGGTGGTCTGAAACACCGGGAATGGATTTGGGTGTAAATTTATACCATCCTTTAGGTGGTATGATTCCTTGAGATGGCTTGGAATCATCCAAGGGTCGTCCAACAAGTTCAAATGGATTTTCTGTGCCTCTACCGATACTAACGTTCGTTCCTTCAAACAAACCTAGAGAAGGATACAAATAAATGGACTCCATGGTGGGGAGGTTAGGAGATGGACGAACTGGCAATTGGTACATCGAATCATGGGTGTAATTCCTACATTTTATTACCGTCAATTTACATGTGTCGCCTCCAGTCAGCCACCTTTCTCCGTTTATCATTGTCGCAAATTCGCCAACCGTCATGCCGTGGACCAAAGGAACAGGGTGCATACCAATAAATGATTTGTATTTAATGTCCAACACTGGGCCATCAACGTAATGACCATTGGGGTTCGGGCGGTCCAATACCATCATTTCTAAGTTGTTTTCTTGGCATGCCTCCATCAGATAGTGCATGCTCGATATGTAGGTGTAAAACCGTACTCCAACATCTTGAATGTCAAATACCACCACGTCAATTCCTTCCATCATCGCTGCAGAAGGTTTTCGTGATTTACCATACAACGAAACAATTGGTAAACCAGTCTTGGTGTCAATAGTACTTTTTACATGCGCACCGGCGCTGTGGTCACCTCTAAAGCCATGTTCAGGTGCAAATATTTTTACAATGTTGACGCCCCATTGCAATAGCGTATCCACTACATGCGATTGGTTAACCATACTTGTTTGATTGACCATCATGGCAATCCTTTTACCTTCCAAAAGAGGTAGATATGTTTCAAGCTGTGATGCGCCAACTTCAATGACAGGTGAAATGTTAGCTGAAACTTTAGGCAAATTGGTGTCGTGTTCTGTTGTTGAATTTTTCAATTCTCCACAGGCAGAAAAATTAAAGGCGAAAAGAATGGAAGCTAAAAGGCCAATTTTATGCATTTTTGAACGCTGAGCGCATTTTGTACGTTTCGAAAGTATGGATTTTAGCTATTTCGTCGGGAAAAAATTAGCCACTCATTCTGGTAAATCGTTCACTCGTTTAATCATACGTTTGGCTATAGCCGCAGTGGGCATCAGTTTAGCAGTGATGCTCTTGGCTGTTGGAGTGGTTAAAGGTTTCCAATCTGAGATAAAAAACAAAATTGTTGGCTTCGATGGGCACATACATGTGCGTAACTTAGACCTAAATCAAAGTAGGGAGCTGCGCTTAATTCCACTTGATCAAGAATTTATACCAATCGTTAAGGCACATCCTGAAGTTAGTTCGGTTGCCCCTTTTTGCCTAAAAGCCGGTATCATCAATACCCAAAAAGAAATTGAAGGCATGGTGTTTAAAGGTGTTGGGGTCGATTATGATTGGTCATTTATCAACGACAACCTGCAACGTGGACGACTGCCGTTGCTTTCAGACACTACCGATACATACGAGTTTGTGTTGTCTCAAAAAGTGGCTGAAAAGCTTCAATTGGACACAGGTCAAAATCTCGAAATCTTTTTTATTCAAGATACGAAAGTGAGACGACGACGCATGCGTCTTGTTGGCATTTTTAGCACAGGGTTAGGGGAGTTTGACAAAACCATTTGTTTTACTGATTTACGCGTAATCCAGCGGATTTATACCACGGATTATAGTCAAGTCAGTGGCTTTGAAATCAATATTAAAGATTTGACACAAATGGAAGCCATGACCGATTGGGTTGACGATCAAATTGGCATAAAACTCCGTGCAGAGAATATTGAGGAAAAACACGGGGTCATCTTCAAGTGGCTACAAATAGTAGACTCTAATGCGCTAATAATCATTATTTTAATGACGATTGTGTCGGTTGTGAATTTGATCACAGCATTTCTTATTCTAATCGTTGATCGTACTCAGATGATTGGTGTTCTTAAAAGCTTAGGGGCAAACAACGGACAAGTTGTTCGGGTGTTTTTATTGAAGGGATTGTCGATGGTTATACCTGGGTTAATTATCGGGAATGTCTTAGGTTTGGGTTTGGCTTGGCTGCAGTTGAAAACGGGGCTAATAACACTGCCTGAAGAAACCTATTATATGGCAACGGTACCTGTTCAAATATCGATAGAAACCATAGCGTATCTTAATATCGGAACCCTTGTGATTAGCATGTTGATGATGCTTATACCTGCGGTTATGGTTCGTGTGATCTCGCCTGTAAAGGCGATTCGGTTTAACTAACTATCTACGCCACCGCGGTACATTGACGTGGTCGTAAGGACAGTGCTTGCATTTTTTGCCACAACATGTCCCACGCTTTAAGTGGTATGCCTCTGTCATTACCAACAAACCATCAGCGTTAATATAGTAATCTTCGTTTTCCTTTAAATCCATGAGGTCGAGGCCTATGGGGTATTCGACATTGACTCCCCACAGTTTTTACAAAACAACGCATCCTTTTCATTGTTTGTTTTACAATGTTTGCATGGGTTTTTCTTGCGCTTTTGATCCGCGAATTCTACAGTTACAATGCCAGTTGGCACGGTAATGATAGCGTAACCAATAATCATCAAGGCAGATGATAAGAATTTACCCAATATAGTGCTTGGGGTGATGTCTCCATAACCAACCGTTGTCACGGTAACCACGGCCCAATAAATACTAGCGGGTATACTGGAGAATTTGTTTTCATCATTCAGTTCATAGTTGTGTTCAGCCCCTTCAATGATGTACATCACGGTACCCATTAGTATGACCAAAATAAGAATGAACCCAAAAAAGACGGTAATTTTATTACTGCTTGCTTTTAGGGCTTTAGCAAGACTGTTTGCTTCCTTACTGTATCGACTAAGTCGAAAAATCCTGAATACGCGTAATAATCTCAATACGCGGATTATTAGTAAGTACTTTGTGCCAGTAAAAATCAAACTTAAATACGTGGGTATTGTACTGAGTAAATCAATAATGCCCCAGAAACTTAAGATGTACTTTCTTGGTTTTGCACTCAGATAAATACGCAAAAAATATTCGATACTGAATACGATGGTGAAAAACCATTCGAGGTAATTCAGTACCTGTGAGACCGACGCTGAAATCGTTTGCACACTGTCCAGCATGATGACGAAGACACTAATGACGATTCCCCATAATAGGATTACGTCAAAAAGCCGTGCATCAGGGGTGTCGGCTTCGAAAATTATTTCATGCCACTTTTCCCTTGTTGTGAGGTGTTTTTTATCTAGAGTTCTCTGTTTTTTCAAATCTTCAGGCCATTCAAAGTAACAACAAGTTTATCACATAGTTTCTTCTTCTGCATCCAAATAGTAACGGAAACCAATATTAAATTGAAGACTTGTACCTGTGGTAAATATCGAATTTCTAACCGACGCATGATTGGGTGTTCTGTGCGTAATGTCGAAGTAATTGTTGCCTGCAATACCGAGTTTTGAATTCATGCCTATGTTGATGTTAACTGCTTCATTTATAGGGTATTGGTAGCCAACGTTGATATTTAGCATAACAATCTTAGCATCAAAGCTATTGTCGGTGATGATATAGGAGATTGAACCAGCCGATGCGTTTAATGGATTTATGGGTACTTCTGGGCTAAAAAAAGTTTCTGTCAATCCCATTTTTGTTCCAGCCAAAAGCGTAACGCCGGTACCATAAATAAAGTGACGCGGTTCATATTTTCCTTGCCATGTTTTTACGACGTTAAAGTTGAAAGGTACCATGTACGAGGTAAATGTATTAATTGGCGTATTGGCAAAATAGACGTCACCACTTTCGGTTAATAAATCAACATTTACACGATAGTCTGACTTATAAATGCCTACTTCAACTTGGTATCTTTCTTCCACGATGGCACCGCCAACAACACCGAATGTAGCTGCCATTTGATTGTATATTTTAATACTCGGATGGTAGGGTCGAGTGCCACCAGTAGCCAGTCTGTAATAATCAAATTTAGGTCCAATGTCCAACCCGATGTAATAATCGTTTTGGCCAGAGGCAAATTGCGCTACAAAGCTGATAATGAGAATTATAAAGATTTTTCTTTTGGCCATAATTTAAGTTGTGGGTCGGTTGTTTTGAATGATGCTCTATGATGTTCCGAGAGTCCGAATTTAATAACAGCGTTTCGATGTTCTATAGTTGGATAGCCCTTATTTTTTTGCCAATTGTATATCGGAAATTTATCGTGAAGCGCTTGCATGTAATCATCTCTATGTGTTTTAGCCAACACGGATGCGGCAGCAATATGAAGATATTTTCCATCTCCCTTAATGATTGTCTCATGTGGGATTTGGTTGTACGGCTTAAATCGATTGCCGTCAACAGCTATAAATTGAGGCTGTTTGTCTAATCCGGCCAAGGCAATATGCATGGCTTTGATAGAGGCGTTCAGAATGTTAATTTGATCGATTTCTTTTTCCCAAACCATACCAACAGACCAAGCGATGGCTTTCTGTTCGATTTGAGAACGCAGTTTTTCTCGTTTGGTTTTAGACAGCTTCTTTGAATCGTTTAGACCAATAATTCCATGTTTTTTGGGTAGGATTACGGCAGCCGCGCATACAGGCCCGGCCAAACATCCGCGACCGGCTTCATCACAGCCAGCTTCAATTCTATTTTCCTGTATTGCCAAACGAAGCATAGGCAAAAATAAGCTATGTTTGCAAACGATTCGACATGCATAATTATCGCGAAACGTTATATCAAAATTATTACTCTACCCATTCCGGGAAGCAGGATCAATCGGTTCAAATTCAACACTTTAAACAGCAAGTGCGTTACTTTGAACGTGAGTTTAAACACTTGATGCCTTCCAGCAAGGAGGTCAAGATTTTAGACATTGGATGTGGGACTGGTTCTTTGATCAAAGCATTGAATAATTTGGGGTATTCGCATACAAACGGTATCGACTTAAGCGTCGAACAAGTAAAGATGGCAGGTGTTTTTGGCGTTACCGGAATTGAACAGGCCGACGTGAATGATTATCTAAAAGATAAACAGGAAACGTATGATGTGATTTTTGCTGTTGATTTGATAGAGCATCTTGCAAAAGACGAATTGGTGAATTTTCTAAAGATGGTTCGTACTGGTCTCAAACCAAACGGCAAAGTCATTTTTAGAACGCCTAACATGGACGCTCCCTTGGCTTCTGTTTTTGCTTTCGCGGACTTCACCCATGAAGTTTTCTTGAATAAAAGTTCCGCCAAGCAATTGTTGCAGTCTTGTGGCTACCAAGGCGTTGAGATTTCAGAAGGAATTGTGTTTATCGAAAACCCGGTGAAGGAGATAATGCGTAAAGTGGGTTGGTCAATCACTAAGATATGCTTAAAAATGCAGTTGTTCTTTTCTGCACGTACCTGGGATGAAGTCTTGTTCACGCCCAATATTGTTATAGTCGGGAATAAGCCGGCTAAAGCGTAAAAGGAATATCCATCTCTTCACAAACAGCTTTCAGATCTTGGAAAACAGGATCTATCAATGGAATACCCTCTTTGATTCGTTGGGTGTGCATGCGCGCTTCAGGTTCCCCAGGAATGATAACCTCGTTTTGTCCTTCGATCGTGTCAGATGCTTTAAATCTGTTTATCCATTGGTCCATGTTGTTTTTAAAATCTTCAATGGGTCTAAAACCATCGACACGCATGGCGCCAACAAAATGACCTATTCCTTTGCCTGGCATGTCAGGCGCAAGGGGTAAAAAAGAGACAAATGGGGGAACCCAAGGGCCGTAATTAGCACCACTTAGAACCCCGCTAAATATGTCGACAAAGGCGGATAAACCATAGCCTTTGTGGCTTCCCATTTCTTTTGTACTGCCTAATGTAAGTAAGCTTCCACCAGCTTTTAAATCTTCTGGATTATTGGTGTCTTGTCCTGAATGGTTTTGTAACCAACCAGTTGGGATTTGGTCCCCTTTGCGTTTCGCAATTTCGAGTTTGCCGTTTGCTGCAGACGAAGTCGCCATATCGATTACTACAGGTTCGCATTTACCCGCTGGGATGGCATAACAAATGGGGTTAGTCCCTAACAATCGCTCTTTACTATAGGTTGGTGCCACCAAAGGGCTAGCATTGGTTAACGCCATGCCAATCATATCGTGTTCAAGTGCCTTCATTGCGTGGTATCCCGCGATGCCAAAATGATTTGAATTCTGGATGGCAACCCAACCACTCCCATGTTCTTTCGCTTTTTCGATGGCAATGTCCATGGCTTTGGCTGCATTGGTCAGACCTAATCCTCCATCGCCGTCTAATGTGGCTGTTGTATTCGTTTCGTGAACAATGGAAGGTTGTGCTTTGGCATTTATGCGATCGGCATTCCAAAGACGTACATACCCACTTAAGCGCGCAACCCCATGTGAATCAATTCCTCTCAGATCTGCGCTTTGAAGCACATCTGAAGCCAATTCGGCATCCGAAGCCGAACAGCCCATTTTTGTAAAAATAGCGGTTGTAAGTGTTTTTAATTCTTGGGGAGAGACTTGATGGTATTGCATCGACAAACAAATTTTAATGCAAATATAAGAACCTCAGTGCCAGTGAGAATGATTTTTTTACTTTGTATTTCGCTGTTTTTCAGTTAATTATGCCAAGTAAAACGATTTTTAATTTTTTTTTAAATACTTACGCAGCGTTTTAGATTTATAAAGTGTCATATTCTTGAGCAAGGACGAACAACATAGTGTGGATTGGATGAATAGCGATGAAGAGCTAATAAGAGGTTGCATTCGCGAAGATCGCCAGATGCAAGGGTTGTTGTACGAGAAATATGCTGATAAGATGTTTGCTGTTTGTATGCGATATTCCAATACCAGAGAGGAAGCGGAAGATGTTTTACAAGAGTCCTTCATCAAAATATTTGACAAGATATCTAAGTTCAGGCAAGAAGGAAGTTTCGAAGGTTGGATGAGGAGAATCATGGTCAATACAGCATTGAGGAGTTGGGATAAACGCTCACGCAAATTTGAACCAGGAGATTTGGAGAATGTGGCAGAGCCCGTTCAACAAGAGTTGGTTTTGGATTCGATTGGCGTAAAAGAAATTATGGCAATGATTAAAAAGCTGCCTGAAGGTTATCAATTAGTTTTTAACCTGTTTGCAGTAGAAGGTTATAGCCACAAAGAAATTGGTGAACTACTAAACATTAATGAGAGTACTTCTCGCTCGCAATATACGCGAGCGAGAAGAAACTTGATGACCATGTTGGAAAAAATTGAAAGTTGAAGAACATGCAAGACAAGAAATTTGAACATCAAGTAAAGGATTTGCTTTACAATCATGAGGAGGCAGCTCCGAATGTGATGAACAATGTGTTCGAAAAGCGAACACCTTTATATGTATTTAGGAATAAGTTGATTCTCAATAAATACAAACTGATTGCTGCTGCGGCCTTAATTGGCGCATTGGCTTTCTTAGTTAATTATAATCTGGATCGTTCAGAAATTGCAGAACCTACTATCGAGAGCACAGTAAGTGAGCAGCAAACTGCCATTTCGCAATCAGACAATCAAATAACAACAAATGAGTCGTCTGAAACCATTTCTACTGATATTGAGCAAGCAGAAATCATTAAAGACAAAGCTTCTAATCATTCTGATCAGAAAATAGTTGAAGAGCAGATAAGTTTAAAAACTACAAAAGGTGAACAGAGTGATCACAAGAGTTTGTCGAAGCTAGAAGATGCTAATAAAATTTATGTTGACGCTAAAGCAAGTAATAACGACGGTCAACTCAACAGTATAGAAGATGGTAAGGGCGATACTGATTTGAATACTATCAATACGCAAAACCTAGCCGATGCCACTGATAAAGATCAAGGCGAAGTAAACGACAATGCATTGACCCAAAAAGATGTCGGTGAAGCCATTGCGGAAAGCGACAACAACAATGACAACAACAATATTACTAGCAATCAAGAAAATACGTCAACGGAAACCAAAACGGATTTAATAGTTGAATCGAAACAAGACATCGCTAAAGCAGATGAGTCGAAATCGGACGCCGATGCGAATGATGCCATTGGAGACGAGGATTTTGGCTTACCTAAGACAAAAGGTAGAAACTGGAGCGTTTCACTAAACACCCTAATAGGCAGTGGGAGTAGAAATCTTGACCAGAGTGGAGACATCGCAACCGTTGTAGTGCGCGACAATACGGAGACTAACCAATTAAGTTATGGAACAGAAGTATTGTTGAACTACAGACTAATGGATAATCTTGAGGCCTTTGGTGGTGTTGGGTTCTTCAATCGACGAGAATCTATGAATTACTATCAACAATCTATGGTAACAGACATGAATGTCACCTCGAAACAAGTGATTGAGCATCACCCAGTATTTAGTACACGACAAGTGACCGTTTATGATACTACCTACGACCAAAGAAGTGTTGAGACAAAAGGTGCATTCAACAACAGTTACAAGCATTTTTATGTGCCAGTTGGTTTGCGTTATACCTTATATGGGAAGAAATTGGGCATTCACCTCGCTGTGAATGGCGGATTGGAAGTCATGACAAAAACATCAGGTGTTGTGCTGAATGATCAATACGAGGAAGTAGTTATTGATGAAGGCTTTGCAAGAACACGAATGGGTAATATGGTTGGTGTCGGATTCGGCGTAACCATGTTGGCTAAAGAAAGACTAAATATATTGGCTGAGGTAAAAGGGAATTTCTTCCTAAGTCCGACCAATAGTGCTTCATACCCAATCAATCAAAACGATCTTGGTTACGGCGTATCTCTAGGCTTGAAATACGACTTGAAATAGTGGTGTCGTTTAAAAAAATAGCGCTAAGTGCGTTAATGGCGATGCCTTTTGCTGGCTTTGGTCAATCAGAGTCCGCCATTCTTTCAAATGGTCATTTGTCTTCTATCGTTCAATCTAATGGAAGCCTGTTCGCAAACAAAGATGGAAACCCCATAAATTATCTAGATGATAATAATGCGGCAAGTTTTATGCGGTATAGTGGAAGTTGGATGGCAGGTGCTGTTGAAGACACAGTATACGCCAATAAGAATTGCAATTGGGATAAGCAACAGTTGTGGCCCGGCCCAATCGATACGGTTACCAATTTGCCCAAAAACGCGGTAACCTGGTCAAAAGTTTGGAGAATAAGTAGGGAAAGTGTTGAGTTTCATAGAACGCATTTTGAATCATCAGGATATCAAGTCTCAGAGCGCATTGACAACTGGCCAGCTAAGCATGGCGATAACAATATTAGCCCTTTTATGGCGCCCTATATTGATTGGAATTTAAACGGTGTTTATGATCCTGAAAATGGTGACTACCCAAGCTTTGAAGGAGATTACGCCTGTTATTTTATTGCCAATGATTTATTTGGAGAAAACATATTTCCCCAAGCCAATAAACTTGGTATCGAAATCCAAGGATTGGTTTATGCATTCGACAGAAAAGACTTGGAAAATACCATATTCGTAAAGCTGTTTTTAATCAATCGATCAACCAATGATTATGCACCCTTTTATTTTGGTCAATATGTTGATTATCAACTGGGTAATCGTTTTGGTAATCAATTAGAAACGGACGTAAATCGAAATATGGTTTTTGGTTTTAATGGTGATGCACTAGACGAAAATGGTTTTGGCGAAACACTTCCTGCAGCAGGAACGGTTTTTTTGAATCACAAAATTCATAATTCAATTGGTTTTATTGATGGTGATTCCGTCAGAAGCTTGCCTAGAAACGAGAAAGAAATGTTAAACGTCATGCAAGGACTTTGGTCAAATGGGAATCCCAAGTATGGTGTAGGTTCAGGATTATCTGGAAGCCCAAGTCAAATAACAAATTTTGTCTATCCGAACACCACTGATTCAAAATTGAATCAAAGTTGGACGGACGATAATTCTGGAGATACAGCGGGTCATCGTCATGGACTAGGTGTTATAAAATACGATCGCTTTAAGTCCAAGTCATTCAAGCGTATCGATTTGGCTTATGTTGCTGCCGTTGATAAAAGTGATGTCAAATCAAGGTTGATGGAAGAAGTTGATAACGTATTAACTTTTTATAATTCAACACTTACAAGCCAAAATGTATCTGTCAAAGAGCAGCCTATGGCGTATCCAAACCCCTTTGTTTTAGGACAAGATGAGGTCATTCATCTCAATGTAGAATCGGTTGAATTAACCGATTCCAGAGGAAGGCGAATCGCATTTCTGCACAAGGTGGATAACTCCGAAAATAAATTTACGATTCCATGCAACGAAAAACTGACGTCTGGGGTCTACTACTTAAAGGCAGTGAATTCAAATAGTTTATCCATAAATAAAGTGATTTTGATAAATAATTGATGACATTGAAACGATAATGGTTACTACAAAAAATATTATTTTAGCACGTTTATTATGAGAATAGGTCTACAAAAACATACACTTCAGGTGAAGCGCCTGATTTTAAGTGCGTTAGCACTGGTTGGATTTGTCATCTTTGCCAATGTCCAACAGGCAAAAGCGACCCACGTAATGGGAGCTGATATCACGTACAAATGTCTTGATACGCTTAAATTTCAGTTTACTGTGAAATATTACCGCTATTGCGGTGGTGTTCCGTTCGGTAATCCGAGTAACATTACGAAGTTGATTTGTACAAAAACGGGGTCCTCTCAAGGGGTCTCTTTGACACGTACTAGTATTAGAGACGTGACGCCCGTTTGTGCTACAGCTACAAAGCCGTGTAATCCTTCAAATACCAGTCGTACTGGTGATGGAATCGAGGAGCACTTTTATACGGTAACCATCGACTTCAATAAAGCACCCTATAGTAATTTGACTAAAAATGGGTGTTGTGAAATTCGATTAGAAACAGGACAGTGTTGTCGTAACTCGAACATTACATCGGGTGCTGCAAACCAGAACTTTTACACCTACGCTACGATTGACCTATGTAAAGCGCCATGTAACTCTTCTCCTGCACTGACAACAGAGCCAATTGCTTACTTATGTTGTAACCAGCCGTTCTATTATAACAATGGTGCGTCGGATACGGCTAACTTTGATTCGTTATCATACAGTTTTGCTAACCCATTGAGAGGTTGGAATAACAAAATTAGCTACAGTGGTAACTACACATACAAAAACCCATTTGATTCTTACTTCCCAGGTACTTTAAAGCCACCATACAACAACCCAAATGCAAATCCACCAATCGGTATTTATTTAGATCCTGAAACTGGTGATTTGATTTTTACTCCGGTAAAATGTGATGAAATAACAGTTGCGGTGTTGGAGGTGAAAGAGTGGCGGAAAAATGCCACCACAGGCAAATACGAAGTCATCGGGGTCACGAGGCGGGATATGCAGTTTATAACGAAACAGTGTCCAGGGAATAATCCGCCCATTATAAAGGGGAAATTCTCGACTACGGTCTGTGAAGGGTCGCAAATTTGTTATACGATCACGACAGAAGACAAGGTGAAGGTTCCACCTCCACCATTGCCCAAGCCTCCACCGGATACAGTAACCATTAAGTGGAACAGAGGTATTCCTGGTGCAACATTTACAGTTGTCAACCCAAAAGCGCTGAACCAGTCTGGTAGATTCTGTTGGACACCACCAATCGGAACTGCAAGTGATTTGCCTTATACCTATACGGTAACTGCACGTGATGACGCTTGTCCTTTGAATGCAGTAACAGTTCGTGCATTCCAGGTAAAAGTAAACCCAATCGCAGAAGCAGAAAGAAAAATCACAAAATTAGATTGTGGTAGATATGCCGTTGAAAGTAAACCTTTCCCGAACTTTAAGAACCCTGCTAAATATTCATGGCAATTGAAGGACTCAAACGGCGTGATTATTTTTGATAGAGGACTTGGCTACTTTGAAAGCACAGGTTCGTTTATTAGTTCGAAACAATATGATACCATACTTTTCCGAAAGGGAGGGACATATATAGTACAGCATACAATTAACAACAGTCCGAAGTGTCCAAATGATTATTATGATACGATTGTCGTACCACCATTATTGGAGGTTGACTTAGCCTTCGGTCCTGATACCTTTGTTTGTGCAGGTACTACGTTACGTCTTGAGCCAAAAGTAAACAATGGATCGTTGCCAGTGACTTACAAATGGGGTACTGGAGATACCACAGCATACATTGATATTTCTGTACCAAATAGAACTTCGGATACAACATTCTATGTAGAAATCAGAGATCAAAATAACTGTACAGCATGGGATAGTACTACGGTATTCCTGAAGGAAAACCCATTGGTTCAGATTGGTCCGGATAGAAGAATTTGTACCTACAATTCAATTAGTCTCTTCCCCAATGACAGTCTAGCCTATTGGGATGACCCACGTGATACAAGTGAAATAAGAATTAGGCAAGGTGATACCTTGTACAAAGAATGGTACTTAGATGGCAACTTGATTAGTCAAGATACTGCCCTTATAGATATCAATACAGGTGGCGAGTATATTATCAAAGTAATCGATAGTATCGGTTGTTTTGCAACAGACACCATGATTCTTGCAGTGAATGATTCTGTTATTGCGAATGCAGGTCCAGACAAAACATACTGTTGGAATGACCTGATGGAATTGATTGGAACTGAATTCGATACTGCCGGTAACTGGAAAACTGGATCATTGCGTTGGTGGGACATCACCTCTAACCCAAGGGTCAATATGAATGCACCTGATACATTTAGGTACAACATACAGAACAGTACAGATTTCCAATTAGAAATTTATATAACTGAAGATACAACTACCTGTTATGATGCAGATACGGTGAGTATAACAGTTAATCAGCTACCAGATGTTGATATGCCAAATGACATGGAAGTATGTCATGATGCAGGTAAAATTAACTTGAGAATAGTTGAAGATGTAAATGCATCAGGTGGGGTATGGTTCTGTCCAGCCAATACATCTTTAGTGGAGAATGGATACGAGTTCATTACGGATTTAGCCGGACATGCGACTAACTCAACACGAAATCAGGTGTATTATACTTATGTACATCCGTCCACGGGTTGTGTAAGAACAGATTCTTTTGAAATAAAAGTTAATCCATTACCAGTTGTCGATATCCGAGATGGTTATTTCTGTCAGGATAAAGGAGTGGTTGATGTGACCGAAATCATTTCCAGACCAGGTGGAGCGACGTTAAGTTTAGGTCGTCAAGCATGGAAGTGTATTGATTGTGGTACCTACACAGAAAGTGACATTATTAAGGATGAAGGCTCTGGCAACCCAGGTGCCCCTCAGGTATATAAAATTTACATTGATAAGAATGCAATGCCACTTGGGTCTAAAACGTCTGACTCTATAGTTGTGGAATTAGAATTTAGAAACGTGTTTGGTTGTTACAATAGAGATACAGCCAAAATTACAGTTGCATTGGTTCCAGAAATCACACATCAAGGATTTAACGATTTATGTTGGGATGAAGGAATTGTTGACCTAAAGGTATTAAGTAAGGTACTTCCTTATGACGGTATCTGGAAAGCAATTGATTCAACTGGATTTGCTGCTGCAGCTGGTTTGAATGCTGCACTTACAGGAGACACGTTGAATGGTGATACGTTAAATACGTTGAATACGCCACAACCACCAGAAGGTAGTTTCTTTACCTATGTTATGCGTTATTCTCATGACAGATCTGGTTGTCCAACTTTTGTGGATACTACGTTAACGATACGTGGGCTGCCAGTTCCAATTATTAATGAGGTTAAATTCTCTGAAGTACATAGTTCGTTTGAACCATTTACTTTCTGTGAATTGGATGCCGATGTTAATATGGAAGTGAATTATTCTGGAGGTACATGGTCTGCTAGTGAAGCTGGTGCAGTAAGTGGCGCAGTATTTATGCCAGACGCTGTTACTAATTATAACTCACCTATTGACATCTTCTACGACTATGCTGATTTACATGGTTGTGAAGGACGAGATTCTGTGAAAGTAATTGTACATCAACAGCACACCTTAGAGATTTCAAATGACACCGCGATTTGTCGAACAGATAATATGGTGTTAAATGTAAAAGCAGACTATACAAATTCAACTGGAGTTTTCTGGCTGCCATTAAATGGTGGTTCAGTAGCGGATAATGGTGCAGATCAAACTACGTTTAGTTTTGCAAACTCCCCAGATTCTGTATTCACACATCTATTGTATGCTCAAACCGTTGAAAATAGCAACAACGTTTGTCCGTTTACAGATAAGACCATGAGTGTGGTTGTGCACCCTAAACCGGTTGCTGATATTACGGGTGATACCTTAAACGGTTGTAATCCAGTAGACGTACAGTTTACTACAACTATGTTGAACCAAATAGACCCGAATGCAACTGTTTACGAGTGGACCTATGCAGATGGAGGATCAGATAACATCCAAAATCCAAATTACCAATTCACGCAAAATGGAAACAATAACGTTCAGTTGAAGTTGACTTCAGCCTTTGGTTGTGATACGAACTTAACCCTTGATGTAGAGGTTTACCCTATTCCTGTGGCTATGTTTACTCCAAATCCAAACAATAGTCAAACAGCAGCTTTACCTAAATTCCAGTTTAATAATGAGTCTACGGTAACAACAGAACTAAATAGTGTCATCTCTGAAAACATCTGGGACTTCGGTATTTTATCTGAAATAGATGATACGTCAACTGAAGCAAGCCCATTGTTCTTCTACCCATCAGATACGGGTACATATGATGTAACACTTACCGTAAGAACGCAGTATGGTTGCGAGTCGCAATTCACATACCCTGTTATTATTGGTCCTGATATTCTGGTATTTATTCCTAACGCCTTCTCACCAGACGGTGGAGGTCCTGAAGCCAATGATGGATTTAGACCAGTTGTTAACGACGCTGCTAAAGAGTACCATCTAATTATCTTTAACCGTTGGGGCGAGGTAATATGGGAAACGAAAGACCGTTTAGCAGAGTGGGACGGTAAATATGGCCGTGACGCTGGATGGGATGGTAGTGCAAATTCAACTGCATACGATCGCAGAGAACCAGTTCCACAAGACGTATATGCGTATTACTTAAGACTCGTAAGTTGGGACGACGAAGAATACAAATACTCGGGTACAGTTACACTTATCCGCTAGAAAAATGAAATAACCATTAGAAAGCAGTGCTAAACCCACTGCTTTCTTTTTATATATATCGTATCTTAGTAGTGCGTTACGATTTTGAAAAAATTAGTCCTTATATCGACCTTATGTTTGGTGTTCCAAATGCAATCACTAGGATCTCATATCCTAGGTGCGGAGATTACTTACAAATATATTAAGGACTATAAGTATAAAGCTTTTGTTACCGTATACCGCGACTGCAACGAATGCAAGATTGCTGGAGAGGGTGGTGGAACCAACACCAAGGATTGTGGTCAATTCCTATTGTATCTCAATTCATCGGCAAGAAATGGTTGCACTTCAAAAAGTTTAGCTCAATTCACTCTAACACGACAGTCCATTGAAAAGGTATTGCCCATTTGTGCTTCGACTATGTCAAAGTGTAGTGGCGACTCTGGATTAAACTATGGCGTAGAAGCACATACCTTTACAACAGAAATTGATTTCAATACCTATAAATCGTATGAAAACTGCGGTTTTGACATGTATGTACAACTGGCTACAAGAGCCGACGACATTGATAACCTCAGTCAATCTTCTTTTGGTGAGACGTTATACAATTACAGTTTTATCGACCCATACGTTAAACATTCTTCTCCAACATTTTCTAGTCAACCAGAGATTCTGCTTACGGTTAATCAAGCATCTAGGAGTTTAGTATTGGACGACATTTCGGGTGATTCGGTGTCAATTCATTTTGCAAAACCATTACGAGGTGCTGGAAATGAAATTGATTATCAGACGGGATACTTTTTGCATAGGCCCTTAAGTGTTTGGTGCAATGGTGATGTCGTAAATTGTGATGCAAATCCGAATGCAAATCCTCCGATTGGTGTAACACTGGATCCTATTACGGGATTTTTAGCATTTACGCCGATCAAAAACAGTGAGAAAGCGTCGCTGGTTTTTGAGGTAGAGAAATTTCAAAAAACGTCCTCAGGAATGCATTTAGTGAGCGTTGTTCGACGTGATATTTTAGTTGAGGTTACATCAATAGGTCAGCACAACAATCCACCTCAATTGTTCGGGACGTCAATCAATAGGTCAGCAAATATCATAGACGCGTGTGCTGGTTCTGAAATATGTTTCGACATACAAGCTCAAGATGTTCCTTATGTATATCCAGATGGCACCTACCAAAGTGCAAATACGGTAAGCTATAAGTGGGTGTCGCAACTGCCTAATGCAGAAATTAAAGAAGTTGCCATATCAACCGCACCTTATAAAAAATTACGGGTGTGTTGGACTCCAAATGCATCTTCGGCTGGCAAATTGTTTGAATTAGACGTAAAAGCTACAGACGACAATTGTCCTATTAATGCGTCTGCATCGACTAAATACGTTGTTAAGGTTAATGATTTACCATCAAGCCATTTGCGTATGAGTGAATTGTGGTGTGGGAGCTTAAAACTAGAGTCTGATAGTTTAAACAGTAACGCAGGTCACAAAGTGGAATGGTCGTTTAGAGAAGAAAACGGTAATGTTTATTTCAGTTCTAATAAGGCTGTAGATACCATCCAGTTTGACAAGCCTATTGTGGGCCAAATGGAACTAACCGTTACAGATGATTTGGGATGTAAACGCGTTGTATCGAAGGAAATACAGAAGAGCGAGAAAGATTTGACGAGTGATTTCGGTGAAATACTAGGTAATAGCACCTATTGTGCCGGTGATTCTGCTCGATTTGTTGTAAAACCCAATAATGGGGTTGTTTTGAGCAATCTTTTTTGGTTGCATAATGCAGATACAGTTTCTATAACTGCAAGATATAGTTTCTTAGCCGCCTACCAGGAAACAGCCGATCACATCGAATTGCTTGTGTCGGGGTCTAAAGGAAATCTACAGTGTAAGAATGTCTTGTCTAAGGAAGTAAAGGTGGATAAGGGATTAGAAGTTGAGATAGAAAGTATACAACCTATTTGTGAAGGCACGGCTCAGCTGGACTTGACCAACCTGCCATCTGTGAAAACCGGAACCTGGGAAGGTGTTAGCCACGATCTTTTGAATGGTAGCATTTTAGATTTGACTCGACTGGGTGATATTACAGAGTCCGTCGAGGTATGTCAGGTCTACACTACGGAATCAATGATTTCCGGGTGCAAAAGCCACGACACCTTATGTGTTTGGGTAATTCCACAGCCGCAGCTAAGTCTTGAGAAAACGACGATTTGCGGTGCTTCGGGTTATTTCAACCTGATCAATATGGATCCAGGACTTTTTTCTTTCGGATCGTACGACATACAATGGAAGATAGATGGTGTTCCTCTGGCCGATAATCCTCAGGGCAACAAGCACTTAATTCAGCTTACAGGTTTGTCTATAGGAGATCATCAGATTGTTGGTGTGTTTAAAAATGAATATGGGTGTGAAACAGCTGATACCGCTATACTGTCTTTGTTGGACGACATTGATCTATCTTATGTAATGGATCAGAAAATATGTCAAGGAGATACAACAGATTTAAATTCGGTATTTGATATTAATCTTGGTGGAGGATTTTGGACTTCCTTAAAAGACCCGGCAGATGTAATAAATGGCCGTGTGGCATCTGAAAAATGTGGGGGTTTAGATTTATTGTTTACCTATGACCAGTTTGGCTGCTATGTAAACAAGGAAGTTAGCTTAGCGGTCGTTTGTAAACCCAGCATTCAGTTTGATTTACATGACACCATTTGTGCATTTACACCACAATTGGAACTTATAGCTAATCCTGCGTTGGGTACGTTTAGTGGAAAAGATGTTTCAGGTAACGTATTGAATATAACCAATGACAACAAAACGTATGTACTGAATTACTGTGTAGTTGACAATAAATGCACGTTCAATTATCCGCATAAAATAACGGTAGTCCCAGTGCCTAATTACACAATCGTCGACGGTGTGCCCAGTCACATGTGCGAAGGCCAATCGATTGAACTTAATCCACTTCAGGTGGAACATGGTGATTTAAGCGTTGTTTATTCGAACGGCGATACGGTGTTTAATAGCGGTACTAACGTATTTACTTACAGACCGACCAAGAGAGAAATTGGTGAAAGAAAAATGTTGTTAGACATGCAACTTATAGGTGATGGTTATTGTCCGACAAACAAAGAACAATACCAAATAAGAATTAACCCAAAGGCGAAAATTGATTTGCTCGATTCTCATTTTGTCGGGTGTACACCATTCGTGTTTAAGCCTAGATTTATGTATGATGCGGAACGGGTAGATTGGACATTGGCGCAAACTGAATGGGATTTTGGTGGTAATCAAAAACCATCAAACAAGCTTGAACCTGCTACAACCTTTAAAAACGCTGGTACGTATTCCATTTCGGTACATACCGTGTCGCCTAAGGGATGTGTATTTAATAAAACCTGGTTAAATGCAGTGGATGTATACGAATCTCCTAACGCTTCGTTTAGAGCCTATCCATCTGGTGCTGTTTCGGTTGCAAACCCTATTGTGAAGTTTAACAACACAAGTACAGGTGCAGACAGCAGTACGTATTTGTGGAAATTTGACACTGGCTTGCCAACAGACATCTCTACGAACCATTCACCATCGTTTGATTTTGGAATAGATACAGGCAGTTTCAATGTTCGGCTCATTGCAACATCCATTCATGGTTGCACAGACGAGTATACGGAGAAAATCAGGGTGCTTCCAGACATTCAAATATTTGTGCCGACAGCATTTTCGCCAAATGGCAGGGGTTCTGAAATCACAGAGGAGTTTAAGGTGGTAGGAACAAATGTAAGTCGGTATCACATCGAAATTTTTAATAGATGGGGAGAACAAGTGTATGCGTCTGACAACTTATCTGAAGAGTGGGATGGTAAGTCTGGGGGGCGTTATTGCAAAGTGGGTATATATGCGTACCTAATAAACGCAACAAGTACATCAGGAAGAACCTACGAGCTCAAAGGCACAATAAACATTGTTCGATAACAGGCGAATCGAACCTTATGCATCAATCTTTCATTTTTTGCTAAATTTCATACACATGTACGTGTCAAAAAATATCGCATCATGTATTTTTGAAATATGCAGACGTACGATGTAGAATTAGAGAAGAAAGAAATATTAAATCGATATCGTGGTCTGTTACGTGTGTCGAAAGGAACACGTGAAGATGGTGATGGTAAAATCATCAGAAAGGCCTTTGAACTTGCTTTAAGCGCGCATCAAGACATGCGCCGAAAGTCCGGCGAACCTTACATCTATCATCCAATCGCGGTTGCACGAATAGCTGCCGAAGAAGTGGGCTTAGGTACTACTTCAATTGTTTGCGCCTTGCTGCATGATGTAGTTGAAGACACCGATATAGAACTGGATTATATTGAAGCCGAATTCGGAAAAAAAGTTGCCAATATTATTGACGGCTTAACGAAGATGAGTGGCTACTTTGGACAATCAAATTCACCACAAGCAGAAAACTTCCGACGTATGTTGCTCACCTTAAGCGACGACGTTAGAGTAATCCTTATCAAGCTGTGTGACCGCCTGCACAACATGCGTACGTTAGAACACATGTCTGTGAAAGGCCAACTTAAAATTGCATCAGAAACAAAATATCTGTATGCGCCTTTGGCTCATAGACTTGGCTTATATCCAATCAAAACAGAACTTGAAGATTTAGCATTAAAATACACAGAGCCAGAGATTTATGCCAGCATTAAGGATAAACTAAAGGCAACAAAGGAGCAAAGAAATCGCTTCATAAGAAAGTTTATCAAGCCAATTAAGACGTCACTCGAAGAGCTTGGCTTGGATATTGAGATAAAGGGTCGGTCTAAGTCAATTTATTCGATACTGCAGAAAATGCAGAAGCAAAAAGTTGACTTCGAACAAGTTTACGACCTGTTTGCGGTTCGGATTATTGTAAACTCAAAACCTGAGAGAGAAAAACTTGATTGCTGGAATATTTATTCCATCGTTACAAGTATATACCGTCCAAATCCAGATCGACTTAGAGATTGGATTTCCACGCCAAGAAGTAATGGCTATGAGTCTTTACACACAACGGTTATGGGGCAATCTGGTAAATGGGTTGAAGTACAAATTCGAACAGTTCGAATGGACGAAATCGCTGAAATGGGATATGCAGCACATTGGCGTTATAAAGAGGGCCATGTCGGCGATTCTGGTCTAGACGATTGGCTAGGTAGAATAAGAGAGATTTTGGATAATCCACAAAGTAATGCCATTGACTTTTTAGATGACTTTAAACTTAATCTGTTTAGCGAAGAGATATTTGTTTTTACGCCTAAAGGAGATATTAGAAAGCTTCCTAAGGATGCGACGGCACTTGATTTTGCATTCGAAATACATACAGAAATTGGGTCCAAATGCATAGGAGCAAAGGTGAATGGTAAGTTAGTGCCATTAAGCGAAAAACTGCAAAGAGGGGATCAAATTGAAATCATCACTTCGGCAAAACAGAAACCGAACAAAGGGTGGCTGGATTTTGTAGTAACGGGTAAAGCACGGACCAGAATCAAACAAGTTCTAAAGGAGCAAACACGTAAAAAGGCAGCCGACGGGAAAGAAATTCTTGTCCGTAAATTTAGAAACTGGAAGCTGCCGTTGAACACGGAAAACATGCGCATTTTGTGTCTGTTTTTCAGTGTGATGAGTGAACAAGACTTTTATGTGTTGGTGGCAGAGGATAAAATGCCAAAATCCTCATTGTCTTACAAAGAAATCATCAACAACTACAAGGAGCGTAAGGAACCTATTAAAAAGGTAAATGAGCGTCCTGCGGAAAGTAACAAGAAAGCGGGTGATCTAATTATTGGTGAAGAGGATGGTTTGGATTTGGACTATACATATGCCAAATGCTGCTCACCAATTCCTGGAGACGACGTGATTGGCTTTATAACCGTTGGTGACGGTATAAAAATTCATAGAACCAACTGTAAAAATGCAGAGCGATTGATGTCTAACTATGGGTATCGTATTATTAAAGCGCGATGGGCTGGTTTCCCAAACATCAATCATTCTTTTTTTGCTGGGCTGCAAGTAACAGGAATTGACAGTGTAGGCTTGGTGAGTAAAGTGACCGATATTATTTCAAAAGAGTTAAAGGTGAATATGGAGGCCGTGTCGTTTAAGGCCAAAGACGGAACCTTTGTAGGTAATCTTGTGTTGGAGATAGATAGCACCCATCACCTCGAAGGGTTAATACGAAAAATAAAGTCGATTGACAATCATATTGAAGTGATTAGAACCGATTTAGAATAGAAAATTTGGTTGATTTAAAACAGGGATAACGTGTGCATATAATTGCATTCATAAACGCCCGTTTTAACTAACTTTGCCCTTTACATTTAGATGAGCGATCAATTAAATAACATCCGAGTTGAAGTGAAGGATATTTTTACGAAGTACCTTGAAGAGAAGGGGCAACGTAAAACACCTGAACGCTACGCGATATTGGATGAGATTTATTCAAAAAAACATCACTTCGATGTTGATACGCTTTACATCCAAATGAAAAATCGAAATTATCAGGTAAGCCGTGCGACGGTGTATAACACACTGGATTTATTGCTAGAGTGTAACTTGGTAGTCAAACACCAATTCGGACAGAACATGGCTCAGTTTGAGCAGGCGTATGGTTTCAGACAACACGACCATATGATTTGTACGATTTGTGGTAAGGTCTCAGAATTTTGCGACCCACGAATACAACAAACTTCTTCAACAATGGGAGATTTGTTAAATTTTGAAGTCACACAGCATTCCCTGAATCTATATGGGAAGCCAAAACTAGACGGTGATGGTTTGTGTCTGAATTGTGATAATCAAGTATCTTTTGAATAATTAGACAAGTGTATGTCAAACACACCAGGATTTATTGATGTAGTTTTAGGTTTGCAATGGGGTGACGAAGGAAAAGGGAAAATAGCCGATTTCTTAACGCCAACATACGATGTAGTTGCAAGGTTTCAAGGTGGTCCAAATGCTGGACATAGCCTTGAAATGAATGGTAAGAAGCACGTCTTAAATACGATTCCGAGCGGTATATTTCATGAGAACTGCATAAACCTTATTGGGAATGGCGTTGTGATGGACCCGGTTCGATTAATGGAAGAAATAAGTCGCACAGAAGCTGCTGGTGCAAAGGTTAAGAAGAACTTATTCATTAGCCGCAAAGCCAATATTATCCTACCAACGCATAAATTGTTGGACGCGGCGTCAGAAAAAAACAAAGGAGATAAAAAAATTGGTTCCACCCTTCGCGGAATTGGTCCGACATACAGAGACAAATACGGTAGAAGCGGGGTGCGTGCTGGAGACATGTTTGCTCCTGATTTTAAAGAGAAATATGCCACAGCCATTAAGCGCCACCTTGCACTAATGGAGCATTTTGACTATTCAGATTATAATCTTCCTGAATTAGAGAAAGAATTTTTTGAAGCAGTCGATCGGTTGAAGACATATCAATTTGTAGACGGCGAATACTTTATAAACGACTTACTTAAACAGGGTAAAAAAATACTTGCAGAAGGTGCGCAAGGGTCGATGTTGGACATTGATTTTGGATCGTATCCTTTTGTAACTTCTTCCAATACTATTTCTGGTGGAATGACTGTGGGTCTAGGCGTGGCTCCCAAACACGTTAGGTCCGTAAAGGGAATTTTTAAGGCATACTGCACAAGAGTCGGTAGTGGTCCTTTCCCGTCTGAACTAGAAGATGAGGTAGGAGAGGAGCTAAGACAAAAAGGCCATGAATTTGGTGCAACTACTGGCCGTCCAAGACGTTGCGGGTGGTTGGATTTGGTTGCCTTAAAATACGCTATAATGCTGAGTGGTGTCGACGAACTGATCATGATGAAGGCCGATGTTATGAGCGGTTTTGACAAGGTGTATGTGGGTACAGGATATAAGAGCAATACTGGTGAGGAAGTGAATGAAATTCCTTTTGATTTTGTGACTGCAGGTTTTGCATCTACGTATAAAGAACATGAGGGATGGCACGATGATTTAACGGTTGTTCGATCAGAAGATCAATTCCCAGAGTCATTCTCAAATTATATCAACTGGTTAGAAGAACAAGTAGGCGTGCCCATTAAAGTTGTTTCTTTAGGACCAGATCGCGTTCAAACGGTTGTACGTTAGTTAGTCTTTAGAAAATCCAAAGAATAAGCCAGGCACAGAGCTTATAATCACCACAATGCTAAACATGATGGCAATCCAAACACCGTCAGGTGCTGGTACGCCAAACAGGGGAAATAAAGTTGCAAAAACAACTTCTCTCGCCCCCAATCCACCAAGGAATATGGGAATTGCTGTGGCAATTGACGAAATCAAGAAAACGAAAAATACGTAGATAACGGCTGTATTTATGGCTACTCCAAGTCCATAGACAATTGATAAAATAGCTATCATTTGAAGTACCTGGATGCCTAGTGATTGTACTGCTGATTTGTTAAATACCGATGCGTAAGAACCAAACCATTTTCTAATGATTAGCCAAGCAATCGGAATCGCTAATAGCGGTAAAATGAACAACCAATTATTGGACCACCAGTCATCCGTATCCGGAATTAACGGGAGTAATATTCCGATTAAAAACACGATGGCGCAAAGTCCAATTAAACGATCAGCCAGTAAAGGGGGAAAGTAATTTTTTGCAGGATAATTCGAACGTCTTGAATAGGCAATCATTTTATAAGCATCACCGCCAATACCACCCGGAAGGAACAAGTTATATGCCATGCCTTGCCAATATAATTTGGCATTCCAAATAGCGGGTACTTCATCGTTAATAGCCGTCAGGATGTATCGAAGCCGATAGGAAGAAAGCCATTGACTTAATAAATAGATTAGAATGGCCAGAAGAACATAGACATAGTTTGCTTCCTGTAAGGTCGCTTTAAACATGTCAATGTCAATTGATTTAAAAGCATACCAAAATCCAAATATGCTGAGGGTGATTTTTAAACCTACCCAAGCATACTTCTTTATTTTATCATTCAACGTCAATTAGGAATAGGTATGAATGGAGCGAACCGTATATGTTTTCTTGTCTTGTGATTCATAGTAGGTGCGCATCAACAACTCCAACACAATACCTGTTGTAATGAGCTGAATACCACCAAGTAAAAGTAGTATGCCAAGTAAAAGCATGGGTTTACCCCAGATGTCAGCACCTTGAATTTTTTGAACTAAGAAATAAAGATTGATTAGTCCGCCAATGCCAAAGATCACAGCACCCATGGTGCCAAATAAGTGCATGGGTTTTTGTAGATATTTTCTGAAGAAAACCATCAAAATCAAATCGCTTATAACTTTAAAAGTTCGGTTCAAATTATATTTTGATTTGCCAAACTCCCTAGCGTGATGCTTCACCGGTACCTGGTGGATTTTAGCCCCTTGTAAGGCCGCTAAAACAGGAATGAAACGATGCAGTTCGCCATAAAGACTTAAGTCTTTGGCTATCTGACTTTTGAATATTTTTAAGGTACAGCCGTAATCTTTAATCTGTACTTTCGTTAAGTTACGAATGATATAATTTGCAATTTTGCTTGGTACTTTTCTTATGAGCATACCGTCTCTTCGGTTTACACGCTCACCAGCAACTAAATCCCATTTGCCCGTCTTAAGTAAATCTAACAACATGGGGATATCCGAAGGATCGTTTTGTAAATCCGCGTCCATGGTTACGACGTAAGCACCTGTCGTTTGGTCAATTCCCGCTTGGAGTGCCGTGCTTTGTCCATAGTTTTTCATGAACTCGACCACTTTGGTTTGACTATTGGCAAATGACTTGACTTGACTCACAGTGTCGTCAGTAGATCCATCGTCTACCAATATGAGTTCATACGAAAGACTATCCATTGCGGTGTAAATTTGGTTCAAGAGGGGTTTAATACTCTCTTCCTCATTCATCATGGCAACTACAATTGAAACTTCAATCATCATTTCTTCTTTTTAGGCATTTCAGGAAACCGATGTTTAAACTTAACCAAGCTGAATGGTTTCGATTCATATCTTCTGACAAAGGTATAATACGTGTCGACATTCGCAGTATCCTTTATAACCTCAGTTGGTACCAAATAATAAGAATCAAAACTAAAATCTTTGGTTTTGGTATGGACTGTTTTTAGTCGATCAACAGTTATATACCAATTCATTGTTAAAGCGACATTGGAACTATACATGTCTAAACCATCGTCTAGTGTGATAGCCGCAATCTCCTTTCCTTGGATTTTCTCTTGTTGGTAAGGCCCAGTTTCTACACGAAAAGGAACCATGTAATGGGAATAACCTAATCTGGAAATGACTAAGCCTAGAACCAATAGATACACAGATGGTTTAGCTACATTTTTATGAATAAACCACACACCAACGAGTCCTAAAACACTTAACACGACTGCAAATACCGGGCTTACGTTCATCGTTCCATTCGTAAAAAAGAACAACCCGATGGGTAGTGCAACCAACAGAAAGGACACGGCCAAGGCTAATTGCTGACTAGTTTTCGACTTAATCAGTTCGTAAACAGCATACAGGCAGGGAATTAATAGGAAAGGTGTTAGCATAAACACATACCGAGCTCTGTAATCTGGCGACAGCCAGTATATGGTAATGTTTACGAGAAATAGGATTAAGGAAGTTTTAAGAAATGAATTCTTCCATATTAAAGTACGTGCATCCTTACGCAAAAGAATAAATATGGACAAGCCCCATGGCATGATGTCTAACAAGTAACGCACCGGAAATACAAAGAGGTGACTAAGACTTTCTAAAATGCTCTTGTCTGTGACTGTTCTGCTGCTGGATTCAACAACAATCGTTTTGGCCAGTCGCGAAATATCTGCTTGTTTGCTGTAAGCGAATATGTATAGGCCAATGGGCACGATGAAGACAAGCGTCGATACAATATGTTCCAGGCTCCAAATACGTCTGAAACTGCGCTTTAAAAGCAAAATAGTTATGACACTTAATCCTTGAAAAACGACACTGGGCAGCCCCTTCATCATAAACCCGACACAAGCAAGACCGTAGGATAAAACAAATGCCTTTCTCCAGTTTTCTTTTTCCGAAAAAAAGTAAAGCACATATATCTGCAGAAAACTAACCACTGAATAGGTGATGTCTATATGCCCTAAGTAGGCCGAATAAATCCAGAGGTTTCCTCCAGTAACAGTAGCAACGGCGGCAATCCATGCAAACCGTACGTTGTTTAAATGGCGTTTAACCAGGTGGAATACCAAGCCTCCAAAAGCAATGAGTGACAATACACTTGGCAGTCTGAAAACCCATTCGTCGAACGATCTAAACAGATTAAAAAATAGGATCAGTATCCAGTTGTACAATGGGGGTTTATTCAGGTACGGAACGCCGTTCATCTTGGGTGCCACGTAGTTTCCATTGAGCATCATATCAATGGCAACCAGGGCACGTATTGGCTCATCGGCGCTTAAAGGCATGAAGCCCAGTTTATAAAACAAGGCCAAAACAATTCCTATTGTCAGGCTGATTTCGAGGAAATACTTTTGTAAAACGGACTTCAAGTTGGCAAAGATACTTCATGGCAGTGTTTGTATTTCAAATGGACAGAAGCATTTACTGAATTTCCAATTAAATTTGACGTATGAATAAAGTGGTGGGTGTTATCAGTTGTGTTTGTATCTCATTTTCTGGGTTTGCTCAGGATTTTACGTATCAAGTAGAACGCAATATTGCAACGCCAAAAGTGAAGACAGTTTCTTTCTCTGAAATAGGAGGGGAGCAGCCAAAAGTGTACAAGGTTGATGATGCAGCCCCGGCTCCATGGACCACTACAGACAAACTGAAAAGCCAACTGGATGCAAAGCGCGAAAGACGTTTTAAGCAGGTACATAACAAATATCAGGAGGAACCTCAAGACATTAAGCCGGACGTTAAGGCGTCGTTTGTTGGTTTGACTGCCGTCCCTGGTATACCCAACGACAACAATATGGCCATATCGAATGACGGCAAGATTATAAGTGTTGTCAATTCGTCCTTTAGTATTTTGGAGGAAGATGGGAAGTATGTGCGCTACTATAGTTTAGAAAGAATTGTTGATGGACAATTACCCAATCTTAACCGAACCTATGATCCGAAGGTTACCTATGACCCTGTTAATGACCGATTTATATTGGTCTACTTACAAGGATCTACAAGCGCAGACACACGGATAATTGTTGGTTTTAGTGAGTCAAACGACCCTGAAGGTGACTGGAATTTTTATGCGGTGGATGGTAATCCATTTATCGGTAAAACTTGGTCTGATTATCCTATAATCGGACAGAGTAAGGACGATTTATTTATAACCGTTAACGTGTTACGCGACGGCGAAAGCTGGCAAGAAGGCTTTACGCAATCCGTCATTTGGCAAATTGATAAAAACGCTGGATACGCTGGTAACGATACCATTTACGAAGATTTGTGGTACGACTTAAAGTACAATGACAAACCACTTTGGAGCATTTGTGCTGTTCAAGGGGGGAGTGTATTTACGTCACCCAATATGCAGTTTCTTTCTGTGCGACCTGGTGACGCAGCAAACGACTCAGTATTCTTGCATGAGATTACGGACAACAGATTGTCCGGAAATGCGGAGTATAATTTACGCGTCTTACAATCGAATAAATTGTACGGCGTTCCACCTAGCGCGTATCAACCTGATCCAGAAAACCTACTTCAAACGAATGATACGCGGGTATTGTCTGCAATAAGCGAAGCGGGTTACATCCAATACGTGCAAAGTACGGTGGTTCCCGAATCAGGCGTCCCAGGCATTTTTCATGGATTCTTAGACATTGAATCAGGTAAAATTGATGCCAATTATATTACCTCCGACACATTTGAATATGCCTATCCTTCGATTGCTTTTGCAGGTAATGCAAGTTTTCCGCACGCCAGTGTGATTACATTCTCGCACAGCTCGGAATTAGATTATCCAGGCACCTCGGCTGTTTTGCATAATCGCGTAGTTGGTCAAAACGCCATTTTTTCGCCAGTGGTGCAAATAAAGCAAGGCGAGTTGTCCATTAATAGATTAACTGATTCTTTGGAGCGATGGGGCGATTACACCGGTGTTCAAACAAAATACAACGAAGAAGGTGTAGTTTGGTTGTCAGGGTCTTACGGTAGACCGTTTGCTCAGGGAAGCACTCGTGGAAGAAACGGCGTTCAGGTTGGAGCGGTTAAAGTTGATAATATGTTGACGGTTTTGCCAGATGAAACCAAAGTGATATTACTCCCAAATCCTGTAGAAGAAAAAGCAGTCATTCAATTTGAGTCTGACTTAGATCAAGTGCTGTCCTTCAATATTTACAGCACAGATGGCAAGCTTGTTCAAGAGTTGCTAACCACTCAAGTAGAGCGCGGGTTGAATGAAATTAGCTTCCCCACCGTTGAATTGATGCAAGGCATGTATTATGTACAAGTGGTTAATGCTAAGGATGAGAAAATTGCGGAGGTTAAGTTTTTGGTGTTGTAGAGTTATCGATCTCGTAAATTGATAATTGATAATTAAACATTGTCAAATTCAATCCCATCGAGCATATGCGTTAATATAGGTTTGCATTTGTCGAGACAAGCGGGATAATAAGCCCCATGTTCCATATACCTTCCTTTGGGTGATTTCCCCCACCAGAACTCTGCCATGGCTATTGGTTTTAGATCATGAATGAAGGCAAATTGAAGTAGTTTGGGTAAGGCGCATTCACCAGCACCACCAGGAGGGTTTTTGCCGACTTTTTCATCAAAGATTTCTCGCAGTCCTTTAGCTGTTTTGGCAATATTTAGAAAATGGTAGCTGTCAATAATTCCGTTTAAAATGTCGTTACAGTGTTGCGTCCGATGCGCGATTAAATGCGAAACGGCTTTTTTACCTGAAGCACTCGAATCTTTCTGTAACTGCGCTAACTCGTTGTTAATGTTGGTTAATTCCGTCATGCCCACATTTACAAAGCTACCTTCCGTCAATCCATCAAAAACAGGAGGTACAAAATGAGCATGATGATTCCTGCCAGCAACTTTTCCAGAAAAGGCAGCCAAATAGCCTATTTCGCCGGTCAGTTTTTGGACAACCAAAACGCCAAACATTTTTCCAATGATTTGTCCTTCTTGCCCAGAGCGTAGACCGAAGTTGTGGTTGATCTCGGTTTGTGTTTCAAGAAACTGCTTAACCTCATTGCAAGCCAATTCAGAAAGTTGATGTGGCTTGTAGTCAAACGGGTAGGTGAACTTTTTGGGTAATTCGATACCAGTAATGTCAGACGAGAAGTCTGTGAAATATTGGTTTAGGGAAGTGGATGGGAGTGCAGTCAAACCTAAAGGTTGCTGTAGCTAACTACTTAATAAAATCATAACCCAAAACCACTTGAACAGTATTGTTTCTGTGGTCGAAGTCAAAGTCCTGCCCACGAAGTACAACACCATCGGCAATCCGACCTAAGCTTGTTTCGTACTTGCAGTCAATGGCCAGTCTGCCCATATCAAAACCAAAACCCATTTGTAGGGCCCAGGTGCCGCCTCTAAACAGAAACTTAGATTCTTCAAACAAAAACTTATCAGTTTGAACTTTGTTCTCCAACATTCTTGTGTATACTGGTCCGAGCAATAAACGTGTATGCTTGGTTGGTGCGTAACCAAACAACAGTGGAATGTCGAAACGATTTTGTTTAAGGGTCAAAATGGAATCAAACTCAGGGGAGCTTAAACGCATTTTAGTGTTGTAATTGCTCGCCATCAGTTGCGGTTGGAAAATGAATTTAGTCACCTTAAAACGGCCGAAAATTCCCCAAGTTATCGCAACATCAGCTTCATCACTCGCATAGTTATAATCCACACCATTGGATGTGAAGGTTTCTTTAATTACAGATTCTCCGTAATTGATACCAGTTGCGATACCGAAACCATTAATAATTTGAGCTTGAGCCTGTGAAGTAGAACACGCTAATCCAACAACAAGCAAAGTAATATATGTGAGCTGCTTTAAACGCATAGTACAAAGATAACGGAATCGAGAGTTAGTTTGGTGCCCTAGAACCTTCCGTACAACGAAATAGTCAAGTTACGCCCTGGTGCAGAAATACCACTACTGTATGGTCTGTAGCGTTTGTTCAATATATTTTCTAGCCCCACATTAAGTTTTAATGCATTTGAAAATGTGACACCGGTTTTTACGTTTATCGTATACCACGCTGGAGAATAAGGCAACCCATTCGCATCTTTTGCATAGAGATGTATTTTCGATTTTTCAGATTCAGCAAGTTTGTCGTGACTTAACTCGGCGTTATAATTCGCGTAAGCAATCAATTTAAACTTTCCCTTTCGCCATTCCACACTCGAGTTACCAAAGTTTGGTGCCACGTGACGCAAAGGCTGTCCGTCACTGGTTTCTCCAGAAATCAAGTTGTACGCAGTTTTGAAATCTATGTTTTGTGTAATCTCCGTCTTCACCTGAATTTCAAGGCCTTTCACTACACCTTCATCATTATTCACCAAAGACTGTATACGCAACATTTCACCTCCGTAAAGTAAACTGTCTTCACCATTTAACGTGTAATCTGCACGGGTTATCACATTGTCGATAATGGTATAATAACCATTTAGCAAGATTTCCATTTGCTTGAACACCTTCATATGCGCACCAATTTCCGCGGTGTAAGAATACTCGGGTTGTAGTTTCTCGTTTGGCACAATTACCCGATCTGGTTGGCTGTCAAATATCTTCCCCATGTCATCAATATTTGGGGCTCGAAATCCGGTGGCTACATTAGAATAGACAAACGAGGTTTTGTTAATCATTTGTCTGAGTCCAAAACTGCCCGACACGGCCGACTTGCGGATTTGAATAGTTGAAAACGGAAAGTCGTAAAAACTACTTTCGAAAGGCGCATCGAGGTCGATTAGGGTATATCGAGCGCCAATGGTAGACAACAACTTATTAGTCAGTTTACGTTTTACTGAAACATAACCGGCTGTTGTCGTCATGGTGCTTTCGTTGGGATATCTAGTGGCAATTTCGTACGAATACCCAGAATCTATTTGGGAGCCTTTCCCTGTTGACTCAACGTAATTGGTGACAAATTCCAAACCATAAACGATGTCGGTCTTTTTTATTTTTTTGTCAAAGTCAAAATTGAAAGAAGTCACGTTTACTTCTTCTTTGTTTTCTTCTAGATTGAAGCTTTTAAATCGTCTGACCAACCTACTTTCTTCGAAAGCTTGATGTGCTACTATCCATGTCGCCTTGTCGTATAAACGCCCTTTTTTGGACAAGAATGTTGAGCGCACATTCATTTGAATCCACTTCTGTGGACCATACAGCCAATCACCATACACCGGTTGCCCATTTCTATCTTGTATAATGCGGTCGTACCTTGGAATAGGTGAAGAAGTAGCATAGCCAAAATGCGCTACAATTTCTCCAATGCTGTCCAACTTCCATCTAAATTTTTGATTAAAATTTATTTGACTGTAGCCTGTAAAGTATTGAATATTAGGGTCATTACTCTGAATAATGCTGTCTGTATTTCCGTTGTATTCGGTGTAACTCGGTCTGGTGTATTCTGTTGGTCCGTTATTGCCCATGCGCAAATCGCCGTAGTTGGATAGGGATATGCTGCTTAAGCCAGCAACCGAGCCTTTTCCGTAACTCAAATCAACATGCCAACTGTTTTCTCTATTGGCCGATGCGGTGCGCAGCATTACGTTGCCTTCGTAGTGCGATTCCTTTTTAATTTTTGGGGTTTTGGTCTCAAACGCCATAACGCCGCCCATGGCATCACTTCCGTAGAAAACAGAACCGGGGCCAAATATTATTTGCGTTTCTTCGATAAGGTTTGGATCAAGTGTAATTACGTTTTGCAAGTTTCCATCTCTAAAAATTGCGTTGTTCATTCTAACACCATCTACAACGATAAGTACATTGTTTGCCGCAAACCCTCGAATCATTGGGCTTCCACCACCCATCTGAGATTTTTGTATAAATACCTGATTACTAAGTGCTAATAAATCTGCTGTAGTTTGAGGGTTGTAAAACTTAGTTTGTTTAGGTGTAAGCCGAACCAGTTTGGTAGACTGGTCTTTCTGAAGTTCGAAATCCTGATTGTGCCTAAAAACAAATGGTTTGTATCTGTAGGCCAAAAATGGCATTGTAACGTGATATCGCCTTGATTTAAGCTCGGACTTGGATAGTGTAGTTGTTTTATGCGATTGGTGTCTGAAAACGATGGAGTCAAAGTTTTCGATAGTCACATGAACGATTCCATTTAAATCAGATAAAAACTGAATATCCTTCGCGCCACTATATACATACGCCTCCACGCGGTCGATAGGTTCAGTATACTCATCCATGACCTTTATTTTTTGGGCACGCAACTGTGAAGCACCTAATACGCTAAAGGCAAGTAACAAACTCCATCTCATCCTTCTTAACATCTGTTTGATTTGTAACGCAAATTAAAGCACTTATTGTGTCAATGTAATGCCAACTTTTATATTTGGACCATGCAATGGCATAAATTCAAGACACTTGTATTTACACTCCTCATTTTTGCGTTTGGTTTAACCCTTTCTTCGTGCGGAGGAAGAAAGGCTAAAGGTTGTCCCGCATTTTCTGAAGCACAAAAAACAGGTGGTTCAATAGATAAAAATAAACGACGAAAGAAAAGGAAGGTGAAACAAGGTGTATTTGATAAACGGACGAATAGAAGATATCGCCGTTAGTTTATAGACCATTAGTGTTAACTAACCGATTAATACATTTCTACGTCTATTATATTTTTAGATTGCAACAAATTATATCATGAACGCACACGAAATTGATTACCATATACACGGTGAAGAGATGCAGTTTGTGGAAATCGAATTAGATCCACAAGAGGCAGTAGTAGCCGAGCCGGGGAGCTTTATGTTTATGGACAACACCATTACGATGCAAACCATTTTTGGAGATGGTGCACGTGAAACAGACTCCTTTTTCGATAAGTTACTTAATGCTGGCAAACGGGTATTAACTGGCGAAAAATTATTCATGACGGCTTTTACGCACCAAGGAACTGGCAAAGCAAAGGTTGCCTTTGCAAGTCCGTATCCAGGACGCATTGTGCCGCTTGATTTGTCTGACTTAGGTGGTAAAGTAATTTGTCAAAAAGATGCCTTCCTATGTGCAGCAAAAGGCGTGTCTGTTGGAATAGAGTTTCAAAAAAAGCTTGGTTCCGGTTTTTTTGGAGGTGAGGGATTTATCATGCAAAAACTCGAAGGCGACGGACTTTCATTCGTTCATGCCGGGGGTACTATAATTCAACGTAACTTAAATCCGGGTGAGACGTTAAAGGTAGATACAGGTTGTATTGTTGCTTTTACGAAAGACGTTAATTACGACATCCAATTTGTTGGAGGTATTAAGAATACAATTTTTGGAGGTGAAGGGATGTTTTACGCAACACTCCAAGGTCCCGGTACAATTTGGTTGCAAAGTTTGCCTTTTAGTAGGCTTGCCAACCGCGTAATATCAGCAGCGCCACGTGCTGGTGGAAAAAGAAAAGGTGAGGGAAGCATTCTTGGAGGAATTGGAGATTTAATTGATGGTGATAACGGGTTTTAAGCTATGAGAAATATTTTAACAGTTTGTCTGATTGGACTTTACAGTTTGGCGTTCGCACAAAGCAAAGTGTGGGTGTTTTTTAAGGATAAACCGGACATACAAGCGTTTAATCCCTATACGTTTTTTGATCAAAAAGCCATTGATAGACGTGTAAAACACGTTATAGACCTATATGATTACACTGATGTTCCGGTAAGCGAAGATTACTTGTCACAGGTGAACAATATATGTGCTAAGTCTCGCGCCACAAGCAGATGGTTTAATGCCCTGTGCTGTGATGCAACAGAAGAGCAAGTGCAGCGCATAAAAGGTTTGTCATTTGTAGCCGACGTGAAAACAGTCAATCACATCGAGAAATATGCCGCTGGAATGACTCGCAGTGATATGGACGGAGATTTCGAACCAGATGAAGAACAAATAGAATTATTGAAGGCACAGGTTCAACGCATGGGTGCATCTGTCTTTAAAGACAATAATGTAGATGGTAAGGGTGTTCGCGTAGCCATATTTGATGTTGGGTTCAAGTCTTACAGAACCAATCCAGCTTTTGACCATATCCGGAACGATAATAGAATTATCAAAACATACAATTTTGTTCAAGACAAAGAAGATGTTGAGAATGGTGGCACGCATGGCACGTTTGTAATGAGCTGTGTAGGTGGAATGATAAATGGACAACAGATGGGCTTGGCAACAGGCGCAGAGTTTCTGCTTGCCCGAACAGAAACCTGGACCGAGTTTTATTCAGAAGAAGAGCATTGGTTGGCCGCTGCAGAGTGGGCCGACAAAAATGGTGCGGATGTGATTAATAGTTCTTTGGGATATACCTTCCATCGCTATTTTAGAGAAGATATGGATGGCGTAACAAGCCTTGTCGCCCGTGCCGCTAATATGGCAGCCAGTAAAGGCATACTTGTAGTGAACTCTGCCGGTAACGAAGGAACTGACCGTTGGAAAAACATAGGGACTCCTGCGGATGCAGACAGCGTCCTGTCTATTGGAGGTATAAACCCGCGAACGGGTATTCATACGTCTTTTAGTTCTTTTGGGCCAACTTGGGACAAACGAATGAAGCCAAATGTGACGGCATACGGTCATGTTATTGGTTCAGGACCTAAAGGCGTTTCTGAAACCCAGGGTACAAGCTTTAGTGGTCCGCTAGTAGCAGGTTTTGTAGCTTGTGCAATGCAAACTAGACCAGCGTATACCAACATGAAAGTATTTGAAGACATTCAGAAATCAGCAGATTTATATCCATATTTTGATTATGCTCACGGTTATGGTGTGCCTCAAGCAAACTACTTTTTTGCCATGCCAACTAAACCGAGAAAGACCTTTGAAATTGATGTAGACAACACCTCAATTAGAATTGAACTGGATACTGTTGGATGGGCAGACGGATTAACAGAAGGTGCGCACAAAATAGATGGAAATTATGTCGCCTGGCCAGACTATGTATTTTATCACGTTGAAAACGAAAAAGGGTATTTAGATAAGTATTTTGTCGTTAACCCAGAAGGACTTTCGTATATAGACGATGAGCTTGCAGGAAAAGGAACAAAATCATCTTCGCCTTTTGTTATCTTAAAATCAGCATATGCGAAGCCGTTTACCCTTCGGGTTTTTTATAAGGGTTATGTTGAAACAGTTGAAATAAGTAAATAAGTTAAAGTTTTGAAAATGAATCGATTAATAAGAATATCAACTATAGTCATGGCGGTCTGTCTAACGTCAACAGTTTCTGCACAGGTAGTGGAACTGGAGCAAGATGTGAACGAAGATACTGTGGTGTCAAAGTTTGGGAAAAACAGGAAACACTATGTGTCCAGTTACTTTGATTTTGGAATAACCCCTGGACAACTTGAAACAGATTCAGTACAACTTAAACCTGGTGAATCTACAAAGTTTGCGTACGGGATTTATTATAAATATAAGGTGGCAAAACCATACAGTATACTAGCCTCTTTGCGTTATTCGATGTCTCAATTTGAGTTTGAAACTGCTGAAGATTTTAAGTACAATCGGTTGAATGTAAACACGGTGGAGCTCGAATTTGCCAATAGATTTAATTTTGGTAAACGTGGAAATACGATTGGTAACTATGTTGAAATTGCGATAAGTGGAGATTATGTTACGGGAACGAAGCAATTAACCAAGCAAACAATTGATGATCCGAGCGTTAACCACAAGACACGAAAAATTGAATTAACGGGATTGTCTTATATCAACAGGCCCAACTATACTGCTCATGCAAGAATAGGGTCTAACAAGTTTGTACTTACGGCAGACTACCGATTATCTGATCTAACCAACGAAAATATCAACTTTGAACTTCCTCCTTTAACCATTGGTTTTAGGTTGGACTTTGGCGGGTAACGAATTCAGATTTCAGACTTCAGATGTAGTGTTGTTGTCACTATGTCTAACACTGCATTAACGATTAAACACTAATAATTAAACAGTATTCTGTGTTGCATCAAGTGCAGCCAAAATAACCTTGCACACCTTCTTAATCTGCGCTTCTGTGATAATCAGCGGAGGCGAAATTCTCAGTTTGTCTTCAGCGTATAAAAACCAGTCGATGATAACACCATTCTGGATACAATGCTCAACCACGGCATGCAAGCGTTCTTTGCTTTCGAGCTGAACACCAAGCATAAATCCAACACCTGTAATCTCTTTAATATCATCGTGAACAAGCAACGTTCTAAACAGCTTTGACTTTGCTTCTACCGCTGAGATGTAGTTTGATTTAAGTAGAACGTTCAAGTTCTCTAAACCAGCAGCACAACAAACGGGGTGTCCACCAAAAGTGGTTATATGGCCAAGTACGGGGTCATGACTAAGACAATGCATAAGCTCTTGAGAGGCTATGAATGCACCCAACGGCATTCCACCACCAAACGCTTTGGCTACGCATAATATATCCGGCGTTATACCGTAGTGTTCGAATGCGAAAAGTTTCCCTGAACGACCCATACCGCTCTGAATCTCGTCTACAATCATCAGTGCACCAGTTTCTTTACACTTCCGCGACACAGCTTCTAAAAAAGCCTTATTGCCAGGAAGGTATCCAGCTTCACCTTGCACCATTTCAACCACAACCGCTGCCGTCTGATGGTCGATTATCGCTAAGCTATCCGTGTCGTTGTAATTGGCAAAATAGGTTTCTGGTAAGAGTGGTCGGTATGCATTTGAAAAGTAAGGATCACTCATCAAACTTAAAGCCCCATGACTACTACCATGGTATGCATTTTTCATGGCCACGAGCTTGGTTTTTCCGGTATATCGTTTGGCCAACTTAAGGGCACCTTCAATGGCTTCACTGCCTGAGTTTACAAAGTATGTAGCGTCTAAATTTTGTGGTAAAACGCCGGCAATTTTACGTGCCAATTTAATCTGAGGTGCTTGTATATACTCACCATAAACCATGGTGTGCCAGTATTTTCCAACCTGTTTGCGTATGGCTTGAGCTACCCGATGGTGTCGATGACCAAGATTGCTGACACCAATGCCAGAAATCAAATCGACATACCGTTTGCCATCACTTGCAATAAGGTAGATTCCTTGGGCTTTTTTTATTTCAAGCGCCATAGGAGCATCTGAGGTTTGGGCCAAATGCTGCAGAAATACGTTTCTGTGTGAAATCAACTATTTTCCTTTAAAATCTGCTCGTCGTTTTTCTACAAAGGCATTCATGCCTTCTTTCTGATCTTCAGTGGCAAAGAGCATATAAAAATTCTTTCTTTCAAATGAAAGTGCCTCCTGTAAAGGCATTTCGTACGCTTTAAGCACGCTTTCTTTGGCCAATTGCACTGCAATCGGGCTTTGCCGAGCAATGTCTTTAGCCATTCGAACAGCTTCTGATAGATATACTTCTTTGGGAACTACTTTATTAATCAATCCATATTTTAACGCTTCCTCTGCCGAAATGAAGTTACCTGTTAGCACCATTTCCATAGCACGGGTTTTTCCAACGGCACGTGGCAATCTTTGTGTGCCACCAGCTCCTGGCATGATGCCAATCTTTATTTCTGGTTGACCAAATTGAGCAGTTTCTGAAGCTACAACCATGTCGCAAGTCATGACCAATTCGCAGCCACCGCCTAAAGCAAATCCGCTCACCGCAGCGATAATGGGTTTTTTAGTTTTTCTAATTTGATCCCACGTACTAAACTGATCAATTTTTAGCATATCAACAGCGCCTTTACCAGCCATTTGTTTAATGTCGGCACCGGCAGCGAAGGCGCGTTCATTTCCAGTAATGATGATCACACGAACGGAATCGTCTTCGTCTAACATTTTCAACGCGTCACGAATTTCACCCATTACCTGTAAATTCAGTGCGTTCAACTCTTTAGGTCTATTCAACTGTATGAGGGCAATGTGCTCTTTATATGAAGGGCTAACTATAATTAATTCGGGGTTCATAGATGTAACAAATTAAGACTTCAAACTTACCACTTTCAATGCTTTTGGGAAAAAGTAAAAGTCATTGCATGGTATTTGCATTGAATTGTTAAACTTGTATCATGAAAAAACTAATCATATTTACATTAATCACATGTTTTGGCGGCTTATTCGTCAATGCGCAAGAGTTCACAGGGGAAGGCATTGAAGTATCACAAAGTGAACCTATCATAAGTAAAAAGAACTACCTCGGGTACCTTATTCTAGGCGACAACGATGTTATTTTTAGTCGCAACACCATCAAGAGAAAGCCATACCTAATCCGGTACGATGAAAACATGGAGGTGGAAACCAAGGTGTTATTAACGCCGAATATTGTTCCGAAACGATCTTCTATTGAATCTATTATTCCATTTAATGGAGGTTTGTTGATGTTCTATTCAAAGCTTGACAAAGCAAGAAAAACAAATGACCTGTTTTATGTCGTGCTTTCTCAAGACGATTTAACATCGTTGCAAGACGAAACTAAGGTTTTTAGTCTGACATACAGTTCAAAAAGGAACTCAGGGAGTTTTGATATTGCTATGTCTAGAGACTCATCGAAACTACTTGCTTTTGCCAACACGCCTAACAAACGCTCAAAGGGTGCACGAGATGAGGTAAGTGTTGTCGTGATGGATAAAGATTTTGAAATCATTTGGGACGATGTTTTATCCATACCATACGCAGATAAAGATTTTGCCATTACCGATTACGACGTAGACAATGATGGGAATGTATATATACTAGGAAAGCACTATAAGCAGAAGTCTAAGCGTCAAAAGAAAAAGCCTAGAGGAACCTACAAACTCATTGGTTATTTTGAGGAGGGTCACGACAGACAGCAATTTGATTTACGACTTTCGAATAAGTTTATTTCCGATATTACTTATTTCGTGAAGGATGATGGTAACATTCTGTGCTCAGGTTTATACTCAAATACAAGTACGTCTGGAGCGGCTGGAGCATTCTATTTGGAAATAGAAAACGAAACGCTTGAAGTTATTGTTGAAAATCTCGTTGAATTTAGCCTTGATTTTATTACCCAAGGTTTAAGCGAACGCGCCACCAAAAGAACAAAGAAAAGAGCCAAAAAAGGGAAAGACGTTGAATTGTACTCTTATGAGGTTAGAAACCTTATCGAGAAGGAAGATGGTGGATTGGTTATGGTTGCAGAGCAATATTTTGTAAGGGTCACAACAACGACTACCACAAACGCCAACGGCACAACGTCAACACAAACGACCTATCATTATTATTACAATGACATTGTTGTTGTGAGTTTTGATGAAGAAGGTGAAATAGAGTGGCACGACAAAATCGAAAAGGCACAGTACTCTACGAACGATGGTGGATACTACAGCGGATTTAATATGGTTGTAAAAGGCGATAAAATGCACTTTTATTTTGTAGACCAAGCGTATAGCGTACCTGGCTTGGATATTGACAGAAGAACAGATAAAAAGGCCTATAAAGCCAATCATTTTATCTATGCATCTTTAGACCTTGATGGAAATAAAGAGGTGCAATCTTTGGGCGAGATTCACCGTAAAGAGTTTAGACCAGTGCCTAAAGAGTTTGTAAGTATGCGCGACGGAAGATCTACCATTTATTTGCGCGGTCGTAAGGCCTACAAACTAGGCAGAATTGTTGTCGACTAAGTCTTAGTGAAAATGTACCAGTGTACTTAAAACGGCAATGGCAACGCCTATTGCGATAGCCATAAGTTTATATCGACTAAACTTATGGTTATCTGTGTTTTCGAATAATATCGTAGTTGATATGTGAAGAAATACACCAATCACTAGGGCAACTAAATACACCATATATCGTTCGAAATTGGGGAATGTAGTCACAATCAGACTACTTGACAATGCCCCAAAGATGGTCATTAACGCATATGCCACCAACCAGGTATAGAGGTATTGCTTCTTAACGTTTGATGCCTTCAATAAGGTTATCAAGGCAAATGCGGCAGGTATTTCGTGCAGTGCAATGCCAAAGATGAAACTAGACTGTATGTGCTCCGAAAATAGATTGCTGCCAACGGCCATTCCTTCTAAAAATGCGTGTAAACTCAAGGCGATAAAAATACCGTATGGCGTTTTGTCTGACTCGTGATGGTGCAAGTGACCGTGCTCCACACCGTGAGAGAAAAGGTCGATAATGATTTGAAGGAAGAATCCGGCTAAAATGAAATAACCAACATTGTATGCTGTCTCGTGTAAGTAGACTTCAGGAATAATGCTAATCGCAGTTATCGAAAAAAGGAATGCACCACTAAAGGCAAGAAAAAGCTTTAATTGCTCCGTCTTATGGTTTTGTATAATTAAACCAATAGTTCCACCCAATAGTGGAAAAAAGAACAGAACAAAATAGGACCAGAAATTCAATGACTTATAATAACTTACCTGCTCGGTAACAAAGTGTGTAGCGTTCTGCCCAACCTGCTCCGTAGCCAATTAACATGCCTAACAATGCGCCTACCAAAACATCAAATGGGTAGTGCACGCCGACATATACTTGTGCAAAGGAAATGAGCCCAGCCCACACTACAAAACCCAAAACAACAAAAAATCGATTACTTGGTTTAGCAAATACCATGATGAAGTAAATGGCCAAGGCAAAGTGATTGGTGGCATGACTGCTAACAAAGCTAAATCCACTTCCACAGTCGACCAATTCATTGTGGACGTATTGAATGATTGATGGGTCGTTGCAAGGACGTAGTCGTTGAACCAAGGGTTTTATAACACTAGCACTTAATTGGTCGGCAAGTACAAGTGCCAACAAAGCGTAACCCAATACATAGACAGACTGTGTTTTGTATTTTCTAATAATCAGAAAAACCAACAAGGCGTATAACGGAATCCATGTATACTTATCACGAGCCAATGGCATGATGACATCAAAGAAATCATTCTTCACACAGTGATTGATGTGAAAAAATAGTTGTGTGTCGATATGTTGAATCCAGTCCAGCATTTAGCGCTGTGCTACAATTATTAACCTGTCAGAAGTGTCGGGGCTAAATCTGTTTAACTCGTAATCACCAAAAATTGTTTGTATGGTGAAGCCGGTTTTTTTCAGAAGCGTATTAAAGTCGTCGAAATTCAATCGCCAAATGTGCTCGTAAAACACGTGATCGAAATCCGTATCGTTCACCTGTATTTCCTTAGTAATGAATTGGTTAGATACGCGTTTGCGTGTTGAGAACGCCACGCCATCTTCAATGATTTGGTTGTCGGGGTTGGCAGCAATTTGTTTTTCTGCCAGCACTACATTTAAATAGTCAATAACCAATACTCCCCCAGGTTTAAGTTGTTTGTTTATCGCCTGCAAAGTTTCTGTTTGGCCAGATTGCGTGTCAAAATATCCGAAGCTAGTAAACAGGTTTAGAATAAAATTGAACTGATTGGGGAAATGCACATGTCGCATGTCGCCAACATGAAAATGTAGAAAGTCGTTGTCAATTGATTTCGCTTCGGCAATACTGTTTTCGCTGAGGTCGATTCCAGTAGTGTGGTAACCTTTTTTTGCTATTTCTAGTGCATGTCGTCCTTTGCCACAGGCCAGGTCAAGAAAAGTGTCGTGACTATCTGGTTGAAGAAAACGTAACAAATTGTTTATGAAGTTACCCGCTTCGTTTTGATCCCTGTTTCCATACAACAGATGGTAATACGGTGAGTCAAACCAATCTTCGAACCAAGGCTTCTTATTCTCCACGCTGCAAATTTGGCGAAAATATACTAGGATTCGACTAATTTATTTATCTGATTATTAGGTGTTTAGATATTGGTTGCTAAAAAAATTAACTTTACTGTAACTTTTATTTAGAACAGTCGTATCACTAACAATTAATGACCACTAAAGAGTATAATAAATGTGTTGAGTTGCTCTCAGATGGGATTTTCAGATTCGCTCTTAAAAATTTAAGAGATGAATTTGAAGCCGAAAATGTTGTGCAAAATACATTCGAAAAACTTTGGGTCAGAAAAGAGAAAGTAGAAATGACTACAGCGAAAGCATTCATATTTAAAATAGCCTACAACAATTGCATCGATATCATTCGGAAAGCAAAACGTAGCACTACGATGGATGAAGTAGTTGAAAACAGGTACAGTCATTCAGAACAATACTCAGATACGCTAGAAATTATAAATGGTGCTGTCGAAAGATTACCAGAAAAACAGAAGACAGTTATTCTACTGCGTGATTATGAGGGGTATGATTACAAGAGTATTGGAGAGATTACTGGAATGACAGAGGCGCAGGTGAAGATTAACATCTTTCGTGCAAGAAAATTTTTGAAGGCTTACTTAAAAGACATGCAATTGGTAATATGAAAGATCAAAAAGACATGGACTGGGAATTATTCGAGATGTTGGAAGGTGATTTGTCGCCTGAAGAAGAATCTGAATTACTAGAAAAAATAAATGAGGATGCTGATTTAGCAGCAGATTGGGACTTTATGCAAATGACCCAGTTGGATGCGCCAGATGTTGTATATCAGGGTAAAGACAAACTGATAAAGAAAGACACCACATTAATTGCTTTCAGTGCGATGCAGTGGCGACGTACTGCAGCAATCGCAGCCATACTAGCACTGTGTTACCCAGCGTGGCAGTTGTTTATGCCAAAAACAGATACGGTAGAAGGTTTGGCCGGGTCGGCCAATGAGTTGGTGTTGCCAACTGAGGATGAGTCTGATGTGAACGTAAATAAGTCAGAATCAGTACCAGAAATACAAGTAGCGGTGCAAGAAGCGCCTAACCAAAGCACGAATCAAGTCAAAGCATCACAAAAATCTGTTGAACTACCTGTAAAAGAGGAAAAAACAACAATACCTAATGTAGCAGAGCAGCTGGTAAGTATAGAGCCAATGAGGCAGCAAATCGACCTTAACCCTGAAACAAAAGCAGTAGCGTCACTTCACAGAGCGAATGTGATGTACAATATGGACATGTTGATACCTCAAGATGAAGCTCCTTCTTATAACGGCATACGCTCTACCATAAATTCGGGTTTATCCTTGGTCGCTGCACCGTTTAGAAATGCCAAGATTAAGGTGCAACCTGCAGATAAACAGTCAATACAAATTATATACAGTTCAGAACAGTATAACGCCACGGCCATGGTTAGTTTGAAACCTTTAAAATAAAAATGAATACATAAAAATGAAACACATATACACAATTTTAGCAACAGTACTTCTGTCAACAATCGTTGTTGCACAGGAAGAAGACCCTAAGGTAATAGAAACCAAAAGGGTGCGCATTGAAATCAAAAATGTCAATGGAAAGATCGATACCTTAATTTCTGAAGAAATTACCACAATGGACCAAGATAACGTCAAAATGGAAGTCTACTCTAAAGACGGAGTAAAGGTAAAGCGAGTGATTACCGTTGATGGAAGTGATGATGAAGTGGTGATTGAAGAATTCGAAGAGGAAGAAGACAACTTGCCAAAAGCACCAAAGTTTGTTGAAACTAGCTTCATGGTGATGGATTGGGGAATAAACAACTGGGTGTCAAACAATTCAGTTGATGTACCTGCTCCTTTTGAAGACATGAAACTTGAAAATATATCAGCGAATTTTCATTTAGGTATTGTACAGCAAGGCGTGAATCTGATTAGAGGAAAACTGCGTTTTGTATATGGAATCGGAATTGAATACAATAACTATCGATTCAAAGAAGGTGTTACAATTACACCAGACTCTAAACCATTGGAATACCAGGTTGACGATGTGGTAGATTTTAAACGGAATAAAATTGTTAGCAGATATGCGACAATGCCATTGATGTTAAATTTTAAAAGCAACCCTAGAGATGATGACAATTCATTTAAGATTGCTGCTGGAATCCAAGCGGGTTACTTAATTGGATCACACCAAAAGCAAAAGTGGGGTTCTGGTAAGCAAAAAGAAAAGAAGAAAGTAAAAGGTGACTACGGATTCGAGGATTACCGAATTGGTTATGTTGCTCAATTTGGGTACGGAGATCTTGTAATCTACGGTAAGTATTACCCAACAAATACGTTTAAATCAGGTAGAGGGCCAGAAGTGAACACAGCCTGTGTTGGTTTGGTTTTGACTCCTTTTTAATGTTATCTGTTTATACTTTTTATACTAAATCTAGAGGCCTTTTCATTTTGAAAAGGCCTTTTTTCATTACCATTGCCAAAAAAACATGAAGGCTTTATTACTTAGTAATTCGACAAACTATGGTGCCTCTTATATGGAACACGCCAAAGACGCGGTAGCTCTTTTTTTGGGTGAAGCCAAGGAGGTTTTGTTTATTCCTTATGCAGGAGTCACCGTGTCTTACGATCAATACGAGCAGACCGTCCAGAATGCGCTCAAAGGATTTGGCATAACGATTAAGAGTATTCATAAGTATAACGACCCAATTCAAGCCGTCAAAGAGGCCAAGGCCATAGCCATAGGCGGAGGCAATACATTCAGGCTTGTGCAATTGTTACAGGATCAAAATCTTATGGAACCAATTCGAGAAGCTGTGGCTGCAGGTGCGCCTTATGTCGGCTGGAGTGCTGGTTCGAATGTAGCAGGGTTAACCCTTTGTACAACCAACGACATGCCTATTGTACAACCACAATCTTTTGATTGTCTTGGGTTAGTGCCTTATCAAATCAATCCACATTATAGCGAGGCCACAGTTCCCAATCACGGAGGTGAATCAAGAAAGGCTAGGTTGATGGAGTACATCATGTTGAGTAAAACAGACGTGGTTTGCTTGCCAGAATCATCGTGGCTTGAAATCGAGAATAACCAAACAAAATACATCGGGCAGCTTCCGATGAAGGTGTATCGACATCCTAATCAAGTACTTGATTTTGAGACCGATGAGGCAGATTCCTATTTTAAATAGGAAGAAAAAATTACGAGAATGTGCGCTTCATGTTGGGCAAGAAAGTTTATTATTGTACCCTAAATAATTAATAGATATGAAAAACCTAAAGTACCTAATCATAGCTTTGATGATCAGCCCTTTATTTCTAGTAAATACGGGATGTGATGGAGACGAAGTACCTCCAGTAATTGACACAACAGACAATACAGAACCAACAGATACGCCTGCATGCGGATTCACCGTTAGTTTTCAGAATTATCAACTGGTATTAGATCAAAATTTATCTCAAGCAAGTTGGAGAAAAGATTTAAACGAGACATTAATCAATATCGTTGGGTATTCGACTAAAGGAAACGCTGGAGCTTCGATCACTTCGAAAGCCGAATTGGAATTATCGTTTGTTGGCAAAGACGCTGGTGTATACACGCAAAATTCTCCAAATTTCTCTTTTGAGATTGCAACAGGAGAAGGTGCAAAACGTATAGAATCTTCAAGCGATGCGGCACAAAATATGGCTGTTACAGTTTCTGAGTACGGCGATGTAGGAGAGCTTATAAAAGTGAGTTTTACAGGTGAACTAAAATCAGGTATCAATTCTAGGTCTTTTTCTAAGGGATATTTGGAAATTGAACGTGACGCGGATAGATAAAAACAAAGAACTTAAAAGAAAGTCCATTCATCTTCAGGTGAATGGACTTTTTTATGCGTCAATAAAAAACATTAGGATATTTTTGTCAAAATTTTGAATCATGAGTTTATTATCTGATAAAGTAGTACTTATAACGGGAGCAACACGAGGGATAGGACTTGGTATTGCTGAAGCATGTGCCAAACAAGGTGCGAATGTTGCATTTACCTACGCCAACTCAGCAGAGAAAGCAGCGGTTGTTGAAAAGGATATTGCAGAAAGATTTGGTGTAAAAGCCAAAGGATATAAAAGTAACGCCGCTTCTTTAGAAGCATCTGAAGCCCTTATTGCTGATGTTCTTAAAGATTTTGGGACCATCAATGTTTTGATAAACAATGCTGGAATAACGCGTGATACCTTATTGATGCGTATGAGCGAAGAGCAATGGGATGAGGTAATGGAAGTGAATCTTAAATCCGTTTTCAATCTAACCAAAGCCAGCCTGAGAACGTTCTTGAAAAACAAGTCTGGTTCAATAATAAACATGACATCGGTAGTCGGGGTAAATGGCAATGCTGGACAATCGAACTATGCGGCTTCAAAAGCCGGTATTATTGGATTCACAAAATCTATTGCCAAAGAGATTGGAAGCAGAAATATTCGATGTAACGCAATCGCACCAGGTTTTATTCAAACCGAAATGACTGCGGCTTTAGACGAAGATGTGGTTAAATCATGGGTGGAGACAATCCCGTTAAAGCGAGGTGGTAATCCAGAAGACGTGGCGAATGCATGTATCTTTTTAGCTTCTGATATGTCGAGCTATGTTACTGGTCAAACATTACACGTTTGTGGAGGCATGCTTACCTAAGTAGTTAAATAAAGATGCCATTAGACCAGGTCGACATCGAACAAGAAGAGAAAAACATGAGCTTTCTAGATCATCTAGAAGCGCTCAGATGGCACCTGATGCGATCAGTTGTTGCCATTGTTGTTTTTTCCGTTGTTGCCATGGTCAATTATCGATTCATCTTTGACAAGATAATATTCGCTGTAACCAAGAAATCGTTTCCAATTTATAAGCTCTTCTGTAAACTGTCATATACGCTATACGGAACGGATAAGTTGTGCTTTGATTCCATTGATTTAAACACACAGAATTTGGCTGTCAGTGGTCAATTTATTTACTTGATGGTTGTTTCATTCACCATTGGGTTAATACTGTCTGCGCCATATATATTATGGGAGTTTTGGCGGTTTTTTAAACCTGCCTTAAAACCTACCGAGCAAAAATATACGACGGGTATAGTCCTGGCAACTTCTCTGCTGTTTTTTGTAGGTGTGTTGTTTGGATACTTGGTATTGGCTCCTTTGTCAGTAAACTTCTTTATCAACTTTAAGCTTACAGACAACATCGTTAACCATTTTACGATGCAATCGTATGTGTCGTTTGTATCTACACTTACCTTAGCCTCAGGCGTTGTTTTTGAGTTGCCGTTGATTGTATTTTTCCTTGCAAAACTGGGGTTGGTATCGTCGGACTTTCTAAAGCGATACCGAAGACATGCGATTGTTGTCATATTGGTATTGGCCTCGGTTATTACGCCGCCAGATATCATGAGTCAAATATTATTGACCATTCCTGTTTATTTGTTGTACGAAGTAGGTATTTTTATTGCCAAGAGAATAGAAACTAAAGAAAAATTAAATGAAGCTTAAAATTGCTATAGCCAACGACCACGCTGGGACGGAATATAAATTTGACGTTATGAAACATTTTGCGGACAAATTCGAGTTCGTAAATTTCGGTACGGATGAATCAGAATCAGTTGATTACCCTGATTTTGTCCACCCATTAGCAAATTCAGTTGAAAAAGAGGAAACAGCATTTGGCATATTAATCTGCGGCAGTGGCAACGGCGTATGCATGACAGCCAATAAACACCAAGATATTCGTGCAGCGTTGTGCTGGAATCCCGAATTGGGCGCTTTAGCACGTCAGCACAATAATGCCAATGTCATTTGTATTCCTGCGCGATTCATTGATTTTGAAACGACGCTTGAAGTGCTTGAGGCATTCTTAAACGAAGATTTTGAAGGTGGCCGTCATCAACGAAGAGTGGATAAAATCTCTTGCTAGTCGGTTAATTCTCCAACGATTTTAAATCGTTCAAATACAGATTCCGTATGCGGAGCGTCTGGCAATTCATGCGTAAGGTCTTGGCCTGCCCAGTGTTCGTAATGCTTTCCGTCGCGCCATAACCTACTTTGTGTGACGTCGTAAACGATACCCTTGTAGGCAATCCATACCTCTTGTTTGTCTTGCCCATTGTGCAGAGATAGTACGCGTTTAGAAATCATTTTTCTCATTCAGTGCAAACAAACGCAAAATATGTTTAAACAAGAATGAAGTATTTTCGTGAACCCGAATTAAGTGTATGAAATTCAAGCTTTTATTCATCTTCATCATAATCTATATTCTAGGCACCTTTGGTTGGCTAACCTACTCGTTGGTTAACTTCAGTAACAAAGAATACGGTTTGCAAAAGCAGGTGTTGGAGGCCGGAAGACAAGCTTGTGTTCTACGGTTAATAGAGAAAAGTAAGAACTACGATTTTTCCTCTGAAAGCGAAATCCATATCATCTTTAAGCAGGCAAAAATTGATGCGGATACCAACTTGTTAAATGCGTTTCTAGAAACGTATAATTATGGTCGTTATACGGCGGCATATACAAAAGTTTATCAAGGCTGGGATTTAGACATTCAGATTGCGCCACATCAAATCGATCGCTTAGAACAGAAACTACAAAATCGTGAGCGGCTCTATATATTTCAAGCCTTACTGCTGTTTGTTCTGGTCGCTGTTGGTGTTTACGGCGTGTCTTACTCCATTCAAATGATTTATCGTTTGAACAAACAGCAAAACAACTTTTTGTTATCAGTGACGCACGAACTGAAAACACCAATCGCTTCGATGAAGTTGTTGTTGCAAACGATACGCACACGTAAATTACCTGAGGAAAAACGCAACGAGTTACTTGATAAAGCAGTGAATAATGCAGATCGTTTAAACGAACTCACAGAGAATATGCTAACGGCCATGCAGATTGAAAACGACAATTATATCTATGGTCGTGAAGTCTTCTCGATAACTGATATGATGCAGAACTTGGCCGAAAGTTATCGATTGCGTACAGACCTTACTGCAGATATCGAAGACGATGTTGAAATTGTTGGAGATCGGTTCATTTTAAGAATCTCAATGAATAATTTGTTAGAGAATGCCATTAAGTATGGTAATGATCTGCCCGTTGAGGTCTCGATGAAGGTAGAAAAGGACAAGGCCGTTATTCGTGTTATTGACCAAGGTATTGGCATTGCCGAGTCGGAACGAAAGAAGATATTTAAGAAGTTTTATCGAGTTGAGGATGAGGAGGTTAGAGATTCGAAAGGTACGGGATTAGGATTGTTCATTTTAAAAGAGACCATTGAGAAACACGATGGGACTATACGGATTAAAAACAATCAACCGAAAGGAACTGTTTTTATAGTTGAGTTGCCGCTTAAAAGAAAAAATGAGTAGGCTATGACATACCAGAGATTTTAAGAAAAGATATTTGAGAGTCATATTTTTTAGATACCCTATTGACAAAACATACTACGGCGTAGCTAACTTGAGTTAATACATTAATTAGTACATCAAAATTTGCCCTTATGAAAAAACGGATTTTACTTGTTGAAGACGAGAAACACCTAGCAGAAACGATTAAACTGAATTTAGAAATCGATGAGTACCATCCGGTTGTTGTGCACGACGGTTTGTCTGCAGTAACAAAATTTAAGGAACAGCGTTTCGATTTGGTTATCTTAGACATCATGATTCCAAACATCGATGGAATTGCAGTTTGCGAGAACATTAGACTGCATGATTCTCAAGTGCCTATTATGTTTTTGTCGGCAAAAAGCTCTGCTGAAGACCGTGTTCTTGGATTGCGAAAAGGTGGCGATGATTATATGACCAAGCCGTTTAACCTAGAAGAGTTCATGTTGCGTGTTAAAAACTTAATTGAGCGTAACGATCAAACGGCTAACAAACTCTCTTCTAACGATTATTCATTTGGTGACAACTACGTCAACTTTGTGAGTTATGAAGCAAAAGGGAATAAAGGCGAGTTTTCGTTAACGAAAAAGGAAGCACTTCTTCTTAAACTGCTTATTGAGAATAAAAATGAAGTAGTAAGTCGTGAAAAAATTCTTCAGACAGTTTGGGGGTATTCGGTTTACCCTTCAACAAGAACAATCGACAACTTTATTTTGGCGTTCAGAAAATACTTTGAACCAGATCCAAAGAACCCGATGTTCTTTAAATCATTACGCGGTGTGGGCTACAAGTTTATAGAGGCCTAAACCTGTGTA
>CAJQIC010000044.1 GCA_905478335.1 uncultured Bacteroidia bacterium | reverse complement strand
GTATATATGTACCTTCTGCGACCCATATTTCATCCCCTACTGAGGATGCATCTATAGCGTCTTGAAGCCCTGTATAGGCATTAGTCCAACTTGTACCTGCACCGGTGCCCGTAGCGTCAATATCTACTAAATACCGCGTGTAAGAAAAACCTTCATAGGCTCCCATAGATGGAGATGACGCTCGTGAAGCACCCGTAATATCGGTAGAAGGAGCGCCTGAGCTTTTTCCTACACCGTAAGCAGGAGAATTGCTAAAAAAACTTAATCCATCATCTGCCGTCATCCATACATTATCTGCTCCATCTGGGTCACTTGCATTGATGAATAATGGGTCTTGATTGTTTACAATACCTGTTCCACTGCTGAAGTTGCTATTGCTTTGCGTTAAAGAATAGGTGAATGATCCACCATACGTATCTGCACCTGATACGTTCGTGCTTGTACCCTTTTTGTTTCCAAAAAACACACAGTTCTTGCCATTGATACTGTTTGAAACTGAAGAATAAGCACCACCCCTAACAGCTGCAGTATTCGCATAAAACGTACAATTGATTGCTGAACCATTAATCATATCATTGGAGATAGCTCCTCCACTTGACCCAGAGGTGTTTTCACTAAATACAGAGTTATTGAGAGTCATAGTAGCTCCCCAACCTGTGGAGATACCCCCACCATTGTTTGTAGCAGTATTTCCATCAAAAACACACTTCGTTACAGTAAATGCTGTATGACTAGCATATAAAGCTCCACCATGATTTGTTGCGGAATTATTACTAAAGGTAGACGTTGATATGGTTAGTTGCGAACTGTAATGATGTATGGCACCACCGATTCTTCCTACATTACTTATAAATGATGTATTTGAAATTGTAGCAACACCCCCAGAAATTTTTATTGCTCCCCCATTTCCGTTGCTGCTAGTAGCTGTCTTGTTACTGGTAAATGTGCAGCCACTTACAACTAGAGTACCAACCATATCTATTGCACCCGCATGAGCAGTCCCAGTATTACCAGTAAGTGTACAATTTGTAAGTGTTGTGGTACCCCCTACACCTCGAATTGCACCACCATAACCAGCTGTGTTATTGGATATGATACAATTCTCTACGGTCATCGTGGTGTTAATCGTGAAAACACCACCTCCATTATTAGTCCAAAAACCTGATTGACCATTTATTGTTGCGTTTGTACCACCGTTGGCATATCCAGCGGTAACGGTAAAACCGTCTAAAACCACAGAGCTTTCATTAGCCGATACCAAAACATGGTAACAGTTGTTACCTGTAATATTTCCACTCAAAACGGTGGCATTATTCGCATAATCGCGTTGAGATCTTAGTGTTTCTGTACCTGCAAATCCTCCGTAGTACTCCACACCAGACTCAAGGTAAAAAGAATACTCTCGAATATCTGTAGATGTTCGCCCTACTGGATATGCAGATGGAATGTATGTGCCTGCGGCTACCCATACTTCATCTCCGCTAACCGCATTAGTAACAGCAGACTGAAGACTCGTGTAAGCATTGGTCCAGGATGCACCAGTATTAGTACCCGAAGAACTATAGTCTACAAATATTACGGTTGCTTGTGTTTCAAAGGAAAGAAAGCATAAAGATGCTAGTAAAATAAATAAGTACGTTTTTTGCATTGGATTTTACGTTAATATTGACGCAAACTAACAAATTTTAATAGATATAGTAACACTAAATTCCGCTCTGGTTCTGTTGCAGCTTCTGTTGCATTAACTATGGCAAGTTACTAAATCTTTACATTTGTCTTTGGAAACTACTTCAATGTTCAAGCGCCACCGATATAGTGAGAATGTAGTTAGACTAATCATGTTCTCATAACTATTACCATCTTTTAATATTATTTCTTTACTGTGTTATTTAAAACGCTCAAAATAGATTGTAGACCTCAGATTTAAAAGTTCGATAACAATCTGATTCCCCCTACCTGCTAGGGATAATCAAGTCTATTCTCTTTACTCTCTGTTCTTTTTGGCTAACAGCTAACAGCTAACTCCTAATCGCTATTCGCTATTGGCTATTCGCTAATTCCTATTGCCTGAATGACGCATAATGTAAGTAATGCAATGCATTTCTGTCAAGGTTAAATCTTCATCTTAATACTTCATACTCCTCGTACAACCATTTTAACAATACATTTGTCTATTACATAACACCAAATCGCATTAATACACGTTACCTCTCCATATGAAAAGCATTTTTACCTTTTTGTTTACAACCATTGCTTTAGTCACTTTTGCGCAAGTTGACGACAGTGAAATACCATTTGAATCTGAAGAGTACAACTTCGGAACAGTCAAGTTTGGAGATCAAAAAATAAACGCAACGTATATTTTCACCAACAACAGCCCAATCGACTTTCAAATTCGAGATGTCAAAGCAAGCTGTGGCTGCACGGTACCATCATGGCCAGAGCACCCCATCAAACCTGGTCAAAAAGGCATCATAACAGCAACGTTTGACCCTACCCACTTGGCTGGTGAAGTAGATAAATCAATCGAAATTTTTGCGAATTACAATGTAATCATGTCTAAAATACTTACCATTAAAGGCATCATTAAAGAACCTGTTGAACAAGACTTAAGTAAAGTTTACCCAGGTCAGTTTGGGTATATAAGACAGTCTAAAAACACCATTGCCTTAGGAGATATAATTAACGCAGGCACCTACACGGATACGGTCCTTTTTGTAAACGAGTACAATCTGCCATTAAAGTTTAACGGCGTTTTAAGAAAACCTGAATATGTAACCTATGACATGCCCAAACAAACCCTTAATCCTGGTGAGTCCGTGGCCGTCGTAATACATATAGACGCAGAAAAAGTGAAAGACTATGGACTGGTTAACACAGAAATTGTGTTTAAAACGAATGACAAGTCATTTCCACTTAAGGCTGTAAAGCTGGCATTTTTCATCAAAAGTGACTTTTCAAAACTGTCCAAAAAGGAAAGAAAAAATGCACCCAAGCTTAAAATATCTACGACGGAATTTGATTTTGGCACCATGCAAGAAGGAGCCACAGCTACCCGTCAGGTAAACATATCCAATACAGGAAAATCAGTGCTTAAAATTCTAAAAGTTGAAACACACTGTGGTTGTACAACAATTGATTTGACTGAATCTGAGCTACAACCGAATGCGTCTAAAACCATCTTACTTAAATTTGATTCTATGTTTGTTTCCGGTCAAGCGCAAAAAGAAGTTACGCTCTATACAAACGATCCGGACAACCATATCGTTAAACTATATGTCAGTGCCAAAGTGTTAGCCAATTAGATTATTGGTACTGTTTTTGTTTTTCATTGTTACCGTTATAATTCAGCATTATGAATAAAAGAATTCTCGTAATAGCGATACTGGTTAGTGTCCTAACATCCTTAACTGGAGCCTATATCTTTTCAAAACAGTTTAAGCATACGCAAATTATTGAAGTGCAAACTGGCAACCACGATGCACAACCCATTAAATATCAAGCGTCGTCTTCAGGAGCGGTAAACTTCGTTGAAGCATCAAAAATTGCGAACCCTTCTGTTGTGTTTATCAAAACGGAAGCTGAAGCCGTGCGAAGGAATTCGTTCTGGTTTTTCGACATCGACCCTTTTGGTAGTATCGGTAAAGTCTCAAGTACGGGGTCAGGCGTTATAATTTCAAAAGATGGGTACATCGTTACGAATAACCACGTTATTAAAGGTGCTCAATCCATTGAAGTGGTTTTAAACAATGGGAAAAAGAATTACAAGGCTGAAGTTGTTGGTACAGCGCCATCAACTGATTTGGCCCTGCTGAAAATTGATGCAGAAAACTTGGATCCTGTGGAAATTGCCAATAGTGACGCCTTAGACATTGGGGAATGGGTATTGGCCGTTGGCAACCCGTTTAATCTTACCAGCACCGTTACCGCAGGAATTGTGAGTGCCAAAGGCAGAAATATTAATGTCGTTCAAAACCAATTTCCGATAGAGAGTTTCATTCAAACAGATGCTGCCATTAATCCAGGAAACAGTGGAGGCGCCTTGGTCAATTTGTCTGGCAAGCTGGTTGGTATCAATACGGCCATTGCCAGTAAAACAGGCTCTTACGTAGGGTATGGTTTTGCCATACCAAGCAACATCGTTGTTAAAATAATTTCAGATTTAAAGGAGTTCGGACAAATCCAACGTGGATTAGACGGACTGGAAGTTGTTGACATCAATGATGAAATACTAGATCAGGTAAACGGTATTCAAAATGGGGTATTTGTGGGTCGTGTTAGCCAAACAAATAAGTACACCAGTAAGATCTTTGAACCAGGTGATGTCATTACCAAAATAGACGGGAAAGAGATTTCTCAAAAAGCGTCATACAACGAAGTTTTATCCTATTACAGGCCTGGAGATAAACTAAAGTATACGTACATCAGATCAGGTCAAGAACGTGAAGCAGACGTATCGCTGGTAAACATGGATGGCACCTTCGAACTTAAAAAACGTGTTTCCTTGTATTCTGAAACCCTCAAAGCTGAATTCGAATTAGTCAGTAAATATGAGCTAGACCATTATGCCATTGAATCCGGCATTCGTGTAACTACCGTTGGTAACGGGCGATTGCTCAAGATGAACATTCCAGAAGGTTTCGTTTTTACAAAATTCAACAATGTTGCGGCAAATGACCTTCAGGAGTTTGTCGGTAAACTAGAAAACATGAAAGGTCAAGTGCGTATTGAAGGTATTTCACCGCAAGGCGGCAAACAGTATCTGTCATTTTACGCCTACTAACCAAAGTCAGTCATTCATAAACATGAGCAAGCCTAAGTTTCGAAATGTTGCGCATTGCATTGACTCCTTGCCTGATGATGAGCGTGTAGTCACTGAATACTTACGCCAGCTCATTGTTGACCTTGTGCCAAATTGCACAGAAAAACTCTCTTACAATGTTCCTTTTTATAGCGTAAACAAAACCATTTGTTTTTTATGGCCAGGTTCTGTCATTTGGGGTCAAAAACGAATGTATGACGGGGTGAGAATGGGTTTTACCAAAGGACATTTAATCCAAAACGACACACAGTATTTTGTGCAAGGAGATCGAAAATATGTGACCATGCGTGATTTTAAAACGATAGCAGACATTGACGTCGATGTGGTAAAACTCTATCTTTTTGACGCCATAGAAATCGACAAACAACTGTCGGTCAAAACCCCTAAGTAGACGACGTTAGCGCCCCTATTAAGACAAGTAAAGCGGCAATGCGCAATGCCGTTGATTGTATAAATTTATTGATATACGGCTTTGGATATTCATTGTTGACCAACACTTTATACGACATATAAGCCATGTATAACATGGCAAATGTCAGGAAGAAAAAATATACGCTAAGTGCAACGCCTTCCGGAACTACCCTTAAGTATAAGTTGGCAAAAAATATGACTACCAACGCTAATATTAATACAGGATAACGCGACCTCAAAGGCGCAAACAAATCAACAAGACCGGCTTTTTGTGCTTGATCCAAATATTGATTACCACTCTCTTGGATACGCCGTGAGATAATAAACAGCACAAAGACCAAAATCATTAAAAGCATGAAGGTTGATGGCATAGTGTTACGTTTATACTGATTCTGGTTTTATGATAAAAAATCCGTCTTCTCCTTGTGGTTGATACAATGGCATAAAAATATAGCCATCATACGGCGAACAAATGGGTCCATCCTGATTTGTGGCAAGTTCTTCACCAGCGTGTATCTTCTGAAAGTTCGTATACCCTTGATGCATTTTGAACTCCTCTCCCGCTTTGATCTTATAGCGACTAATAATTCTGAAATGGTTATTTCGTGTGACGAGTTCCTCTTCAAGCACTTCGTAATGGTGTTTGATAAATTCGGGGTCTAAGTCCGGGCAGATGCCTGTTTCATGTAGGCACAGCCAAATAAAACTTTCATGTTTCATTAGTGACTGTGTACTTTTATGCTGACCAGCTTCATACGCCAAGCCTATATGGCCTAAATCGTTGATATAAGACAGTAAAGTCCCGTCTAAAAATCCAGTCAACCCACTTATAATAGGCATCGGAAAAGCATTAGTGAAACCAAGGCTCGGATCCGTTTTATTGGTAACAATAAAAGGAATTGTTGGGCTAGATGTGGTATGCAAATCAATTACATATACTTTACCCTTTGAGGCTTCAAGAATAGTTTTGAACTCGTGATATACCTCAGCCAATTCGGCGTATTCTGTATGTCGCGTGTCTAACCGACCGTAGTGCAAATCATCTAATATGTCGCGATGCCAAATCCGATTCATATCTTTATAGATATATCGCTGATTTAAGCGCGTTGCTTCCATATTCCCGATTAGTGCAACCGCCCGACCGTTGAACTTTGCATTAGTTAATTCTAGGTGCTTAAACACCTTATTGAGGGCGCCTACTCCTGCTGTTTCATTCCCATGAACACCTCCTAAAAACAATACGGTATTTCCTTCGGCGTTACCCAAATCACCTAAATATCGTGATACTTCCAGTGTTTCGTTAAACACTGGTATGGTAAATCGGGACTCTCGCATAGACTATTAGTCGCTAATCTTGTTTGTTATTTTTAAAACTTGGATGATATCGCTTTCGGTAACGATACCCAACAACCTATTTGAGCCATCAACTACCGGTAAAGCATCCACTCGGTTATCAGCCATCAAATTTACGGCTTGTTTTGCACTTGCCGTAGATGATATTGTTGGAAAATTAGTTAACATAATATCTTTAACTGCTTGCTCTTCCGTTCCCTTTTTATCAGCTAAAAAGTGAATAATGGCGTGCGAATCAATTATCCCAACTAACTCATTATCATCACTTTCTACTGGTACATGGCGGATATTTTGCCAGTTCATTACGTTTACAACAAGATCTATTGAGTCATCTTCAGAAACCGTAAACAAGTCTGTTTCCATAATCTCATTTACTGTTTTAAACTCTTTGTGTTTGTGCTGCTCTTTTACATTGATGTTTTTCCATGTATGGACAGGGTTGCCTGTACGCTGATTCTCTAACATTTTTTTGGTTAGGTTGATACATGCTTCGTTGGGTGTGCTGCCTTTTAACAACTCACTATAGTTTTTGGTCATCCATCTTGCCCCAGTGATTTTCTTTCTCAACCGGTTTTCGATTACAGACATGTATTTCGTAACGTCAGCGCTATTCACCTTCATCTTGTCCAATCCTGAATAAGCTAAATCCAACAGTTCTTTTTCCAACAATCTGCGGGCTGGCACAATTTTACCGAACCAGTTCAGATTGCTTTCCATGCCACTTCTAGCCGCGTTATAAAAGTTGTAGCGTACATCATCAAATGGCATCTTTTCTGATAAGTTTTTGTACTTCTCTGGCATGCCTACCATTAATCCCAACCAAAATGCCGAGGTGGCCATTTCGTCTAACACGGTTGGGCCGCTTGGTATGTATCTATTTTCGATACGTAAATGTGGTTTCCCTCCACCAACACCATAACAAGGACGGTTCCATTTGTACACCGTACCATTATGTAGGTTCAGTGCCGAAAGTGACGGAGCCTTACCTTGTTTAACCATCTCCAATGCATCTTCTTCAATATCAACGTGAAATAAGGCACTAAAGCGAGACACATTGTCTTTATACAAGTCTGTAACAGAGTCTTTTACCCACTTATTGCCAAAAGATACTCGTGGCTCTTTGTTGCGCACATTATTAATCGTATTTCTGGTATTCACACTTTGCTGAAACAAGGCAATTCGTGTTTCACTCCACAATCTCTTCCCCATCAAAAGAGGGGAATTGGCCGCTACAGCCAATACGGGCCCTGCAATAAGTTGTGACCAATTGTATTGATCAACAAAGTCGTCAGGATCAATCTGTAAATGAACTTGAAAACTGGTGTTACACGCTTCAAATAAGATATTGGGGTGTTGCGTAACCAACTCATCTCGCCCTGATAAATTGAGTTCAAAATCCGTTTTTCGCTCTGCGCGTATCACATCATTTAATGATTGATATCGGGCATTGGGTGTCATTTGCTCGAAATGCAGATGTTCTTGCCCTAGCGTTGGGGCAATTCCGGTAAGTAATATGTTGGTTTTTAGTTTTTCTGCGGCTTGTTCACCTTTAGCCAATAAGGTAGACAATTGTTTCTCCATACGTTCGAAACAGTCCTTTTTAAAATCAAAGGGATCAAGGTTAATTTCTAAGTTAAATCGTGCAATTTCGGTTGTATAATGGTCATCCTTAATGATCTCGAGCAATTCCATATTGTTCAGTGCTGGTTTTAAATCACTGTCTAACAATACCAATTCTTGCTCTGCTCCAATCCTACTCGTATTTCTTTCTATCATGTTGTGCTCCAACATGTAATCCAACGCTTTAATTTCATTCAACAACTGCTTTGTGAATGCTCTTTTTTGGTGTGAATCCGAAAACTGCGTTACTGCCTTTACCCCCATTAACTCTTGTATTTATTCAAGCCAAATTTAAACATTTTACTAATCCACCTTGATGTATTCCAATCTACGTAACAATATCATATCATTCAGACTTTTCAGTCTTTCCTTTTCGATGGTTTCATAGCGGTTTATGTATTCATCTATTTTCGATATGAGTTGGTTCTTTACCTCAATAGCTTGCTGTGTTGGACCGTAATGTCCCATGCGAACCAAAGAATTTAAATGCGCTAGTTTGTTATTCAGCTTTATCGGAAAATTAATTGGGTCTTGATTACTTCTATTTTTGGTTTGATATAAGGCGTTGTGAATATCACTTAAATCAGTCAACAAAGAATCAATCTCTTTTACAATGGTGTCGTGCTTAGAGAAGCTATAGGCATTCTTAAACGCTTTTAGTTTTGAAGACAGTGTTTCAATGTCTTCCAGTACTTGGTGGGTAGCATCAATTTTTACAATTACCTCAGTCAAGAAATCAAACTGTTCTTCATAATCGGCCGCGGATGCTTTGGAATTGGGGTTAGGCAACACTTCGAAAGGTATTGAATCTTTTTGTCCATTCAAAAATGTCCGGAAGGTGTATTGACCAGGTTTTGCTCTTGGTCCGGCCGTTGTTGCCCACCATAGTATCATACCCTTAGGTCTTTTTGCTCCTGGGTAATTCATGTTCCAATTTCTGTAGTTTACACCCTTGATTGGTTTATAAATCAATGTATCCGAGCCGAATGTCTTGTTACTAAATGTTTGGATCGATTTACCCGAACCATCTACAATATCTAGGAAAAAGGTATCTTTTTTTGTCAGACTGTCTTGTAAATAAAAGTACAGCGAAGCCTTATTGCGATGCGTCAGTGGTGCACTTTCACTTCCAATTATTTGTATCGGTTGACTAATGCTTTGCTTACTGGCTATACGAACAGCATCCAAATGGTCTATTATCCAAAAACCTCTACCCTGAGTGGCAATAACCAAATCGTTTCCTGTTTGGACCATATCCGTAATCGGAACTATAGGGAGATTCAGCTGAAAGGATTGCCAGTGTGCGCCTGCATCATGGCTTATATATATCCCTCTTTCTGTGCCAGCGTATAGTATGTTTTTATTTTTGGTATCTACCCGGACCGACCTAACGAAATGCTCAGCAGGGATTCCATTAATTAGCGACACAGCTTTGTTGCCATAGTCCGAAATTTTGATAATCATCGGTCTATTGTCTCCAAGTTTATAGCTGGTTGCTACCACATAAGCCTGTCCTTTTGTATGCGCATCAACTTCAATAGAGTTAATCATTGTCCATTTCGGCAACCACTTGGGTGTTATGTTACTCCATTCCTTTCCGCCGTCTTTGGTTATGTGAATTAAGCCATCGTCAGAACCAACCCAGATGACGTCTTCTTCGCTCTTCGCTTCAACAGCCGAAAAAATCGTGCAGTAATATTCTACGCCAGTATTATCTTGTGTGATTGGGCCACCGCTTGAGGTTAGCTTATTTGCGTCGTTTCGGGTAAGGTCTGGACTAACAATCTGCCAACTATCGCCACCGTTGTAACTCACATGTAGGTGATTAGATGCCGCATACAGTTTTGTTGAGTCATGTGGACTAAAAAAAACAGGAAAGTTCCACTGAAATCTATACTTCATGCCTTCAGCCCCATACCCCATGGGGTTATCTGGCCACACATTTATGGCACGTGAGTCTTTGGTTTCGTGATTATACATGGTTAAATACCCACCGTAACTTCCGGCATATACCACATTATCATTTGTTGGGTCAATGGCAATATGGGCACTTTCCCCTCCTGCTGTACTTTCCCATTTGCCCGTTATATGATCTACACGCATGGTAGAATTATCTTGTTGTGCACCGTAGATGCGATACGGTACGTGTTGATCTACAGAAACGCGATAGAACTGTTCGGTTGGTTGATTCATGTACGTAGACCACTGTAAACCTCCGTTGAAAGATACCTGTCCGCCACCGTCGTTGGCGGTAATCATTCTACTTGAATTGTTGGGATCGATCCATAAATCATGATGATCCACATGCGGTGTGCGCATTGCCTTAAACGTTTTGCCTCCATCAATAGACTTTTGAAAACGGACGTTCATAACGTATACGGTTTGTGCGTCTTTCGTATCACAATACACCCTAGAAAAATACCAAGCACGCTGACGAATCTTCCCTTCTTTGTTTACATTTTCCCATGTTTCGCCACCGTCAACACTTCTAAATAAGCCTCCATTTGTGGCATGCTCAACACTGGCGTATAACAAGTTCTTTTGCGCTCTAGAGGCAGAAATGGTCACCTTACCAATGATTCCTTTAGGCAATCCAGGTTTGGTCATTAAATTAATCCACGTTTCTCCTCCATCTTTACTTTTCCATAATCCTGACCCAACTCCGCCACTTGAAAAATCATACGGGGTACGTCTTACTTGCCACGTGGTAGCGTACACATTTCGATGGTTCAGTGGGTCAATAACAACTTCATTGCAGCCTACGCTGTCTGAGTGGTAAATTAGTTGTTTCCAAGTAGAACCGCCGTCTTCAGATTTGTATAAACCGCGTTCTTCAGAATTCTGATATAGATCTCCTAAAACAGCAGCAAACAATACGTCTGGATTTTTTGGATGCACCGCTAACCTAGTAATGTGTCTTCCATTTTTAAGCCCGCTATGCTTCCACGTAACCCCAGCGTCAACACTTTTCCAAATGCCATAGCCAAAAGAAACATTGCCACGAAGGCTTTCCTCCCCCATTCCAACATATAGTACATTGTCGTCTGAGGGAGCGATGGCAATACTGCCTACACTTCCACCAAAATATTTGTCACTAATGTTAAGCCACGAATTGCCTCCATTGGTCGTTTTCCAAACACCACCACCAGTAGTCCCCATATAAAATAAGTTCTGGTTATTCAAATCACCAACAACCGCTGTGGATCGTCCGCCACGACTGGGCCCAATGCTCCGGTATTTTAAGTTACTGAAGTAAGATGTATCTACTTGAGACCAAGCTTGAAAGCTTGTGGCAAGACAAAGTGTAAGTAATATTATTCGCTTAAAAATGTACATAATTCTGAGTAAAGTTTTTGGATGGGTAAGCCCATCACGTTGTAATAGCAACCATTGATATGGGTAATGCCTATCATTCCTATCCATTCTTGAATACCATATCCTCCTGCTTTGTCAAATGGTTCGTAGGTTTTGATGTAGTATTCTATTTCTTGACTGGTTAACGATTTAAAGGAAACCTCTGTTTCGACATAAAAACTAGTTGATTTTTCTGTTGTTCGAAGACAAACCCCGGTATTTACGATATGGGATTTACCAGACAGCTTGGTCAACATGTCTTTCGCCTCACCTGCGTCTGCCGGTTTATTGAGTATTTCATTTCCACAAATTACCGTTGTGTCGGAGGTAATGAGCAGCCTTTTGTTTAATGAGTGCTTAAAAGCATTGGATTTTTTTTTCGCCAAAAACACCGCTACTTCTGAAACAGGTATATCTGAGCCAAAAGATTCGTCGGCGTCTATGGTGTGGGCTTCAAACTCAACATCCATTTGGGCTAAAAGGGCCTTCCTTCGTGGAGATTTTGAACCTAGGATTAAAGAGATTTCGTTTAATCGAGGAATCATATCCATCAAAACACGACATAATAAATTTTTTAAGCAACTAAATTCTAATATTGCACCATATGCCATTAGAATTAAAAAAGCCATTAGTAATTTTCGATTTGGAAACTACAGGAGTCAATGTGTCCAAAGACAGAATTATCGATATATATCTGATTAAAGCCTATCCAGATGGGAAGGAAGAAAATCTGTATAAAAGACTTAATCCGGGAGTGCCTATTCCAGACGAAACGTCAGAAATTCACGGAATCTATGACCGTGACGTTAACGATAGTCCAACATTTGCTGAAGTTGCACAAGAGTTGAATGCATTTATTGGTGATGCTGATTTTGCTGGATTTAACTCAAACCGTTTTGACTTTCCGCTTTTGGTTGAAGAATTCTACCGAGCTGGAGTTGATTTTGACACGGTTAAAAGAAAATTTGTAGACGCACAGCGTATCTTCCATGTTAAAGAACCAAGAAACTTGGCCGCAGCTTACCGATTTTATTGTGACGAAACACTTGAAAACGCCCATTCCGCTGAAGCAGACACTCGAGCTACTTGGGAAATTATTAAGGCTCAAGTAGACAAATATTCTGATCTACCCAGTACCGTTGAGGCATTACATAGTTTTAGTGGACAAAACGATCTGGTAGACCTAGCTGGCAGGATTAGAAGAAACAAACAAGGAGAGCCTGCATTTGCCTTCGGCAAACACAAGGGAAAAACAGTTGCTCAAGTTTTCAAGCAAGAGCCATCCTACTTCGAATGGATGATGAAGGGAGACTTCCCAGAAAACACAAAAAGAGTGATAACACGGTTAATGTTAAATTTAAAAACTGGGAAATAATGGAAATAGGCGGCCACATCCTTATTCAAGAAGTTCAAGACATTATTAGTTCGAAAACTAAAATTAGCCTTTCACAAGAGGCGATTGAACGAACACAAAAATGTTTCAATTACGTTCAGGATAAAATTAAGCGGTCAGAAAAGCCCATATACGGCATTAATACTGGTTTCGGTTCATTGTGTAACACCATTATACCAAACGATGAACTTGAATTGTTGCAAATAAACCTGTTAAAATCTCACGCGTGCGGAACAGGAGATGTAATTGACCAGGAGATTGTCCGATTAATGCTTTTATTAAAAATACTATCGCTTACAAAAGGACACAGCGGTGTACAAGTCAAAACCGTAGAGAAACTAATCGGCTTGCTCAATAACAATCACATACCGGTTGTTTACGAACAAGGCAGTCTTGGTGCATCAGGGGATTTAGCTCCGTTAGCTCACATGGCGCTTCCCATTATTGGTTTAGGCGATGTATGGCAAAACGGCCAACCAACTTTGGCAGATTTCTTGGAAGACAGTACCTATAACTTAATGGCCAAAGAAGGACTTGCACTGATTAATGGGACTCAGTTTATGTCTGCGTTTGGTGTTCATTGTGTTTCAAACGGTCTTAAACTGGTGTCTTTGGCGAATCAGATTACCAGCATGAGTGCGGATGCATTTGATTCACGCATAGATCCATACCTGGCATGTAGTCACAAAATTAGAGGTCAACAAGGTCAACAAGATTGTGCTGCTGAAATTTACAGCTTACTTAAAGACAGTCCTTTACAGCAGGAAGAAAAAAACCAAGTACAAGACCCTTATAGTTTCCGGTGTGCACCTCAAGTACACGGAGCAAGTTTGGATGCATTGCGCTTTGCTGAAACAATATTCACCAATGAGATTAATGCAGTCACAGACAATCCAAATGTATTTCCTGACGAGGACCTAATCTTGTCGGCAGGCAATTTTCATGGACAAACACTTGCTATCCAATTGGACCACATGGCTATAGCATTGGCAGAAATTGCCAATATTTCAGAAAGAAGGGTGTATAAGCTCATTTCTGGAGAAAGAGGCTTGCCTGCATTTCTGATTGAAAATCCTGGGGTTAACTCTGGATTTATGATTGCTCAATACACAGCCGCAGGTATTGTCAGTCAAAACAAACAACTTTGTACGCCAGCGTCGGTGGACAGCATCGTGAGTAGTAATGGCCAAGAAGACCACGTCAGTATGGGCGCAAACGCAGCTACCAAGTGTTACAAAGTGTTACAAAACACGATAACAGTATTGGGTATAGAAGCGATGGTTGCCGCACAAGCTTTAGATTTTAGAAGCGGTGGAAAGTCTTCAGATGCTATTGAGAACATCTATACTTCTTTTAGACAATACGTGCCATACATTAAAGAAGACGTTTATTTACGCGATTTGTTAGTAAAATGTCGGAGTTTTATTGAGACCCAATTGTCTACATAGACCTAGGCTTCTCTATCCATGTCCCAGTTCTCGAGATACTCGGCAACGCGTTTTACGAACATGCCACCAAGTGCACCGTCTACTACGCGATGATCATAACTATGAGAAAGGTACATAAAGTGTCTTATCCCTATTACGTCGCCATATTCCGTTTCAATAACAGCTGGTTTTTTGACAATCGCACCAGTAGCTAATATCGCTACTTGAGGTTGATTGATAATTGGCGTTCCCATAAGGTTGCCAAAAGTTCCAACGTTTGTGATGGTGTATGTACCACCCGAAATTTCATCTGGCTTTAATGCGTTGGTACGTGCTCGGCTGGCTAAATCGTTCACCTCACGTGCAAGCCCAACCAAGTTCTTGGTGTCTGCATTTTTAATGACAGGAACAATCAAGTTACCGCTTGGTAGCGCTGCTGCCATACCTACGTTAATCGCTTTTCGTTTAATGATAGAATCACCACTAACTTCAATATTTATCATTGGGAAGTCCTTAATCGCTTTAACGACCGCCTCAATGAATAATGGCGTGAATGTTAATCTTTCGCCTTCACGCTGCTGGAAAACAGCTTTATTTTTATTCCTCCAATTTACCAAGTTTGTTACATCAGCTTCAACAAACGACGAAACGTGCGGTGAAACTTGCTTGGACATTACCATATGATCCGCAATTAGCTTACGCATGCGATCCATTTCAATAATCTCGTCACCCGCGTTTAAAGATGCGGTAGGTTTCACTGTTTCAACTGGTTTATATTGAGTTGGAGCAGATGCAGGTACCTTGGCAACTGGTGCACTCGTATTGGCCACTACCCCATTTTTAACATACGCTAAAATGTCTTTCTTGGTAACTCGTCCATTTTTTCCAGTTCCAGGAAGCGATTCCAACTGACTCATGGAGATACCTTCTTTCCGTGCAATATTTAACACTAGAGGTGAGTAAAACCGATCACCCGTATTTGTTGGCGCGTCTGTTTGAATCTGAGCTTTTTGTATCTTTTCTTGAATAACTTCAACTGGCTTAGCTTTTTCTACTGGTGCCGATACAGGCGCAGCTGATGGTGCGCTGGCAGATGCTCCTTCGGTTTCGATTATGGCAACAGCCTGACCAACAGGAACAACATCTCCTTCGCCACACAAAAATTTAGCGATAACACCAGCCTCTGGACTAGGCACTTCTGAATCAACTTTGTCTGTGGCAACCTCTAAGATAGCTTCGTCCACTTCTACTGTGTCACCCTCACTCTTTAACCATCGTATTACGGTTGCTTCATTGATGCTCTCGCCCATTTTGGGCATTACTAATTCAAATTGTGCCATGTAATTTCTTGTAGATTATACTGTAAAACAACACCGTTTTTCAGTGGTGCAAAGAAACAACTTTTATTATTCATCGTCAAACGAATCTAAATGTGTAACAGTGTATAGAAAGATGTTCAGCGTGGGTAACAAAAACAGTGATCAGATTTGATTCAGATGCGTTCAACTTATTATTGTATCAACAACACAAAACATGATCAACAAAGTGTACGTCTTCAGCGAAAGTTGAACTTTTTGAGTGAAAAACTAAGAGAGAGTTCATGCTAATTTAGTTTAAATTTCTGATACTGTTTTTTACGAGCCTTAAGTGTCCTGATTTTGGTCTTTTTCCTT
>CAJQIC010000043.1 GCA_905478335.1 uncultured Bacteroidia bacterium | reverse complement strand
CCATTTCAAGTTTTGAATATCTGACCACCTTAAACCTGTTAGGCAGGAAAATATGAAAGCTCTTTTTAATACATCATACCTACATTCTGCCTTTACAATTTCCTTTAGCTCCTCCAGTGTTAAATACTCTCTGATATTTTCAATTACTCTTGGACTGCTTACATCAGCAGCAGGATTAGAAAGGATAATTTTTTTCTTTACTGCTTCCTTTAAACAAGCTCTGAATTTGCTGAAGTATGATGATGTTGTTGCAGATGGTAAGGATTGTCCACTTTTAGTTTTAGCTGTATTTTTAAGATAGTCCCTAAAGTTCTCACAAAATGTTTGATCTATTTCTCTGAATGATATTTTTGTGCCTGCAAATTTGACCAGGTGCTTTAGTGTACTATCCCAATTCCCATAATTGCCCATTGACTGCTTCCTTTTTTCCATTTGGCTTCTGAAGTAGTCAATAAAATTGGTGCTTTGCTTAAAATCATTTGTAAAGCCATAAAGGCCATTTTTTATTTCAAGCTCTCTTTTTGCTTTGATGCTTTCTGCAAGGTGTAAGGTGTCCTTATTGTGCTGCTTATCAATTTGTGATTTTGCCTTGTCAATCAAATAAAGGTTTAGATATTCATAGTCCCTTAAATTTTTGACTTTGCCCTCTGGTGTGGTGGTAGTTCCTTTATAGATTTCTAAAAATAGACTGATACTGCCTGATTTGGTCTGCTTCCTTTGTCTTAAATGTACTTTCATTGTTGCTGCTATTTGCTGCTATTCTTCAACAAAAGTACATATTAGCAGCAAATAATAGACATATAACAGCAAAACAAAGGAAAATAAAAGTGTATTCTTGTAGCTTTAAGTCAATAAATAAAAGGCTTTAACTAATCAAAGGAAAATGACTTTACTTTCCAATACAAAACCGCCCAAAAATAGAATCGAGCAATTCGTCGTTGGTGACTTCACCTGTGATAAGGCCGAGTTGGTACAGGGCACTTCGTATATCCAATGCCACCAAATCGCTTGGGATGTCATTCGACAAGCCTTCTAAAACAGTATGTAAGGCTTCCGAACTTTTGGTTAAAGCGTCGGCATGACGTGCGTTGTTGACAATTGTCTCGTTACCAAGTTCATATACATTGGTGATATGCTCCAGCTTTTCCACCAATAGCTGCAGTTTTTTCTCTTTGGCAGAAATCGACACCATGCCTTTTGGCCAATCTTTGGCATTGAAATCAACTGTATCCGTTTTATTGGCAACCAATACGGTGTGCTTAACTGCAGGCAACTGACCTAGCTCAGTTTCCAGTTCTTGTGGTGTTGTTTTCCCTGCGTCAAACAAATAAATCAACAATTCGGCCTTGTCCATTTCAGCCTTGGTCTTCCCTACGCCTATTTGCTCAATGTGGTCAACACTTTCGCGTAAACCAGCTGTATCGATCAGTCGAAACTGTACACCATTCAGCACAAACATCTCTTCAATGGTATCGCGCGTTGTTCCTTCGATCTCAGAGACAATCGCTCTGTCTTCATTCAGCAGCGCATTCAACAAGGTGCTCTTCCCAGCATTGGGTTTACCTGCTATGACCGTATTGATGCCATTTTTCATCGCGTTGCCTGCCACAAACGACGATCGTAATTTTTCAATTTGGGTGAGGATCTCCTCCACCAACGCGCGTAGCTTTGGTCGATTCGCAAACTCCACATCTTCTTCCCCAAAATCATTCTCCAACTCAATTAAAGCGGCAAAATCAATGAGCTCTTGTCTGAGGTATTTGATGTCGTCGCTAAAACCACCACGAATCTGGCTGATTGCCATTTGCAAACTCGCTTCGCTGTTTGAATGAATCATGTCGGCAACAGCTTCGGCTTGAGCCAAATCTAACTTCTGATTCAAAAACGCCCGCAAGGTAAATTCACCTGGATCGGCCATACGTGCGCCATACTTAATCAAAGTCTCTATGACACGTTTAACTATAAACGGGGAACCATGACAGGATATCTCTAAAGAATCTTCACCGGTGTAAGAATGCGGGTTTAAGAATAGGCTTACCAATACCTCATCGATACGCGTATCGCCATCCTGAATAAATCCATAATGAATGGTGTAGCCATCCTTACCGACAAGGGTTTTAGAAAAACATGCATCAACAATGGCAACGGCATCGTTACCAGATATACGCACAACCGAAATGGCAGATATTCCTGCTGGGGTTGCCGGAGCAACTATGGTATCGTGTAAGTTTAACATAAGCTACAGCACAAAGGTACGATAGCCAGTCTGAATTAGAAGTTCAGACTCATGCTGTATTTACTGTAGAATTCTAAGATTTCGTTAACCGCTTCATCAGCCGTGTCGACTAACTTAAACAGGTACATATCGTCTGGACTTACATTCTGTTCTTTTTCAAGCATCGTTTCCTTTATCCAATCCAACAAACCTTGCCAGAAATCGGTACCCACCAAAATGATAGGAAACTTCGCTGTCTTTTGTGTCTGAACCAGTGTTAAGGCCTCAAACAACTCGTCTAGCGTTCCAAACCCACCAGGTAAAACAATGAAACCTTGCGCATATTTCATGAACATTACTTTACGCACAAAGAAAAAGTTGAAGTCTATGAGTTTATCTTGATCAATGTACGGGTTGGAAGATTGTTCGAACGGCAATTCAATATTGAGTCCTACCGAGGCGCCTTTTTCTTTACTCGCCCCTAAGTTACCCGCTTCCATAATACCTGGACCACCTCCGGTGATTACACCAAGCCCAACAGATGCCAGCTTTTGACCTATATCGGTGGCCATTTCGTAATACTTAGTCCCCGGTTTGGTTCGTGCTGATCCAAAAACCGATACACATGGGCCAATCTTTGCCAAAGTATCGTAGCCTTCAACAAATTCGGCCATCACTTTAAATATATTCCAGCTATCTGAACTCTTAATTTCAGGCCACTGTTTTATCTTAAATGCTTTCTTTATTCTTTCGTTATCCATAAACTATATTTCGTTATCAAGTATGTCCAATTCGTCTTTCGTTTCGGACTGAAGCTTCACTTTTTCATTTGACTCTTTGGCCAATGCAAGCAGGACAAATGTAATGCATCCGTTGATGAGAATTAATTCAAATCCTGGCTTGTATCCATTTATCCATTGTGGTGAATACGTATAGTAAAACCAAGTTAAGGCTATACTTAGTATGGTGATTACCGGAATTACTTTATCCTTGACCTTAATCTGTGTTAAAATCCCAAAAAAGAATAATCCCAATAAAGGCCCGTAGGTAAAACCAGCTGCGGTAAACAATTGTTTGATTACCGCGTCGTTATTGATTTCTTTAAAGATCAAAATGGTAAAGAACAATATCGTGGCAAAGCCTAAATGCACCAGTCGACGGGTTTTTATATTTGTTGGTCGCTTCGATTCAAAGCCCAGAAAATCAACACAAAAACTTGTAGTTAATGCGGTCAAAGCACTATCGGCACTAGAATATGCTGCAGCAACCAATCCAAGAATAAAAAACAGCCCAATGATGGGTGAAGCATGTTGCAAGGCAATAGTTGGAAATAGTTGATCAGATGATTCTACCGCCCCAACACCAGCAAATGTTTGATATTGATACAGTAGCGCACCCAAACTTAAAAACACAATGTTTACGATGATAAACATCACCATTTGCGCATATATATTCTTTTGCGCCGATTTAATGTTTTTGATACTCAGATTCTTCTGCATCATATCCTGATCTAACCCGGTCATTACCAGCGCAATGAAGGCACCGCCAACAAACTGTTTCCAGAAGAAGTTGTTACTCTTCCAGTCCCAATGGAATATCTGTGTATTCGGGTCGTCTACCAATGCATTGATTAAGCCATCAAAACTAAGATTCATTTGGCTGGCGATGTAACCTATCGTCAACACAACAGCCAAAACCAAAAAGGTGGTTTGAAACACATCGGTATAGACAACCGTTTTGATCCCACTTTTGGTGGTATACGTAAATATGAGAAGTATGGTAATTGCAACCGTCGCCCAATACGGGAAGTCAAAACTCGTAAACAACGGCTTAAAAATGGCTAAATGTAGCACCCCAGCAACCAGAAACAATCGAAACGACGCACCAATCACTCTGGAAATCAAGAAATAGGCAGCACCTGTTTTGTAACCACTTGTTCCGTAACGTTTTTCGAGGTAGGTATAAATGGATGTAAGGTTCAGCCGATAGTACAAAGGCAGTAGCACTTGAGAAATAACTACATACCCAATCAAATAGCCAAACACCGTTTGCATATAGCCAAAGTGCGTGGCATTAACCCAACCCGGTATAGAGATAAAAGTAACACCTGAAAGAGATGCGCCAATCATTCCAAAGGCCACCAAAAACCATGGGGACTTTCTGTTTCCGTTGTAAAAAGATGTTTTGTCAGCGGTTTTCCCAGAGACCCATGAAATGAACACCAACACCAAGAAGTATCCCACCAACACCAGCAAATTGGTTATTGGACTCATTCAGATACACGTAGCTTTTGGCCGATATTGATTTGATTTCCTGTCAAGCGATTCCATTTCGTTAATTGCTCAGCAGTGATATGATACATCTGGGTAATGCGATACACGGTTTCCCCTTTCTTAACAATGTGGTATTTGGTCGCTGGGATTACGGGATCGTCTTTCGGTACTTCCGGATTCTCTCCTAAGGCTTTTTGAGCCGACTCTTTGGTTAAATAAATTTTACGCCCTAAGGTAAGTTGTAAAGCACTGATTTTATTCCATTTCAGCAAGTCTTCCTCAAACACGTGATACTTCTCAGCAATTCTATAAATGTTATCTCCTTTAACTACAACGTGGTATGCTGGTAGCTCTATATTTTCTTTCTCGATAGGCGGTGCCTTCTCTACTTCGACGTTATGTGGATTAACAAAAGCTTCTTTTTCTTTTTCAATCTGACGTTCGGATTTGGTTGGCAGTGAGTCTGTTTTTGCTCGTTTACCACGCATATATATTTGACTCCCTTGAATCGGTTCTGCACCAATCTCAAGACGATTTCTGCGGTACAGATGCTTGAGTTTAATGCCGTATTGTTGAGAAATCTGGTACATACTCTCATTAGATTTAACGGTATGAAATTTTTGCGAACCTCTTCTTCGCTTAGGTTTAAGATAAACGATGTCGCCTTCCCCAATTTTTTGACCGTCTTTCAAATCGTTGTATTTATAGATTTGCCTATTGGTTAACTCATTCTTGTCTGCAATAGACTCGATGGTTTCATCCCTCTCTGCATACACAATCGGCACTTCATTTTGCAACACCACAGGTTTTGAAATCAAAGGTTCGGCCGACATAATGTCGAACTTATACAACTCATGTTTTTCGACCAAATTGATAAGCATCGTGTGGTAACTCTGGTTCGTAGCATACCCAGCTTTTCTTAAACCTTTCGCCCAACCTTTGTAGTTGGTTATATCCAAATCAAATAATTCATGGTATCTCCAGTTATTTCGCAAAAAATCGGAATGATCGCGGAACGATTCTTCAGGAGAATCATACGCCCTAAAACATTCGTTTGGTGCATCATCGTTGGCTCGCATGGTTTTGCCTTTCCAGGTGCTTTTACATTTAATCCCGAAATGGTTATTCCCTTTTCGCGCAAGCCTGCTATTGCCATTGCTGCTTTCAAGAATCCCCTGAGCCATAGTGATACTGGCTGGAACACCAGCACGATGCATTTCTTTTATCGCTAGATTCTTATACTTTTCGATGTACTGTTCGCGCGTTTGCTTTTCTTGTCCTAAAGCAGACAAGCTTGCCATAAAACAAACCAGAATAAGACAGTATACATTTTTCATAACTTCCACAAAATTACAGGCTTAACCTAGTGTATAACGTTACATTTATTCACTTTTGCACAATTTGGTAAAACAAAGTGTAGTTTGTTTAGGTAGATGTCGTGTTTAATTGAATTGAATTGAGCCATACAACTTAGTGTCCATGCACAACATCTATTATATATTTCGCATGGGTTATTTGCGATTATTTTGCCATCTTTGGCCCAGCAATTTGCTTATGATGTAAGTATCTTGTCAAGTAATAAGAAAAGGATATACAAAGGGAATATGAGAAAAGTTTTTGTTTTGTTTTTTACGCTGATCAGCACACTTGTTTTAGGGCAAGACTTCGGAGCTGCTGACTTTTCGTTAAGTGTTTCAGACAAGGAAACAACGGTAGGAGAAACAGTTGTTTTAACCTTCTCCACTGCAATACCAGAGGGTTTACACATCTACGCTAACGCCGGAGATTGTGAGATAGGCCCTAAAAAGCCATGGTTCGAAGAAAACCTCAAACTGACTGATTGCCAGTTCGTTGGAGCCATATACGATGGCATAGAGCCGCACAAATACAAAGATGATTTATTCAATTGCAACGTCTCAGACTTTGCAGATAAGGCTGTTTTCAAACAGAAACTTAAAATTACCGGAAAGAACCCAACCATAATCGGAGAATTTTGGTATCAAATGTGCTCTGACGCACGTTGCAAAGATTTTGGTTATGACTTTACTTTACCTGCACTAAGCGTATCTGGATCAGTTAAACAAACGACACCTGTTGTTTTAGAACCAACTGAACCTGTTGTAGATGAAACCCCAAGCGAAACTGTTGACACAAGCAACACCGAAGAATCTGTAGAGTCGGTTGCAACTCCAACAGTGAAAGAAGGCGAAGTAGATTATTCTACTTACCAGAAAAAATCAGAATCTGATGCGAATGGATGTGAAGTAAAAACGTTTGAAGGGTCGGAAGAAGACGATACATTCACATACTGGGGCTTCTTTATAGTTGCCTTTTTATCTGGGTTACTTGCGTTGCTTACACCTTGTGTATTCCCTATGATTCCGATGACGGTTTCATTTTTCATGAAAGACGGAAGTCGAGCCAAAGCCATCCGAGCAGGATTGATATATGCCTTTAGCATTGTTGCCATTTACGTTGTGATTGGCACCTTGGTGGCCGCAACTGCAGGCGAGGATGCCGCGCACTTCCTCTCCACACACTGGCTGCCAAACGTATTTTTCTTCTTAATTTTTGTGGTGTTTGCTGCTTCTTTCTTTGGCGCATTTGAACTTACACTGCCAAGCAAATTGGTAAATAAGGTAGACAAGCAAGCCGACAAAGGCGGTTTAACCGGCATATTCTTTATGGCGTTCACTATCGTTTTGGTGTCGTTTTCGTGCACAGGTCCAATCGTTGGTAGTATACTCGTAGAATCGGCAGGTGGACAGTTTGTAAAACCACTTGTAGGTATGCTGGGTTACTCTTTGGCCTTTGCTATTCCTTTTGGATTATTTGCGATATTCCCTAATTGGCTTAACAACTTACCACAATCAGGTGGCTGGTTGAATACCGTTAAAGTGGTTCTTGGTTTCTTAGAATTGGCCTTTGGTTTGAAATTTTTAAGTGTAGCCGACCAAACATATCACTGGGGTATTTTAGACCGTGAGGTATACTTAGGATTATGGATAGTCATATTCACATTAATGGGGATCTACCTCTTAGGCAAAATCAAATTTGCTCACGACAGCGATACAAAGTTTGTCAGTGTGCCAAGACTCATCATGGCTATTCTTACTTTTTCTTTCGTTGCCTACTTGGTGCCAGGAATGGTTGGAGCACCGCTCAATCAATTGGCGGGATACCTTCCACCCATGAGCACACACGATTTCGACCTTTTAGGAACAATTAAAAACCCAAACCCTAAAGAATCGAATGTAAAATATGGAGACAAGCTTCATATTCCGCATGGTATTGAAGGTTACTTCGATTATGAAGAAGGCATGGAAGCGGCTAGAAAAACTGGCAAACCTGTATTCCTCGACTTTACAGGACATGGTTGTGTAAACTGTCGAGAAATGGAAGCTCGGGTATGGAGCGACAACAAGGTATTAAGATCGCTAAAAGACGACTACATCGTCATTTCGTTATATACAGACGACAAGACGATTAGACTAGACAAAGACGAGTGGTATTACTCTAAGAGTAGTGGTAAACAGATCACACGTCTTGACAAAAAGAACGCCGACATTCAATCGTGTTTCTTTAATGAAAGCAGCCAGCCACAATATGCGCTGCTAGACAATAAAGGAAACTTACTTCAACCCACAAGAGGGCATAATCTGGACGTAGATGAATACTACAAGTTCCTTAAAAAAGGTGTTAAAGTTTACGATACACGAATGAATGATGGTGAGGCTGATGCAAATGAAGAGTAAAAAAGGGGCATTCTCCTTTTTACTTTCTTGAAAGTTCTACATTCTACATTTCATTCGGCTTTACCGACTCACTAACAAATGCATAAAGCTAACTGCCGAGTGACTCTTCCCCTTCTACCCAAACTAACGTGTGGTTGTCGTACACCTCATACTGCATGACAAAGGTTTGCTCCTTTTCTTTCTTAAATGTTAGATGGAACCATCCATGCTTTTGCAACTTAAATGGACTTGCAATCATGTGGTTTTTGAAATCGACCGCTTTCTTTCCGTATAGTTTGTACAAGGCTTCCTTAGCACTCCATAACAGATAGAGCACGGTTAACCTGTCCGTATCGTTGATAAAACGCCATTCATCGTCGTGCACAAATCGTTTTGCAATCCGCTCGATACGCGGTGTAATTTGCTCAATGTCAATCCCAACTTGAACCTTGCTGGCAATAGCCGCGGCGTATTGGTTACAATGGCTAAGTGATATTTCCTTACCCTTTCCCTGAATATTCGGTTTACCAAAGTCGTCTTTAACGATTTTGGCAACATCTATGTCTAGTGCGTCTAATGCCGCCCGACCCGCCAACCATTGCGTATTCCGAGCACTGCTGCTCGACTCTGACGGAATGAGGTCTAAATCAAACGCCTCCAAACTTTCGGTAATCTTCCAAAGGCAGATTTGTGACTTTTCGGTTTGTATTTTCTTGAGTACTGGCAAAGCGTATTACCCGTCAAAGGTATTAATTCGGCATGACTGACCATAGCGCACGGATTTGTTTTACACATCTTGTGCCCTGCGATGATTTATTACTCGAAAACCTATTATTTCGTATGAAATTAGTTTCAAGTAGCAGGTCATGATTTTAAGCGACAAACGTATTCTAGAAGAGATTGAAAAAGGTACTATTTTAATTGAGCCTTACCGGCCTGATTGCCTTGGCACCAACTCCTATGATGTTCATTTAGGAAAGTATCTAGCAACCTACGATGACCGTGTGTTAGACGCAAAAAAACACAACACGATTAAGCATTTTGAGATTCCAGAAGAAGGCTTCGTGTTACAACCCAATACGTTGTACCTTGGTGTGACTGAAGAGTATACCGAAACGCATGCACATGTACCTTTCTTAGAAGGGAAGTCTAGTACTGGAAGACTTGGCATAGACATCCACGCTACGGCAGGAAAAGGCGATGTCGGATTTTGCAACACATGGACCTTAGAAATATCTTCTGCGCAACCCGTCAGAATCTACAAAGGCATGCCTATTGGACAATTGATCTACTTTGTGTGCGAAGGTGAAATCAAAACCATGTACAACACAAAGAAGAATGCGAAGTACAATACGCGCACAATCAAGCCTGTTGAAAGCATGATGTGGAAGAATCAGTTTTAGTCTAACTATTTGATAGGGTTAATCAAGCTCTGTTGACGTAATACATATCAACTTCACCCTTCCCTTTTGCCGCTACCTTACTGCGATGCTCAAAAGAAAAAATGGCTTCGTTCTTAATCACATCGTATGTTTTTTGTGAAATGTTAACCCGTCCTACGGTGCCGTGACTTTCCATTCTGGAAGCAATATTTACAGCGTCACCCCAAATGTCGTACTGAAACTTTTTCTTACCTACAATACCAGCCACAACCGACCTGTTCGACGTCAGCAAAAAGTGAACTTATAGGGGTTATGATTTAAGAGAGGGTTATTTAATATATTTATAACCTTTTAAATCAACCTTAATGGTAAACAAGAAAAGTACAAGTTCACTAATCAG
>CAJQIC010000042.1 GCA_905478335.1 uncultured Bacteroidia bacterium | reverse complement strand
AGGCTGCTGGAATGTACTTTGTTCGCATGACTGCGCACAACCAAGTATTTAATCAAAAAGTGATGGTGAAATAATCCATCCTTCAACAAATACAAAAGGGGTCGTTCTTAACGACCCCTTTTTTTATGTAATTCTGTTTATTTGACACATGAAATTTGGCGCTGTATCAGACATAAGTACTGTAGATTTCTCTCTACCTCATGACCATTCTGAAACGACTGAGCTACTTTCCAAGTTCGCTCAAAGGACTTCTCCCTTATCGTACCAAGTTGGTTTTGCAAAGTGGGACCCCAAATACTTGCAGGGATTGTACCCAAAAGGTGTGGGCACCAAACAATTGGAATATTATAGCAATCATATAAACTGCATTGAAATGAATGCGTTTTACTACCGCATATTCCCTCCCGAAAATGTTCAAAAATGGTATAATCGATCGGCTGAAGACTTCACTTTTTGTCCAAAACTACCCCAAGTGATCACGCAATATCGTCGATTGAAAAACTGCGAAGAACAAACAACCAAATTTCTTACTTCCATCAACCATTTTGGTTCAAAACTAGGCCCGTGTTTTATCCAGATGCACCAAAGTTTCAACCCAACCAAATTTGATGACCTGGCATCATTTATACACGCCTGGCCGAAAGATGTCTCCTTAGCACTGGAACTGCGTCATACAGATTGGTATAATGACCCGTCAATTTCAAAAGAATTGTACTCATTATTAGAAACCAACAACATAACTAACATCATTACTGACACAGCTGGTCGCAGGGATTTGATGCACATGCGTTTAACAAATGATACTGCGTTTATACGATTCACAGGGATAAATGACCCAACAGACTATCAACGATTAGATGATTGGATTACGCGGATAGCCAAATGGGAAAACGAAGGGTTGCGCCGTCTCTATTTCTTTATCCATCAACACGACGGCCATAAATCAATGAAATTGTATAACCATTTCATCAAAGGGATTAATGCCTTTGGAGCTAAAATGAATCTAGTATAGCGGTTAGACTATGTCCAATGAAATTGGACAATGATCTGATCCGAAGATGTCATTGTGAATTTCACAATCTGTTATTCTGTCTTTAAGAGACTTGGATGCCAAAAAGTAATCAATACGCCATCCAGCATTCGTTTTTCTCGCATTAAATCTTTGGCTCCAGAAGGTATATTTAACTTCTTCAGGATGTAGACTTCTAAACATGTCTAACAACCCCGTTTTTAATATTCTATCAAGTCCGTCAATTTCCACCTGCGTATATCCACTCGTTTTGTTATAGTTGGACTTATCGTTCTTCAAATCGATTGCTCTATGTGCCACATTGAAATCCCCAGTGACAATAATTGGTTTCACACCTTGAAGCGTTTTAAGATATTTTGCAAATGCTTTGTCCCACGTACTTCTATATTCCAACCTTTTTAATCCGGACCCACTATTGGGTACATATACATTCACAAGAATGAAATCGTCATATTCAGCTGAGATAATTCGTCCTTCCGTATCATGTTTTTTTACGCCCATGTCGCTGGTTACATGTATCGGTTCTTTTTTTGAAAAAATCGCAACACCTGAATACCCTTTTTTTTCTGCAGAGTTGGCATATACATGATACCCTTCAAGATCTTCCATTGCCTTGAATACTTGGTCGTTTTGCGCCTTCGTTTCTTGAACACAAAACACATCTGCGCCAATCTGCTTTATTGTATCTAGAAGTCCTTTGCCCACCGAGGCCCTTACACCATTTACATTAAATGAAACTATTCTCATTGTCCTTGTTTATCTAATTTCTTCAATCATTTCCTTGGAGTTGTTAAATTGGATTTCTTCTCCTACTTGCTTTCCTAAAAACACTTGACCAATTGGAGATCCCATTGACATAGTCAATATATCTACACCGTCTACGTTGATTTTACCAATACCGGTGCAGAAAAACAGAACCCGTTTTGATGTCTTCACTAAAGACCCAAGTCGGACATGCTGGTAATTTTCCGATTTAGACAGGCCGTTCACAATACTGCCGCTTTTCAATATCTTTTGAAAGCTGGTATTAAGCCTATCGAGCTCATTGTGGTTCATGGCTCGAGCCGTTTCATATTTATCCCCTGCTGAACTCTTTTCTTCTCCCTTTATCGACTCGTTTACGGCATCAATGGATAACTGCACATCTTTCAACTGTGCATTCAATTGCGCCTGTAAAGCTTCAATAACTGCTGCCTTGTTCATTATGTGGTACTTAGTGGTATTGTTTATAATCCTATTTATTCTTTTGATTGCAAAAGTGATTCAAGTTTAGCAATTTACCTGTTGTTTTGCACCTATGATTGGATTTATAAATAAAATGTTTGGGTCAAACACCGACCTAACAGCAATAGCTCAAGATGGGGCTATTATTCTTGATGTAAGAACTGTTGGAGAATACCAACAAGGACATGGCAAGTCGTCAAAAAACATTCCTTTACAACAAATTGAAACTAAGATTGAAACCATTCGTAAATGGAACAAGCCTGTAATTACGTGTTGTGCGTCAGGAATGCGTAGCGCCGGTGCTGCAAAAATCTTAAATAGTCACGGAATTGAAGCATACAATGGCGGAGCATGGCAGACTGCCGACGCTTTGACACGATAAACACGCTTGGCACTTTTTTTGAATACGTATGTGTAAAACCAACTATGGCAAATTTTAATTCATTAGTCGAATCAAGTGAGTTGATTCTTGTAGACTTTCATGCCGAATGGTGCGGTCCGTGTAAAATGATGCCACCCATTTTAAGTGATGTTAAAAACCAAATGGGTGGCGACGTTAAGATTGTTAAAATTGATATCGACAAAAACGCATCACTTGCCCAAAACCTTCATGTAATAAGTGTCCCAACACTAATGGTGTTTAAAAACGGGAAATCAATTTGGCGACAGAGCGGTGTTGTGCAGGCCAACGAGCTGGTGAACATATTGCGCTCTGCATAAAGGCATAATTCAGGTAAAATAGTACGATTAGAAATACTATTTTTACCGTTCTATGTCACGTTTTTTTGCCCGTAGTTTTGAAGACTACAAGTCCCTTTACCAAGAAAGTACAAACACACCAGAAACGTTTTGGGGTGAGTTTGCGAAAGAATCCTTTAGTTGGATAAAACCATGGGATTCTGTTTTGGAGCACGACCTCAAAAAACCCCAGGTTAGTTGGTTTGCAGGTGCTCAATTAAACATTACTGAAAACTGTATTGACCGCCATCTAGAAAAGGATGGTAACAAAACGGCAATCATTTTTGAGCCCAACGCGGTCGATGAAAAAGCAAAGTATATTACCTATGCCGAATTGTCTGTTGCAGTAAATAAAACTGCTAACCTCTTAAAATCTTTAGGGGTCAAAAAAGGCGACAGAATATGCCTCTATATGCCCATGGTTCCAGAATTGGCTTATGCCGTTTTGGCTTGCGCAAGGATTGGAGCTATTCATTCTGTTGTGTTTGCTGGATTTAGTGCCAAGAGCTTAGCTGATCGGATAAATGATGCTGCGTGTAAACTCGTATTGACCGCTGATGGCGGATATCGTGGTTCAAAAATTACACCGTTAAAAGCAATTACGGATGATGCCTTAACTCAGTGCCCAACAATTGAACACGTAGTCGTTTTAAAACGCACAAACCAAAAGGTTTCTATGCTGGAAGGCCGAGATATTTGGTGGCACGACTTGTACGACCAACAATCCGGGAATTGCCCAGTTGAAGTAATGGATGCGGAAGACCCCTTGTTCATTTTATATACTTCCGGTAGCACGGGTCAACCTAAAGGCATGGTGCATACTTGCGCTGGCTACATGGTCTACACCAACTTTAGTTTCCGAAACGTTTTCCAATATCAACCCAACGATGTGTATTGGTGCACCGCCGACATCGGATGGATTACGGGTCATAGTTATATCGTTTATGGTCCATTAAGCGCCGGAGCTACCACAGTAATGTTTGAGGGTGTACCCAGTTACCCAGATATGGGTCGGTTTTGGCAGGTTGTAGAAAAACACAAGGTTAATATTTTATATACTGCACCTACGGCCATAAGGGCCTTGGCAAAATGTGACCTATCACTAGTTACCCAGCACGATTTAAGCAGTTTAAAAACGCTCGGCACTGTTGGTGAACCAATCAACAAAGAAGCTTGGGAATGGTACGATCAAAACATTGGGAAATCTCAATGCCCTATAGTCGATACTTGGTGGCAGACAGAGACTGGAGGGATATTGATATCACCCTTGTCTGGAATTACTGAAACCATTCCAACCTTTGCGACTTTGCCTCTTCCCGGGGTTCAACCCTGTTTGATGGATGACAATGGCAACGAAATCGATGAGCAAAATGCAGAAGGCAAACTATGTATAAAATTTCCATGGCCAAGCATGGCAAGGACGATATACGGTAATCACAAAAGGTTCAAGGAAACATATTATAGTGCGTTTCCAGGACTCTATTTTACTGGAGACGGAGCGAAAAGAGATCAAAACGGAAACTATAGAATAACGGGCAGAGTTGATGACGTTGTTATTGTAAGTGGCCATAACTTAGGTACAGCCGAAATTGAAAATATTATTGACGAGCATGAGGCTGTTACCGAGGCAGCAGTTGTTGGATACCCTCACGATATTAAAGGAAATAGCATTTATGCTTTTGTTACACTCAGTGACGCTCATCAAACAAAGGATGCAAAGGCACTGGAACAAAATATTAAACAATTGGTGTCCAATACATTGGGCCCAATTAGCAAGCCTGAGATCATCCAGTTTTGTAGTGGATTGCCAAAGACTAGAAGTGGTAAAATAATGCGCAGAATCTTACGAAAAGTGGCTGCCAACGAGCTTGATGCATTTGGAGACATATCCACTTTGCTAAACCCTGAATGCGTTCAAGAAATAGTGGACAATAGGAAGAATGAAATGCGATAACGTTGCCTTAATCACTAAGCGCATTAACTAAGTCTGGGTTGACATGATGCATTCTTGTGTTTTGATTTGAATCAAAAAAAACATGAAACGTGCATTCTTCTTTCTTCTGATTTCCATTTTTACTGGTCAGGTTTTTGGCCAAATTTCAGTCGACAATTATCGACACATTGAGTTTAATAATTGGAGCAGTAATCAAGCCCAGATAAAACATCAGCTCAACCAATTAAAGGCGCAATGGGCTACAGGCAATGACGTCACAATGGATATAAACCTATTGATGAACGTCGAAGCGACTTCATATGCTGCAATTTTCAATGTTCGACAAATCGCAAAAACGTCTTTGGAAGTTAACACCTTACTCAACGGGCGCATTGAAACATTTAAAAATTCGCTTAAAGTGGCCGGGATTACTGACAACAATGTTATTGTCGAAATCATCTCGCAAGTGCCCATCTATGGCCTTAAAACATCCAAAAAATTGTTTAGCAAAAGTCAAAACGAGATGCCAATCGGGTTTGAGTTGCACAAGAACATCACGGTCATTTTTGAGCAATACGATGTATTAAATGATATCGTATTTGAAGCTTCGAAATCAGAAATATATGACCTAGTAAAGGTGGATTATTTCGCAGAAAACCCTTTTCAATACTACGACACCATGCGTCAAATATTAACGTCTCACCTCGAGAAGTTGGAAAAACGGTACGACGAAGTTGGTGTTGACTTGGACTCTTTTGATCGCAAACTATCTGAAAAGACCGCAGCGGTGTACCCCATTGCCAGATACACTCCTTACTCAGGTTTAACACGAATGTCTTACGACAAGCTATTAGATAAAAATCAAGAGCTAATGGCACCAGTTAAGACCATTGTTTCGCCAAGTATGTATTACGATTATCTACCATTCAACAATTTTGATATCATTTTACATCCCAAAGTGGTGAAGCCAAGTATTCAATATACCATGAATATGAAAATCAAGTTTACGCAAAAGCCTAAAGTTCAAGTAAAAACGGTGACCAAAACAGAAGTTGAAAAGAAGTTCGTTATGATCACTGAAAATGGCGAAGTGAAACTAATTGATGTCATCAAATGAGACACTTACCACAAGTCGTTATAGTCATCGTTCTTATAATCCAAGCCCAATCCCTTCTTGGGCAAATAGGAATGAATAAGACGACCAATTCAGAAAAAGCGCATATACGCAGAGTTGGATTGGTGCATTTCTCGCGTGTAATCAACCACTATTTTATGGCCGTGGATTAATCGCGCTTCGCTTCAAAAAACGTTTGCATTAAATCTTTGCACTCTTGCTCCAGTACCCCGCCGACGATCTCCGTTTTTTTATGAAGCAATGACGGCTTGTAAAGACTAAAACCACTTTTAGGCTCAGAGGCCCCATAAACAACCTGGTGTAATCTAGCCCATTTTAGTGCACCAGCACACATCGGGCAAGGCTCAACAGTGACATACAACGTGCATTCATCCAATATAGTGGTATTGAAATGATTAAAGGCAGAAGTTAAAGCCAACATTTCCGCATGAGCGGTGGCATCTTGAAGTCTTTTGGTTTGATTATATCCCTTACCTATAATTTGATTATCGACAACAACAACAGCTCCAATAGGCACTTCATCATCTTCAAAAGCCAGTAGAGCTTGCTTGATAGCCTGCTTCATAAAATAATCATGTCCTAATTCCATGTGTCGTAATTGTGATTCCCGATATTTGCTTCTTCAAAATTGCAACGAATATGTCTAAGATTGATAAAAAATTAGAGCAGATAAAATTACAACATCAAATAGGTGAATTGCTTTTACAAGATAACGGCGTTTCTTGTCACTTTGACTATCACGTTAATCTTTTGTCTGACTATGAGACCATCAAACTAAACGTATTGACCTACAACCAGAGACACAACGAGTACATGTTGTTGCATACTGTGAAAGGAACGAGTAGCATAGACTGTTTAACCAAAACAGTAACGTTTCTTAATCAAAAAGACCATCGTGCAAAACAACGTTCGTATAGTGTTATCTGGAAAAAGCAAGGAGATTCAGCTAGTTACACCTCATACTTCCAAGCTGCTGACGAAGAAGAAGTTACTCGCAAATTTTTACATGAAAAAAATCCGGATGAGTACACTTTTGATATTTCCGAAAATCCGGTCTCGTAGGCACTACTCTGCATTGATCACGAATTATTCCTACTTTTCAAAAGATGAATAATGTGTTTACCCATTTGATTTAGCTGAAAATCGCTATGCGCATTAAGTAATTGTGGTGTAAAAATTAAATCACCTCAACGTCTTTGAATTGTGGATAAACTTTGCGTAATTCGCTAGCCGCGACAAGCGTTTGATGGTTTATCCACATTTATGAGCAACTCTAATTCAATACAAAGCGATTTCCAATTCAAGGACAACGTTTTGCATATGAATCAGCATCCATACAGCGGCTTAGTCAAGGAGTATCACGAAGACGGTTCAGTCCTAAGCGTTTCTCAGTACATTGAAGGTAAAATTCATGGCATTTTCAAACAATGGCATGCCAACGGCAAATTGCACAAAGCTTGTTTGTACAAGTATAGTATTCAGCACGGGGAATGTAAAATGTGGTGGCCTAACGGTCAACTCATGCAAAATTGCGGCTATACAGATGGCAAGCTAAATGGCTCTTTTGAGACTTGGCACGACAACGGTATAAAATCTTCATCCAAGCACTACATTCTTGGAAAAGAATGGGGTCGGCAGAAAGAATGGACCGAAATGGGTGAAGAAGTAGAAAATTACTGCGTGAGTAATTCAAGATAATTCCCATCTCACCCAACCTTTTCAATTTTTATTACGTCAGACATAAAACAACAACTGTTTTTACGTTATGTAATTACGGAACGTGATGTCGATCAACGAATCAGATATATTAAACTGGATTGAAGCTTGCAAGCAGCAGGATAGAGTTGCTCAAGAAAAGCTTTATAAGCACTTCTACCCATTGCTTATGCCTGTGTGCATGTCTTACGTATCTAAAAATGACGACGCCGTTGACATTTATAATCAGGCATTTCTAAAGGTCTTCAATTCGCTCAAACAGTATGCGAACAAAGGCGCCATTGGTGGCTGGATTCGTCGCATAATTGTAAATACTGCTATTGACTTTATACGAAAACAAGAAAAATTCAAATTTCAAACGCCAATTGAAGAGGCTATTGAAATTGGAATAGATACCGATATTATTTCTGGAATGACTTCGAATGAAATTCTAGATCTATTTCGGTACTTACCGCCAGCACAACGACTCGTGGTTAACCTGTATATAGTAGAAGGCCACAGTCATGCAGAAGTTGCTGAGAAGTTAAAAATTAGCGTCGGAACAAGTAAATGGCACTTGAACCAAGGACGTAAACTGTTGCAAGAGAAGTTATACGCGTTTGGCATCGTAAATCGGACACACTAACGAATGTAAATGAAATGAAAACTACCAATAATAAACATATCATTAAAGACAAACTCGAAGGAGTTGATTTACCTGATATGGACACATCTTGGCAAAAGATGGAACAGACCATAGAAGCCGGAGGAATAACTCAAGGTGGGTGGTCTGCATTTCTTGTCAAGTATAAAATTTATCTAAATCTATTCGTAGCAGTGACTACGATAGGTGTCGTTGGGATGTTGGTTAAGTCCAAGACTTTGACATCAAAAATAGAACAAGATAGTACTGCATCATACGCTGGAAATTCGTCTTATGACTTAAACTACCTAGCCTTTAACGTTACGGACATAAATCACGAAGATGACTTACCGATTCCATCTAGACCAGCCCAAAAGAATAGGATTCTGGAAGACGTTTTTGTTCCTATCAACCAGGCAACGAAACCCTTTGATGAGACAAAAGATGAACAAGCCTCTTTCAATAAAGTTAACCTACCAATAGAAGAATCAAACGAAGACAGCATTACCCAAGACGAACCCGTTACTGGTGAAACCATTATTGAGGGTACCGAGATTCATAGATATGAACCAGAACCTATAGTGTATGTGCACAACCAAGTTGGTATCAAAATTCAGTCTGGCATTTTACCTGACATTAGTGTTAGAAACGCGATTCAAAACACTGGATTTGCCGTTTATGCCAGAAGATTTATATCGGCAAAATCTGCGCTTCATGTAGAATTAGGTTATAATCCAATCGCCATAAGACCGATCACCTATGTAGAGAAATATGATGTTTTCAATAATAATAATTTCACCCAAACGGACAGTGCTGTAGTTCGGCGATTAAAATATGTAACCATTCCGATTAACTGGTATTACCAGCTTAATAGATCCTTAAGTGTAACTGTTGGTCCTCAAATTTCCTTTTTAACTGGCATGTCAGGAGACCTAACACGGAAACTTTCTTACCCAACCGCACCAGAATCAAACAGTGAAGTCCAAAACATCACCATTACTAATCGAGGTGGATTTCAAACAAAAGACATTGGCATAAACGTAGCCATTAGTTTTCACACAGGTCGATTCGAACTTGGTGCGCAGGTACAACAAAGCTTCGGAGATTACACCAACGAAACTTTAAGCAAACAGACGCATCGATTTAAAACCTTACAATTAAAAGCAGCATGTTTATTAAGCAAATAGTACCTACTTTTTTGATGACTCTTTTGGCCTTAAGCGCAATGAGCCAAACACCCTCGGTGTACCATATTTCGGAGAATATTAGAAAAGCTAGGGTTCACTTCGAAACCAGCGCATTGCGGTATCGTGGTGCATCGAAAAATGGGAATTCTGGTTATGGTTTTGGCCTCGGAGGGGAGTTTCACTTCTTGACAAAAACGAAATCTAGACTAAGCCTTGCGTCTTCATTGCTCTTTAATCAAGCGTCAGAAGAATTGAAAACCTATAGTGTTGAGAACAACTCTTTTTATTATCGGTCAACGACTTTAACAGGTAGATTACTCTTTGCAACTGCCCTTTACTATAAACATAACCTTGGAAAACAGGTTCAAGTGGGTGTTGGTTTTCAACCTCAATTCGTGTTACATGAATTCAAGGACTTCTATATCTATGGTGAATCCGTTAGCCCGATACCGGATGTGAAATTTCGTAAATCCGAAGTTGCCCTGCTGGCCTCCTTAACGTATGTAATAAGTCCCTTGTATACGGTTAACTTCATTGCACAAGTGGGCGGAAGTCCAGTTACACACGCCACAGAAAAAACGTATGTCGACGGCTTAAGGATGCAGCTTTCTAGACGTATCCTTTAATTAAATTCCTAACCCAGGAATATTGGGCATGATGCCCTTCATTTCACTTTCGGTTACTTGTTCGGCTTGAGCAAGGGCGTTGTTCATTGCTTCCAAAATCAATTTGTCAACGTCCGATTTCAATCCGGTTCTCAGAACCGATTCGCTCACATCCACAGAAACCACTTTTTTACTCGCAGTGCATACGACTTTTACTAAATCGGCTCCAGCGGTACCCTCAACAGTGATTGACTCAAGTCGTTCTTTTGCTTCTTCAGCGTTTTTCTTGAAGTCTTTTAGTTTGTCTAGTCCAAACATATATTAATATCCTTATTTCATGCAAAAGTGCAGTCTTACGTCAATTTAACCAACTCCTCTTCGCCACATACTCCAAATTTTTCGACGTTTGAGGTAACCATCATCCCAATCGTTTCTGAACGCTTCGATTTCAAAACTAATGGCTAAGTAAGCCTTTTGAACGTCCTTGTGTATTAGCAAACGAACAAGGAATTCGATCATATAAATGGCATAAAAAGGAATCACTAACAGCTCAACTTGTTGCTTTAAATGAATGCGTTCATGACGCAATATTTGTTGTTCTGACTTGAGCTTTGGGGACTTCAATACGATAAATGGCCAAAACGCAAATGCGCTTATATTATCTCTAAAGAAGTATTTAAATAACCACGGAATACAGAAAATCAAATCACCCGTTAATAAGGAAAATCATCGTCAACCTTTTGTTGCTTGCGTCGTGGCTTTGGCTGGGTCGTTGTTTTCTTTTTTGGTTCTGCTTTTTGCTCCACTTCAGCCTTTTTCTGAGTTGGTGTATTGGTTGGTGCTGATTGCACACTTTGTTGCTTTGCGGCGTTATTTCTCGCCTTATTCTCCTCATTAACTTTTTGATTATCAGAAATTGCTTGTTCTGCCATCTCCATTAAAACATCGTCAATGTCAGGATCTCTGCTTTGAAAAACATCTACATAATCGTCATACGCGATTTCATAGGTGTAAATACCATCTTCTTCGCTTATTTCGTGAATTGAAAAGGTAGTTGGATCCTTTACATTTAGCTGCATATCAGCGATTTGCTCCTCGCTTGTTTTCAGTTCGACTAGGGATTCCGTCGTTGTAATCGTATCTATCACATCTGTTGTCGGCGTTGGTTCAGGAGCCACAGTCTCTTCAGTCTCGGGCTTGACAGGTGCTGGCTTGGTTGGTTCTTCCTTCATAAAGAAATACCAAATGACTCCTCCGACAACTGCTAGCAAAACGATGCCTGCAATCACTTTTGTCATCATCCCTTTACCCATTAATTCAGGTTGGTATGGCTGGTATCCTCCTTCACTTTTCCATTGCTGCATATCACGTCGAAGTGATTTGCCCATGGTCACTGCGCCCATTATCTCAAGGTGCTCAACCGCATGAATTTGTTGACGGACAGCCTTGGCGAATTCCAGGTCTTTTTTAACCCGAGATTCAAAATCGGTTTTATCATTGCCAATTAAATCCCCAGCAATAAATGCATCAATAAGCGCTATGTCCTTTTCGCTAATCACGGATTTAAATTGCGTTTAAGTTGACGAATACATTTATATTTCTGTGCCTTGGCTGAATCCGCGTCTGCGTAATCAAGTGCTGCAGCTATCTGTTGCATTGACTGTTTTTGGTAATAATACATCAATAAAATCTCTTGACATTTTTCACCCAAATACCGCATTGCCTTTTCAACCTTAACAAAGGCTTCTTCCTGAGTTTCTTTCCAATTTGACGTAAACTCATAACCTAACTCCACGTGGTGTTCAAAGTCTTTCAATCTTGCGTTTCTACCACCACGTTTTCTCAACTCAGTGAGCCAAATATTTCGGCATACCGAATAAAAATAGGTCTTAAACTTAACCGCTAAACGAAATTCTGAATGGTTGAATTTCTTAAATAGAACGACCAAAGCATCCTGAAAAACATCTTCAGCATCTGTCTCTGAACCAGAGTTTTTGACCACCAGATTTCGCACCATACCGAAATAATCTGTATACACAGATTTTAAAATTTCTGAGTCACCCGTTTTGATGCCCGTTACAATATGATTCTCCGAATTCACTTACAGATTAATAATGGTATTGTGTAAAAGTAACCATTTTCAATCAAAATATTAAAAATGACCTACAATCCAGTCTGTAATTGAACTAATTTAGAATGCAAACAGAATGAAAGTCTTTCACAGAAAAAGTGATCAGAATACAAGCTTATCGACGCTCTTTTTTCTTTTTGTTGTATAAAAATAGCGCCACTGCAATTACCGGAAAGATTAACCAGTAAATCGAATGCCATTTTTCCACTCGAATAAAGTAAGCAACGAGCGTAAGAGTAACTACCCATTTCAAAACAACAAAAACGGCCGTCCACTTCAAGGTTTTTTTGTTAAAACCCCAATTAACCATTTTTCGCCAGATTGATCTAATGCTCATTTGGTAGTTACTCATATTGTATTAACTGTTTTTGTCCCAAAGAATTGTTTGATCTTATGGGTATTTATATAGCTAACACCAAAGCAACAAAAACAGTTTCAGTTTAGACCGGTCAAATGCGGAAAATAGACAAAGAAATTACTTGAGTCGATTAAAGGAAATAATTACCATCTTATTAATGCACTGGCCCAAGTAAATCCACTACCAAACGCCGCTAGGCAAACCAAATCGCCCTTTTTAACCTTCCCTTCCTGCAGAGCCTCAGACAGAGCAATGGGGATTGACGCCGCAGTAGTGTTTCCGTATCGCATAATATTGTTATAGACCTGATCATCCTTCAACTTCATGGTTCGCTGAATGAATTGTGCAATCCTTAAGTTCGCTTGATGCGGTACCAATAGATCAATGTCTTCTGGCTTGTACCCATTTTGAGTAAGTGCTTCCATGATAACTTGAGGAAATCTCGTTACGGCATGCTTAAAAACATAATTCCCATTCATGTGTGGATAGTAAGAAAGATCGTCTGGGTCTCCGTCTTTAATTATTTCATCAACCCAGCGATTTGTGGCCGGTCCAATTAAAGCCAATTCTTTGGCGTGTGCCCCTTCGCTATGCAAATGTGTGCTAAGGATGCCACTGCTATAGTCTGAAGGCGTCACAACTGCTGCACCTGCTCCGTCACCAAAAATTACAGATACCCCTCTTCCTCTAGTGGTTTTTTCCAAACCTCCTGAGTGCAGCTCTGACCCAATGACTAGAATGTTATTATACATGCCTGTTTTGATAAATTGGTCGGCCACGCTTAAGGCATATACAAAACCCGAACATTGATTTCTAACATCCAATGCGCCAATCGTGTCAAGACCAAGAGCCTCTTGAACTTGTACACCTGGTCCCGGGAAATAATAGTCTGGAGACAACGTAGCAAAGATGATGAAGTCAATATCCTGCGTATCAATATTGGCATTTTCTATGGCCATTTTTGCCGCTTTTACACCCATTCCAGATGTGGTATCTTCTCCCGGAATGACCCATCTACGTTCTTGAATACCTGTACGCTCTTGAATCCACGCATCGTTGGTCTCCATCATTTGAGCAAGGTCGTCGTTTGTTACAATGTTTTCTGGAACGAAGAAACCCATTCCAGCGATTTTAGCATTACGCATATTGAAATATTACCTAATGCAATTTAACCAAAATCTGTGAATCCCCTTAACCGAAACAGGGCTAAACTATGGTGTTGGAGTAGATTGTTGGTTTTTCCATAGCGTATAATCACTCATTATCGCGTTATAGAGCATCTCGCCTATATAGCGCGCTCCTCGGGCGTTAAAATGGGTGTAGTCTTTAGCGGCAAGCGTAGGAGAATTATTGACCCACCCTACCATAGAATTTTCACCTCCCATAACGCTATACAAATCCCAAAAAGCACAATCGTTTTCCCTTGCAGCCTTTTGCATCGCATCGCGTATTTTGGTGATATTTGGATAGGATACATACTCGCCAGCAACTTTTCGACTCATATCGCTTGGCCCTATTACCAATATACTAACGCCTGGCATTGCTTTTTTAATGGCCGCAATCTCTTTGCTAAACATGCGTTGATAGAATCCATACCTTTTTTGAGGATTTGGTATGACATTGATTCCATATTGCATGATAATGAGTTTAGCATTGGTTGCTTGTAATTGCCTTCTGTAAACCGATTGGTTGATAATAGAATACCCTGTTCCACTGCTTCCACGCATGGGGAAATTATCAACTGCCACACCCTTCTTTCCATCTAGCAGAACACCAAAAACGACGGGTGAAACGCCGGCAAATTTGAGCATCACCGCACTGTTAACCCAACCTCGATGTAAGGTGGTTTTAGTTCCATATGGCGCTGGTGGCAATTGCTTAACTTTTTCTACACCATCAATCGAAACAATGAGATTTACTGAATCCTCAGCGCTATACATCAATTCCACCTGGTTAAACTTTCTTACACGCGGATAACTTCTATTTGAGCATCTAAATTTCAACCAACTGTAAGCAGCGTCCTTGCGCTCCAAAATTGGTTTGAATGAAGTATCCATTTGAAATTGTGAAGAATCAAAAGGTACACTTACTGTACCCCAATTTGAAGAATCTTCGGTTGAGATGGAGTCTTGTTTTAATGCTTTTACCAGCCATATCTTTTTCTCTATTAAAGAGTCATAAACTGGCTGAATGATAGTATCCTCTCCAATTTTTACGAAGTATTTCCCCGTATACATATATGAAGAACCACCAATTCCGTAATGTCTTTTGGGATGTCTTTTTTTGCTATAGATGGCATACTTTTTCCAATCTCTACTCTCACTTTGCCTAATAGAAACCCTAGCATGGCTAACATCGATTGGTAAGACAATACCTGGTCCATATCCACCAAAACGGTTTTGCATTTTATTACGTAAGTAATCTGAAATTCGATCACCTTCTAGTTGGGAGTCTCCATAATGTAAGATTCGAATCAACTCTTCTGAACCATTCTCCACTTCGAATAATGCCTCAAAAAAACCATGAAGCACTGACCGTTCTACCTTGACATATTGAATTTTTCTATTGAGTTCAGGTTCATTAAAACTCGTATCAATTACAACCGTATCTTCAACAACAGTGTCCATCGCTATATCCCCTAATACACTATCAATATCAACGACAACCTTGTTTTTAGGGGTAAACAAATCCGTAGCTGACACAAACTGAAGCCTAAGGTCTCCGGTATTTGTGCTGGTGTCTTCTACATCGACCAAATGAATAAAGGGGATTTCTGAATTTATCGTGAAACTTCTTTCAGACTTTGGAAATAACAACACCAATAATCCTAAAACCAAATTAAGAAGCACCAACATCCAGACAATTGTTGCCGGTTTAACTTGCTTTGTTTTGTGGTATTTCTCTGAATCGAGTTGCACGTAAAGATGTTTAATCTTTTTTAATGAGCTGATTCTTTTGATAGGTGCTCATTGAATTTATCTTATTGTATTTTGAGTATTGTGAAGCAGGCTTATAAATCTTAAGGCGTTGGTTTATGTTTATTCTGTCACCTTTAATCTTATTCCATTTCCGCATATCGCTTATTCGTACGTCATATAAGTCTGCAATTCTACCTAAATAATCTCCTTTACGGACGGTATAGTACATCAGCCTTGGACCAGTTTTAACGGGTGGCTTAACAACCGCAGGTTCTTTTACTGTTGGGGTATCTTCGGTAGCTTTTGGTTCTACAGCACCCGTTGTAATTTCATGACTTTGATAGGTATATATGGAATCTCCGAGTTCATAATATCTACCCACACTTTCGAACGGAATTCTCACCGCGTACACCTTGTCTGTATTCGGAATTACTTGTTTCTTGTAAATCGCATTGCACTCCTTCAAATCGTCATACTTTACGTCTAAAGCTTTACTCAGCTGATATATCGATACCCATTGATCGATATTAACGGTCTCCAGTTTGGGTACGGCCATGGTTTCAGGTGTTATGTTATGTGACTCATAGTAGCTATGTGTATATATCTGAGCGATAAAACCTGGCACCACGTATTGATATTTTAAAGGTAAAAATCTGTGGTATTCCCAATAATTTGTCTTGCCACCAGCCATTCGAATGGCTTTGTTAACTTCAACCTTGTCACTAACAAAAGCTGCTATCACAGCGTGCCAATCACCCAACTCTTCATATAACTTTTTAAAATAAGGGATTGCTGCTGAAGTTGCCTTTCTGTAATCTCTTCGCTCATCAATGTAACTGGAGATCTTTAAGCCATAACGCTTTGCCATGACATACCGAAGTTGCCAATAACCGGATCCACCGTCGTCTGACACCTTCCAATTGTCGTATTGACTTACGGTAGGAATCAAATATTGCAATTCGTGTGGTAGTTGATGTGCTTCAAGACTGTCTTCAATTTCAGGCAGATAAAGCGCAGATTTACCAAGTAACTCGCCTGATTTATTGTCTTTATTGACAACCAAGTCAGCAATGGCTTGTTCAACATATCCATTGTAAGACAATTCTATTGTAGAATTAATTTGTGACAATCTGGTCGCTGTTACCCCCGTCTGGCTGTAAGCCAAAACAGATAAAAACAGAAACGAAAAAAGTATTCTCAGCCGCATTAGTCTTCCATTAGTTCGAATAAATATTTAGACATGTTAAGCAAATCTTGTTCTTCGTAGTGATTTGCCATTAACTGTAGTCCAAATGGCATGCCAGAATCCATAGTTCCTGTTGGCAATGAAATAGCAGGGATACCGGCTAAAGGAGCTTGCACCGTAAATATATCGGCCAAGTACATAGCGATTGGATCGTTTGCTTTTTCACCCAACTTAAACGCTTCTGTTGGCGTTGTAGGCAAAAGGATAAAGTCAAAATCCTTCAATATTTTTTCTGTCTCTTGCTGAATGATGCGACGTACTTTTTGGGCTTTTGTGTAATAAGCATCGTAGTAATCAGAACTTAATACGAAAGTTCCTGCCATTATTCTTCGCTTTACTTCTGGTCCAAAACCTTCAGTTCTACTTTGAATAAATGTCGACTCTAAATCATGTGCTTCCGTGCTTCTATGGCCATACAGGAGCCCAGAATATCTAGACAAATTTGAAGAAGCCTCAGCGGTGGTAAGCACATAATAACACGGCACCATATAATCGAGATAGGGAAATGAAACCATTTCTACCTCGTTACCATCAGCTTTTAGCGCATCAATTGCCTGGTTAAGATGCGTTTTAATTTCTGGTGCTAATCCATCTGCGGTCAAACAATCTTCGAAAACAGCAATTCTCTTTTTACCCGATGATTTTAAGTTTTTTGAATAAGCTGGAACTGCAGTTTCCGAAACGGTAGCATCGTTTTCGTCAGGTCCGGCTATGACTTCTAAAACGGCCGCCATATCTTCTACGGAAGAAGTAACAGGGCCAATCTGATCAAATGACGACGCATACGCAAGCAAACCCCAGCGTGATACGCGTCCGTACGTTGGTTTCATACCAAACGTTCCAGTAAAAGACGAAGGTTGACGTATTGAACCTCCCGTATCTGAACCTAGAGCAACACGGCACAAATTGGCTTGTACCGCTACAGCTGATCCGCCCGAAGATCCACCTGGCACACGAGAATTATCTTGTGCGTTGAGTACTGGCCCATAGGCAGAATTCTCGTTACTGGCGCCCATTGCAAATTCATCACAATTAAGTCGGCCAATAATTATCGCGTCTTCATCCAGTAATCGATCCACAACCGTTGCGTTGTAAACTGACGTATATCCCTCCAAAATCTTAGATGATGAAGATACAGCATGTCCGGTGTAGGAAATATTGTCTTTTAATCCGATTACAAGTCCAGCTAATTTGCCTTGATTCTTGTTCTGAACCTTCTTATCGACTTGATTGGCATTTGCCAATGCCTCTGCTTCAAAGACCTCTAAAAAGGCGTTAAGATGTTTATTATTTCGAATATTTTCTAAGTACGACTCAACGATTTGAACGCACGAAACCCTCCCTGCAACTAACTCTTGTTGAAGATGTTGTAGTGTATTAAAGTGCACCTAAAGTTACTCTTCCTTTTTAGGTTCATCCTTCATGCCGTCTTCGATGTGCTTCTTTACATCCTTCTTGGCATTGTTAAACTCTCTAATTCCTTGACCTAACCCTTTCATTAATTCAGGAATTTTACGTCCACCAAATAATAAAAGAACTGCTAAGACAATCAGGCCCCATTCAGGGAATCCAAAGGCTAGAAGTATTGTTAACATAGTCATACTCTGTTCTTAATTAATGAAGCGCAAAGTTACGATTTTTAACTTGTTTTTTGATATTTCCCAATTGCGTACGATACCTATTTTTGATTTGACATTTTTTGCTAATTTCGAGTGACTTAAAGAAGTGAAAAATGGCTAGAAAACCCTTTAATTTACAGGCATGGATAGAAGAGCACAGGGATGAGTTAAAACCCCCTGTTGGAAACCGAAATCTGTACAAAGACGCAGGTGATTACATCGTGATGATTGTTGGGGGTCCAAACGCTCGTAAAGACTATCATTACAACGAAACAGAAGAATTATTTTATCAGCTAGAAGGCGACATTAACGTCAGAATTCAGGAAGATGGGAAAGCTGTAGATATTCCGATTAAGGCCGGCGAAATGTTTTTGCTACCTGCTAATACGCCGCATTCGCCTATGCGAAGTGCCAATTCGATTGGTTTCGTTATTGAATTGAAAAGACCTTCAACTACAGATGGCTTGCTTTGGTTTTGCGACAATTGTAACAACAAATTACACGAAACGTATTTCACCTTGGAGGATATAGAAAAAGACTTCCTTCCTCGTTTCAGAGAATACTACGCTTCTGAATCGCTTCGCACATGCGACAAATGTGGGACGGTAATGGAAACTGACTCTCGATTCGTATAATTGCCCGATACAATTCGATATGGTGAACACAAAAATGCGTAAACTAGATAGTCATGCTCACATTATGCCCCCAAACTGGGAGCGACTCGATAAAAAATATGGCTATGGTGGTTTTATCTATTTAGAAGATGAAATAGAAACCGGTGCTAAAAAAATGATGCGCGATGACGGTGTCTTTTTTAGGCGAGTGGAAAAGAATTGTTATGATGTAGAGGCTATTCTTCCTGAGATGGATGAATTCAACGTCGAAAAAATGGTTTTGTGTACGATTCCGGTATTGTTTAACTACTGGACAAAACCAGCGCACGGTAAGGAATGGAGTCGCTTTATCAACGCACATCTGCTTGAAGTGCAAAACCACCACTCAAAAAGATTTATAAGTCTTGGCACCTTGCCTATGCAACACATTGATTTTGCCATAGAGGAACTCAAATGGTGTAAAGAAAATGGCATGCCGGGTGTTGAAATTGCTTCACATATCGATGATAAAAACCTGGACGACCCAATTTTCTATCCCTTGTGGGAAGCTGCTCAAGAAATGAATATGAGTATTTTTATTCACCCTTGGGAAATGATGGGACAAGCCGATATGACTAAATACTGGTTGCCTTGGTTGGTTGGCATGCCCGCGGAAACAAGTCGTGCAATCTGCAGTATGTTGTTTGGTGGAATCTTTGACAAATTTCCTGACTTAAAGGTCATGTTTGCTCACGGAGGAGGATCCTTTGCACATACCTTAGGACGAATATCTCATGGTTGGCATTGCAGACCCGATTTGGTAGACGTAAATGGTGTATCTGACCCTTATACATACAAAGGGAAATTTTGGGTAGATGGCATCACGCATGACCAAGACGCGCTGAGATATTTAATTCAAGTAATGGGTGAAGACAAAATATCCTATGGAACAGACTATCCTTTCCCTTTAGGAGATCTTAGACATGGGGAATTCATTGAACAGATGGACGATCTTTCCGTTTCAACTAAGGAAAAACTTTTTTCTACAAATCTTTTAGATTTTTTAGGACAGCAGTAACACAACATCACTCTGTATTAGGCACTTAATCTCACATGTGTTAGGTCAATGCTATTAACCATTAATCAGTGTGATTAATCAACAGCCCTCCTGACAACTCGTATACCTTTTGGGTGTATTTAAATGCTTTTTTGTCGTGAGAAACAAGAAATATAGTCGTTCCGGTCGAATTTATTTCAGACAATAAATTCCAAATCCCAATACTGTTCTCTTCGTCTAATGAGTTGGTAATCTCGTCACACACAAGAACTTCCACATTTCTGTACAATGCCCGTGCAATGGCAATTCTTTGTTTTTGACCGCCAGAAATCAGGGCTCCATTCTCACCAATGTTTGTTTCCACTTTGTCAGGTAAAGATTCTATCCATTCCCATAGTTTGACCTTCTTCAGTAATGCTTCGACCCTATTTTCATCAATATCAAGATCACCGAATGCAACATTCTTCTTTATACTTCCTGAAACGACATAAGAGTCTTGTTTAACATACCCCAACTTATCTTGCCAACTCCTCGTAACTTGATGCATGTCCATTTCATTCACCTTAATGTCTTGGTTTGGCAACTCATAAAAACCAAGAATGATATTTATTAGGGTGGTTTTCCCGGCACCTGACTCTCCATATAATCCAACAAAATCTCCTTTAACCAATGTCAAGTTCAGCTTTTCAAACAAAGGGCTTTCATTCTTAAAACCGAAATTTAATCGATTTATATTTAACGACTTAAATGATCCAATATCATGTGACGCTTTACTTTCATTCTTCGTATCAATAGACGGAATTAGATCAAGAATTGCAGAAAAAGAGTTTAAGGTATTGGTACCGGTAACGATTCTATTTAGGGAGGGTAACATTCTAAAAGCTGCGGCGGCAAAAAGTGCTAACGTGTTGAACAGGCCTTTCGAGTGATTGAACTTATAAACGTAAACGGCTATGGCACACAGGGCTACAACGGTTAACAACTCCATTAACCTTTGTGGAGCAATTGAACTATACAACTGCACCTTGCTTCTGTTCTCATAAACAACGCCTCTTACCCTGTTAAGTTCCGACTTATAATGAGCAGATAGGTTAAACAGGTTGACTTCAGCAAAGCCAAAAACAGAACTTGATACCAATTCGTTTTGGGTTGCCAATTGCTTATTAATTAATTCGCCGGTATGACTTAGTTTTTTCCTCCCCCAATAAATGAGGAGCAATGTTTGTGGCAAAAGGGCAAGTATCAACATCAACACCAAAAGTGGTTTCAAGGTTAACAATATCATTACCGTTAAGATGACGAAGACCATTTCACTCAATGCCGAGACAGCCGGTAAAATCACCAAATATGGTAGTGAGTTCGTAACGGTGTTCATATCTGATAACCTATCCGCAGAATGGACCTTTTTGTGGGCGTCTAAGCTTGCAGTAAAGCTCTGATTAAATACTCTATCAGAAAGCGACGCAGAGATAGTGAAAAGCTGTTTCAGTTGAACTTTTTGTAGGGCCAATGCCGTGACTGTTTTAACAACAAAAAGCACGAATAAGCATATCAAAAAAGCACTAAATCTGATATCAGGACTAAAAGCCAGAGATTGAATTACTTCCTGAAATTGACTAGGACTCAGCACCAAAATGAGCACTAAGTATATAATCACTAAACCGACTATTTCGAGTAAAACGGAAAAGAAATTGGTTGTTAAAAGGCGATAGTACGTTTTACGTTCATCCCCTGATAGGGTATGTAAGAGCTTCCTCTGATTGCCGAATAGGGTATTTCCTTTCAACTATTTTATTAGGTTTAGTAAGTAATCTCCATAACCACTCTTTACCAGCTTATTGGCTAAAGCGGTCAGTTGTTTTTTGTCAATGTACCCTTGTTTATAGGCGATTTCTTCAATGCAACCTACTTTAAGCCCTTGTCTATCTTCAATAACTTGCACAAACTGTCCAGCCTGCATAAGCGAACCAAAAGTCCCTGTATCGAGCCATGCAGTTCCACGGTGTAAAACACCAACTTTCAAAGCGTTTTGTTCCAGATACCTTTTGTTTACATCTGTTATTTCATACTCGCCACGAGGAGATGGCTTTAGATTTTTAGCTATGTCAACTACACTGTTATCGTAAAAGTACAAACCTGGTACGGCAAAGTTTGATTTTGGCTTTTCTGGCTTTTCCTCGATCGACAGTGCTTTCATTTCCTCATCAAACTCAACAACACCATATCTTTCCGGATCTCCGACGTGATAGGCGAAAATGACTCCACCTACAGGATCAGCATTTTCTTCTAACAATCTGCCTAAGCTGGTGCCAAAAAATATGTTATCGCCCAATATCAACGCCACTTTATCATCACCGATAAAATCTTCTCCCAATACAAATGCTTGAGCCAGGCCATTTGGCACTTCTTGCACTTTATACTCAAAACGACAGCCCAATTGACTGCCATCGCCTAGAAGCTTTTTAAAATGTGGTAAATCATGCAGTGTAGAAATGATTAAAACTTCGTTTATCCCGGCCATCAATAAAGTTGACAACGGGTAATAAATCATGGGCTTGTCGTAAACCGGCATCAGCTGCTTGCTCATAGCCAATGTTAATGGGTGTAGTCGTGTACCAGACCCTCCTGCTAAAATAATTCCTTTCATACTATCTTTCCTCGTATTGTTCCTTGTAATAATCCATATACGCCCCTGACGTTACATGATTAAGCCATTCTTCGTTTTTTAGATACCAGTCTATCGTTTTGGACAACCCTTCTTCAAACTGAAGTGATGGTCGCCAGCCTATGTTAGTCATCAACTTGGTCGAGTCTATAGCATACCTAAAATCATGTCCAGCACGATCTTTAACATAGGATATCAACTCTTCAGCCGTGCCTTTTGGTCTACCCAGTTTTGAATCCATGAGTTTACACAAAAGTTTGACTAAAGCAATATTTGTCCATTCGTTATTCCCACCAATATTATACGTTTCCCCGTTGGTCCCTTTATGAAATATCGTATCGATCGCTGATGCATGGTCTTCTACAAACAGCCAATCCCTTACATTCTCACCTTTGCCATATACAGGCAGTGGTTTATTGTTTTGAATGTTATTAATAAACAATGGTATCAACTTTTCAGGAAAATGGTGTGACCCATAATTATTCGAGCAGTTTGACAATTTTACGGGCAACCCATAGGTTACATGATAGGCACGTACAAAGTGGTCAGAACTAGCTTTTGACGCCGAGTATGGAGAGTTCGGGTCGTAAGGTGTTGTTTCTTTAAACTTACCAGAATCTCCTAATTCACCGTACACTTCATCGGTACTTACGTGATAGAAAAATCCATCTGGGTTTGTTCTATGCGTTTTAAAAGCATTCAGCAAGTTGACTGTTCCAACAACATTTGTCATAACAAATTCTAACGGATTACTGATGCTTCTGTCAACGTGTGACTCTGCCGCTAAGTGGACAACGCAGTCAAATTTTTCCTTTTCAAACAAATCTTCTATAAACGATTGGTCAACGATATCACCCTTAACAAAAGTGTAATTCTCCTTTGCCTCAATGTCTGTAAGGTTTTCAAGATTCCCTGCATAGGTCAACTTATCCAAATTGACAATTTGGTACTCAGGATAGGTATTCACAAATCTCCTGACCACGTGGGAACCAATAAAGCCTGCACCCCCTGTAATTAATATTTTCATTTCTGTTCGATTTTATTTGCTTTGAATTCTATAACAACCGTGGTATAAGGTGGAATCAATGCACCGTAACCATCTTCCCCAAATGCTTCTGCAAATGGAATGACCGCTCTTACTTTTTCGTTATGCTTAGTTAAGGTTAATAACCGTGTCAAACCAGATACTCGAATTTGAGGGTCACCCACCACTATACGCCAAAAATCATTTTCTCTAGTTTTGTTTATAATCCGGCCATCGAGGGTGGAATAGACATAAGACAGCGCTACAGAGTCTCCGATTTGTAACGTCGAATTGCCATCTGTTGACTCTACAACCTCATACATGATGCCAGTAGAATCCTTAATTGTTTCCCAACCCTTCCTTTCGACAAACTCGGTCATTTTGACTAGCTCTTGCTCACTTTTATAAATCATATGGTCTAGCGGGCTTAATATGGCTTCGACACCAATAAGCAGTTTAAACGTCTCCTTACCGGTTAGCCCTTTAGGTGTGTTTAAATTATGCATTTGAAAAAATGAATCCGTATGAAGTACAAACCCAACACTGTCGCCTTCATGCAACATACTTAACCCGTCGTGAAAGTCTCCCGGATAAATGGCTTCATGACGCTTAAACATTCCGTGTTCAGAGAATACCAAACTATCGCGTTTGGTAGTGGCTGTGATATTCAAATTATAAATATCGCCAATCTGACCCATTTTGGCCTCTTTGTTCTTCTTAAAAAAATAGTACTCTAAGCCGTTCTCTGTCTGTTCGTAAAACTGTTTTGGTCCACAGCTAGCTATAATCGTTGCGATTAAAACCGTACAGATTGCGGTGATCTTAAACTTCTTCATAACTTGATAGCAATTGGTTTTTATAAGTCGGCAATACTTCTTTAAATTTCTTTACCACTTCCTCAAGGGGTTCTTTTGATGCGCCGCCCGCAGCATTTAGGTGACCGCCACCATTAAAATGTTTGTTTGCAAACTCATTACAAGGGAAACTTCCTTGCGAACGAAAAGACATTTTAACCATTACAGACCGATCAATAATAAGCGCACTAAAAACAATTCCTTTAATGCCCAGTCCGTAATTGACAAAACCCTCTGTATCGCCTGTTTGGATATTAAATTTGAGTAATTCATCCTGTGATAGATACACTAGAGCTGTTTTTAGCTCCGGGAAAATGTGCAACTTTTTATAGAGAACGTAACCCATGAGTCGATAACGACTCAACGAAAAATTATCGTGTAACAATGCATGAACTTTCGCTGAATCGACGCCTAAGTCGATTAACGATGCAGCAATTTTGTGTGTGTGACTAGAGGTAGAACTAAACCGAAAAGATCCCGTATCAGCCACAATACCCGCATAAATACACGATGCGATATCTGCATCAATCAATTCTTCTCCATCGTTTGAAACGATAAAATCATGAATTAACTCACAAGTTGAACTGGTTTCAATAGTCCAAAAACGGTAGTCATCAAATCCTGATGGGTCCCGGTGGTGATCTATCATAATTTTTTTTGCTTCTGCCTTCCCAACAATCAACCCAAGATCATTAATTCGTTTCAAGTCATTAAAGTCCAAACAAAAAACGATGTCCGCTTCGTTGACAAGGTTTTCGGCTTCTTTAGGAGATTCCTCGAAATTGATTACGGTGTCATTTCCTGGCATCCAGTGCAGATTGACTGGGTAGTCGGTCGGTGTTACAACGTTTACTTGTTTCCCAAGCTTATTTAGATAGTGGTATAACGCGAGTGAAGAACCAAGTGCATCTGCATCAGGTTTGTGGTGGGTTGTAATAACAATTTTGCTTACTGAACCACTATTTAAAAACGGCCTTATTCCTTCGGTTGTATCTTCCAATGTAATTGCTTTTGAAAACTTTAACAAAACTCGTAAAATTCTATTGAAGTAAGCCTATTTTTGCACCCGATTTTAAGCAAGACAATAGAAAACATGGCTACAAACAGAACATTTACGATGATTAAACCGGATGCAGTAGGCAACGGACACATTGGAAGTATTTTGGCGGATATGATTGCTGGTGGTTTTACCATCAAAGCAATGAAATACACGCATTTAACGGCAGAAACAGCTGGCGCATTTTACGCAGTTCACAAGGAACGTCCTTTTTACAACGACTTAGTATCGTTCATGACAAGCGGACCAATAGTGGCGGCAATTTTAGAAAAAGACAACGCAGTTGCTGATTTCAGAAACTTGATTGGTGCTACCAATCCTGCTGAAGCGGCTGAAGGCACAATCCGCGCTAAATACGCAAAGTCGATTGATGCAAACGCAGTTCACGGAAGTGACAGCGACGAAAATGCTGCTATCGAAGGGAACTTCTTCTTTAGCGCATTAGAGCAACACTAAAAAATTAGGTAAAGATTTTATCTTTGCCACACAGTGGTAATGCATTTACAACTGAGGGCCTATAGCTTTCGTCGAGGGACGGACAAGCAACTTCGCTAAGGCCTTACTTAATAAAAGGAAGTTGCAAGAAGTAGAGACTGAGGGCCTATAGCTCAGTTGGTTAGAGCACCTGACTCATAATCAGGTGGTCCCTGGTTCGAGTCCAGGTGGGCCCACTCTTTGAATAAAGGCTTTACAGGAATGTGAAGCCTTTTTCATTTGCTGACTGTAACACAATTGTAACACATTTTTAAAATAAGGAGTTTTGTTTTAGTATCTTTCTTAAATGTAAATCTAATTAAATTGGTGGTGT
>CAJQIC010000041.1 GCA_905478335.1 uncultured Bacteroidia bacterium | reverse complement strand
AAAAGACTTTCGTAGAGTTCAAAGAAAACTTCTCAAGTCTTGATTTTTCCGCCGGCAGGCGGACACGTTTGTTTCGTTTTTTTATCAAGAAAAAAATGAAAAGCGGGTTATAGGGGTGCTAACCCCTAAGCAAGCACAAATGAAATCCAGGGTTATAGAGCTGGAAAGCCCTAAGTAATGATTCATCAAGAAAAAAATGAAAGCCGGGTCATAGGGGTGGCAACCCCTAAGAGATGAACCCGTCAAGAAAAAATAAAACCCAACTTTAAACGTTTGAAATCCCATATAAATACCCCATTAAAACTTATACGAAAATCCTTAAGTTTGCTATCACTGAAAAAAAACAAAAATTTACCACAATGAACTTCCACATCGAACAACAAGAATCCTATTCGAGGGGTGAACTATTACTCAGAAACTTTTTAGGTTTTCTATACCTAATGATACCACATATGATCGTATCATTTTTTTATGGCCTTGTCCTAATGGTCATCGGTGTTATTCGATTTTTCTCCATTCTAATTACCGGCAAATTCCCAAGAAATGCGCATAATGCTATGGTGCAAATTGGCAGGTATAACTTACGCCTAACGGCACGTATGTTTAACCTACGCGATGGATATCCACCATTTACGTTGGAAGCGGAAGACGATGGAATTGTTTTTGACATGCCGTACGTAGAAACAATCAGCAGAGGACGACTTATTGTTCGAGCATTATTTGGTGCTTTCATGGTTATCCCCCATATATTTATACTCGTATTTAGAATTTACGGCGTCATGTTCGCAAACATTTACGCATTTTTTGTGGTATTGTTCACCAAAAAATTCCCAGATGGCGTTTTCAAATTTTCAGTCGAAACCTTTAGATGGAACTATAGAATGAATAATTATTTGGTGTATTACACTGAAGATTACCCACCATTTCACGGACGTGTATTACCGCACGAAAACCAGAACATGGATGCCGACGCTGCTGCCAACCATTTGGTCGACGCATAAGAAATACGTTATACAAAAAAGGCCATCGGTTAAACCGATGGCCTTTTTTTATGTGCATCCACAACCTTTAAATTTTTTGACTTTCCCTTTTTTATTGATGCTTTTAATTAACTCCTCATTTCGATAGAAAAATGTCCACTTACGTTCACCTCGTTTGTAATAATTTTTCTCTATGAGTTGTCCGTTATAATTGTAGCGCTCCCAACTCCCCCATTTCAGTCCATCTTTATATCGATGTATTTCTAAAACGTAACCCAAACTATCCTTGATTGAGCAGGTAACCTTCCTACCTGATGTATCACAATCTTTGTGCTGAGCGAAAGCATGAGTTGAAAACCCAAAACTTAAACCAAAGAGTAAACAACCGAAGCCGAACCGACTAAAAAGCAATAATATGCGAACCATTTCAATTGACTTTTTTCTACAAGTTTTATCATCCATTTAATAGCAAATAGCCCGCTAATAAATGCAACCAAAAATCCCATCGACATTTCAAATATGGGCGACGATGCTTGATCTACTGCCGGCATATCCATAAAATCTTTAAGGCTTTTTGCCGCTGCGCCTAAAATCAAAGGCAGCACCATTATAAACGAAAAACGAGCCGCTTTAGTCCGTGGGAGACCCAATAATACGCCAGTTACGATTGTTGACCCTGACCGACTAATACCAGGTAATATGGAAATGGCTTGGACAACACCCATGACAATCGATTTCCCCGTCGACAGGGTCTCACCTTTATCGCGTTTCACCTTGTCCGAAATGTAAAGCAGAATACCGGTTAACAATAACATAGACCCTACCAGCAATACGTTCTTATCAAACAACGATTCTATCTGATCTTTCAAGAACAAACCGACCAATGCAGCAGGAATCATCGATACAACGACATACCATGCAAACTTGGTTTCCTCGTTCCATTTAAAAGTCAAAACACCTCTAAATATCTCTACTAAATCTTTACGAAAAACAACAACAGTACTTAACGCTGTGGCTAAATGAAGAAAAACGGTGAATAGTAAATCTTCTTCTAGTTCTGTTCCCTGAATCGCTTTAACCAACTCAATATGGCCAGAACTACTCACTGGCAAAAACTCAGTTAATCCTTGAACGATACCAAGGATTATGGCCTCAACTAGGCTCATCCTCTGACTTAGCGCTTCCTTTAAAAATAGCGTAAACTTCTACAGCAAAGCCTATCAACACAACCAAAGGAGCTATAGTCACCTTAAGTGTCGTACTAAAACTTTTCTTCCCGGTAGTGAAAATTTCAGCATTGTTGAAGATATCATCCGTCTTCCCCATCATTAGAATAAATCCTATTACTATGATGGCAAACCCTATGACCATCCACTTGTAGTTGTCCTTTGTAAAGGCCATCTCATAGGTCGGTTTAGACTTTTGAGGCTCAGTGTTTTTTTTATTTTTTGCTGCCATAATCTTTGCGCTAATATAAATCGTTTACACGCAGTCTAAGGTACTTTTTGGTTGCGAAATACGTACTTGGCAACACAATACAAAACCCTAGAATCGCTATGCATGCAAATAAAATAGAATATATTGTAATATCCGATTTAAAAATATGATCGACTTCAAAAAAGTTAGACTCAACCCAATTTGTAACGGCCTTATTACATAGCACGATGCAAACAAAAGCCAGTACAGAAGACAGAAACGTTAACCGAGCTGCTTTCAGCACAAATGGCTTTATTATAAACCACTCACTGGCCCCAACCAACTGCATGCTTTTAACAACAAATCGCTTTGCGTAAACATCCAGCCTTATCGTATTGTTAATGAGCACAAGTGAAACAATGAGCAGAATCATAGCCGCACCAATCATTACAAACCCGGTAATGCGTTTATTCTTACTTATTTGGTCTACAAGATCCTTCTGAAACTCTACCCCTGTAACACCGTCAATTTCCTCAAAGTATGTCAACGCTGCACTCAAATCATTGTCAAGCGCTACGGCATTTAAGTTAACCTCTATAGAAGCAGGCAATGGATTGTTGCCCAAAACCTCAACAAAGTCTTTACCTAAAACTTCTTTGTAATCCATCGCGGCCTGCTCTCCGGTGACGTAAGAAACACTTTTGACGTATGACAAATCACTAATCTCAGCGGTACGAGTTTTTAAGGCTTCTTCTCCACTTTGATTATCGAAGTACAAAATCACCAAAACGTTCTCCTGAAGATATGCAGTCAGTTTTTGGGTGTTAATCAACAACATTCCGAATAAACCGAGAACAAACAAGACCATGCAAACACTTATCATCACTGACCAGCCTGTAAATCTTTTCTTTGTTTGCATGCCACAAATGTAGCCAATCAGTAAACCAAAAATGGCTTAAGTTTTACCACACAATTTACTATTTAGAACAGTTCTAATATGCCTCGAATCAGTTGGGAAAAACATCCTTGGATTACCTTTGTTAGCTATATAGAAAAGCTAAAATAATATGTCAAATCGCAAAGGAACGACTTCCGTTGGGAGGAAAATTTTAATGGCGTTATCAGGATTATTCTTGATCGTATTTCTACTCCAGCATTGCACAATAAACTTTCTATCCGTGGTAGCACCCGACGCGTTCAACAACGTGTCGCATTTCATGGGAACTAACCCACTAATTCAATATGCGTTACAACCCGTATTGGCCTTTGGTGTTTTTTTCCATTTAATCATGGGAATCTACCTTGAAAGAAAAAATCGCAGTGCTAGACCAATCAAATACGCAATGGACAAACCTGCAACAAACTCGAGTTGGATGTCCCGCAACATGATAATCACTGGCATTATGGTTATGCTGTTTTTAGCCGTGCACTTTATTGACTTCTGGCTACCAGAGTTAAATACAAAATTTATACAAGGTGATATGTCTGGTTTAAATGCTGCCGGCGAGTTCAGATATATGGAAGAAATGGCACACAAATTTGACAATGGTGGACGCGTTATTCTGTATGTTTTGTCCTTTGTGTTTCTAAGTTTACACCTTTTACATGGATTCCAATCCGCATTTCAAAGCGTTGGTTTCAATCACAACAAATACACGCCAACGATAAAACGTTTGGGTAATTTGTACGCGATAGTCATTCCTGCAGTATTCATTTTTATTGCTCTTTTTCATTATTTCAATCAACACGCTTAAGCCTTCAATTTAGATATGAGTAAGTTAGATTCTAAAATACCTAAGGGTCCAATTAAAGATAAATGGACCACATATAAAGATAAAATTGACTTGGTAAACCCTGCCAACAAAAGACACATCGATGTAATTGTTGTAGGTACAGGATTGGCAGGTGGTTCTGCCGCAGCTACATTGGCTGAATTAGGCTACAATGTAAAAGCATTTTGCTATCAAGATTCTCCTCGTCGAGCGCACTCCATTGCTGCTCAAGGCGGAATAAACGCAGCCAAGAATTATCAAGGCGATGGCGACTCTGTCTATCGACTTTTTTACGATACGGTAAAAGGTGGTGATTATCGATCTCGCGAAGCGAATGTGCATCGTCTGGCTGAAGTTTCGACCAATATCATCGACCAATGTGTTGCTCAAGGTGTACCATTCGCCAGAGAATACGGTGGCCTATTAGACAACCGTTCTTTTGGTGGTGTTTTGGTATCCCGTACTTTCTACGCAAAAGGGCAAACTGGTCAACAATTGTTACTTGGCGCCTACTCTGCCATGAACCGTCAAATCGCTCGTGGTAAAATTGAGATGTTCAACAGACATGAAATGTTGGACGTTGTACTTGTGGACGGTAAAGCAAGAGGAATCATTGCTCGAAATTTGGTAACTGGCGAAATCGAAAGACACTCGGCACATGCAGTAGTTATTGCTTCAGGTGGATATGGAAACGTTTATTTCCTGTCAACAAATGCAATGGGATCGAACGTAACTGCTTCATGGAAGATCCACAAGAAAGGCGCATATTTTGCCAACCCATGTTATACTCAAATCCACCCAACGTGCATTCCGCGTTCAGGTGACTATCAATCGAAATTAACATTGATGTCTGAATCATTAAGAAATGACGGGCGTATATGGGTACCTAAAAACATGGACGACGTGCAAGCCATTAGGTCAGGAAAGTTGAAGCCAACAGAAATTACCGAAGAAAATAGAGACTACTATCTAGAAAGAAGGTATCCGGCATTTGGGAACCTAGTACCTAGAGATGTTGCCTCACGTGCTGCTAAAGAAAGATGCGATGCTGGATATGGTGTCAATGAAACGGGTGAAGCAGTTTACCTTGACTTCGGTGCAGCCATTGAGCGATACGGAAGCGAACAAGCGAAATTAAAAGGCCTTGTAAACGCATCCAAAGAAGAAATCACCTCACTTGGTGAAAAAGTTGTTGAAGCCAAATATGGTAACTTGTTTCAGATGTATGAGAAAATCGTCGCTGAAAACCCATACAAAACGCCAATGATGATTTACCCAGCCACACATTATACCATGGGAGGCGTTTGGGTTGATTATAATTTAATGACGACCATACCCGGTTGTTACGCCATTGGTGAGGCAAACTTTTCGGACCATGGTGCCAACCGTTTGGGTGCCTCAGCGTTGATGCAAGGTTTGGCTGACGGATATTTTGTGTTGCCTTATACAATAGGAGATTACTTGTCAGACGACATTCGAACAGGAAAAATCCCTACGGATACACCAGAATTTGAGGAAGCGGAAAAAAATGTTACTGACCGTATCAATCAGTTGGTCAATAACAAAGGAACCAAAACGGTAGATTACTTCCATAAACGCTTAGGTAAGGTGATGTGGGACAAAGTAGGCATGTCTCGAAATACCAAAGGACTAGAAGAAGCAATTGAAGAGATTCAAAGCATTCGCGCAGAGTTTTGGAGCGATGTTTTAGTTCCAGGTAGAGCCGACGGCATGAATACTGAATTGGAAAAAGCAGGCAGAGTGGCTGACTTTTTGGAGCTTGGGGAGTTGTTTGCTAAAGACGCTTTAGACAGAAATGAATCTTGCGGAGGTCACTTCCGTGAAGAATCTGTCGAGCTTGATGGCGAACAAAAAGGAGAAGCGAAACGTGATGATAAAAATTACGCATATGTTTCCGCTTGGGAATATACGGGAGAACCAAAAGATGCAATTCTGCATAAAGAAGAACTCGAGTTTAAGGATATTGAATTAAAGCAGAGGAGTTATAAATAGAAGGCAGTAAAGCTTTTTTTGTGTTAAAAACACAAGACTTAAAGAGAATAGAATAAAGATTAGAGACTTGGCGGTTACATAAGGAGGAATTCTATTCAAATGAAATAAGGATTAATTAAATTAGAAAAGTATAACAAGATAAAAACGGATAAAAGAAGATAGATTGGTTGCGAGCACTGGAAATAAAAGACACAACTACAAGAAATTAATAATCTGGCAGTTGGCTCTTGAAATCTCATATGACGTATCCGATTTGATTGGCACCTTACCACATCAAGAGATGTTCAATTTAAGGTCTCAGTTAAGTAGATGCTCCATATCGATGCCTAGCAATATTGCAGAAGGCTCAGCACGTTCAACGAAATCATTCTCACACTTTATTGATATTGCACTTGGTTCGTCATTTGAGCTTGGCACTCAATTACTAATCGCATATCATAGAAGATACCTAAGTGAAAAGGCATTAGAAAAGTTTGAATCAAAAATTGAAGAATTCCAACGCATGACAATGAGTTTTCAAAACAGGTTGACAACTAATACAGTAAAGTGAGACACAATTGATAGCACATCAAAGTCTATTTTCTCTTTTCTATGTTCTATAATCTAATGTTAAACTAAAAATAGTTATGGATTTAGTACTCAAAATCTGGAGACAGAAAGACGCAGAAGACAAAGGCAAGATGGTGGCATATAACGTGACAGATATATCTGAACACATGTCGTTTTTAGAAATGCTAGATGTCTTAAATGAGCAATTAGTGAGCTCAGGTGAAGAGCCAGTTGCATTTGATCACGATTGTCGTGAAGGGATTTGTGGCATGTGCTCTCTATATATAAATGGTGAAGCTCATGGACCTGACCGTGGTGTAACAACCTGCCAACTGCACATGCGTATGTTTAACGATGGTGATACGATCTTCATTGAACCATTCCGAGCAAAAGCATTTCCAGTAATTAAGGATTTGGTAGTAGACCGCAGTGCGTTTGATCGCATCCAACAAGCGGGTGGTTATATTTCTGTAAATACGTCTGGGAATACACAAGATGCCAATGCTATTCCAATCCCTAAACCTGATGCAGATGAAGCCATGGATGCTGCCACTTGTATCGGATGTGGTGCTTGTGTAGCAACGTGTAAGAACTCGAGTGCTATGCTTTTTGTCGGTGCAAAAGTTTCGCAATATGCATTACTGCCTCAAGGAAAAGTTGAAGCCAAAGACCGTGTGATGAACATGGTAAATCAAATGGATAAAGAAGGCTTTGGAAACTGTACCAATACAGGTGCATGTGAGGTTGAATGTCCAAAAGGCATTTCATTGACAACCATAGCGCGTATGAACCGTGAGTATTTGTCGGCGTCAGTAACTGAAGACTAAGATGTTTACCGGAATCATTGAAGCGCTTGGTCAGGTGACCAAAATAGAACATGAAGGATCGAATATACATTTCACCATTGCCTCTTCGATTTCAAACGAACTTAAAATCGATCAAAGCGTAGCCCATAATGGGGTTTGCCTTACCGTAACGGCTTGCGATGATAAAACGCATACGGTTACAGCGATTCAGGAAACAATTCAAAAATCCAACATTGGCAAATGGGAAGTAGGTTCCGATGTCAATTTAGAACGATGTCTTAAAGTTGGTGACCGACTAGACGGACATATGGTGCAGGGTCATGTAGATACAATGGCGACTTGCATAGAGAAAAAAGATGCTGATGGGAGTTGGGTGTTTAGCTTTAAGCACGAGCGTCATCTAAACTTCACTACTGTAGAAAAAGGCTCCATATGCATTAACGGAACTAGCTTAACGGTGTTTGATTCCACTCCTGACACCTTTTCTGTAGCCATCATTCCTTTTACCTACGAACACACGAATTTCAAGTCCATCGAAGTGGATTCTACAGTCAACCTTGAGTTTGATATACTTGGGAAGTACATAGCTAGAATGTTACCGGGGGGGTAGTTTTGAAGTATTGAAGAATGAAGGATTGAATGTCTGAATTTTGAAGGATTGAAGGATTGAAGGATTGAACACGTGAATAAGTAAACGCGATTAAATCGCATGCAGAGACAGTCTTTACTCTATTATCTATATTCTCATTTCTATACACACTAATTGCTATTGGCCTTTGGCTGTTAGCTATTTGCTTTTGGCTGCTAATGAATAAAGTAGTGACTTGTTCTTCTAAAACCTGATAAGTCTATTCTCTATGTTCTCTGCTCTATTCTCTTTGGCATAATCATACAACAGAGAAAATCTTGCATAAAAAAGCCCCCCACAATGTGAAGGGCTCATGAAGTACCTAAATCTTGCTCTAAAAATTCTAGTATACGTTTATGGTGTCGTTGGTCTAAATTCTTACTGACAACTTATTTGTCATATCGTTGCAATTACTTTAAGCTCAATACCAATAGGTGTTGGCAGACAATTGATCTCTAATGTCGTTCTACAGGGCTGATTGTCTTTGAAGTATTCTGCATATAGTTTGTTATATGTTTTGAAATCATCTTTCATGTTGGTCAAAAACACGGTTACATCAACAATGTTATCCCAACTGCTTCCTGCATCTTCCAAAATGTATTTAATGTTTTGGAAAACAGAATGACACTGCTCGGCAATGTCGTAGCTTTTGATTGTTCCGTCTTCTTCGAGTTCAACACCTGGTATTTTTTTAGTCCCACGGGCTCGAGGTCCTACCCCACTTAAAAATAACAAATCTCCAACTTTACGGGCATGCGGATACGAACCTACCGGTTCTGGTGCTTTATTTGAATCAAATTTTTGGTTACTCATCTTCTATTGTAATTTGAATTTCGTCTGTATCGGTTATAATCTCACCTTTTAATTCTGGTTTCTCAACAACGGGTTTATTTTGATTCGTTGTCCCCAAACCGTCTGACCCTCTTGGGTTGCGCGTTTGAGTTCCAGACAACCTGCGTTGCTTTTCCATCCGCTTCAACTGCTTGGCAATGTCGGTGTTTGAAAATTCGAATTTCATTCCTGTTTTCCAAACAGACAAACCGTAGGTGGGTTGATTTTCTATTGAATCTACTTGAAAAGCAGAAAAAACATAGCGCATGTCTTTAGACATAGTTACTTGTCGGACTTTGCCATTTTGCTCGGCGTAGCTATCAACAAGATCTCCGGTTTCCAAATTCCAAATTTTCGTCATACCATCGCTACTTCCCGTAATGACGTATTTACCGTCTGTGCTTATGGTTACCGAATTAATCTTCCACTTGTGGCCAATGAGCACGCTTTTCTGCTTTCCGCTAAAGGCATCCCAAACAATAGCCGTTTTATCACTACTTCCTGTCACAACATATCTACCATTGCATGCAACTGAGTTTACCACGTCTTTATGTCCTTTGTACTCTTTTAGTTTGTTACCGTTTATATCATACAGTTTAACTACCGCCGATTCATCAGCGCACAACACATAACTCCTACCTTTTAATGCAATACAGTTTGTTGGAATTTTATTATTGATTACCCATTTCGAGTTGCTGCGTTGGTTGTGGATGACGATTCTTCCATCGTCTCCGGCAGAGTACACCATATTGCCCGAAGGACCCACTACAATACTATTTATACCCGCCGAGTGCACATTGTTGAACTCCTTTTTTAATGTGTATTTGTCTGCATCCGTTTTGCTCCACACCATGAGTTTAAAATCATTTCCACCCGTAACCAATATGTCTCCACTCCCGCTAAAACCTAGCGCGGACACAGCAGCACGATGCCCCGTGAGTGTTTGAAAGTAAGGAAAAGTGGAATCCCCTTTAAATACTTGAACTGTGTTGTCCCACGATCCTGTGGCAACAAAATCTCCATTACCAGAAACGGCAACAGATTCCACATCATCGGTGTGACTTCCGAGGGTAACATACGACACGTCATTTTGAGCATAACTCAAGTTCGTAATACACACCATTAAGCAGAGTAAGCTTATAATAAATGCAATAGTTTTTTGCATGACTTCAAATATACCCATGTACAATTTCAATACCCGTACATGTCCATATGTATACAGAACGTATTATAAACATAAAGCGTATATAAGGATTGAATAATAGCCAGTGTGTTAGACCAATTTAAGGTGTTCATCCTTCACATATGGATTGATAAACGAATGTTATATTCGTTTATTTAGTAGTTGTGTTTCATTCCTCAATTTAAAATAACTCAATAAACTTCCTGATGTTATAGTTAACCGTGGAACTGAAAACTATTGAAATAAGTTACATATGAAAAACAAGGACAAGGAAGTCAAGTTCTTACAAATTGGGGTGTTTCCCAATAAGAAGAATGTAACGCCTCGGTACGACCAAATATCGATTAGAGATATCGAAAAAGAGAATGCGTTTTACCAGGTGCTTTCGCCGAACAAAGATGACCAAGGGGTTTGGGCAAATCAGGATGCTTGGTTCCATTTAGGAAAATTTACGAAAGGGAAATCGGACGAATACAAAATCAAAAAGGAAGGCAACGGCATGTATGCATTTGTGTTGGAAGGCGAAGTGGAAATAAATAGTGAAAAACTAAACAAAAGAGACGGCATGGGTGTTTGGGGAACTGATATGCTTAAAGTAAAAGCATCGGAAAATGCTTGGGTGCTTTTAATGGAAGTACCGATGAGCCTATAATTTTTTATCCATAAATCAATTCAATGCAGTTAATAGACAATTTAAACTGGCGATATGCCACAAAGCAATACGACAGTTCAAAAAAAGTAAGTGAAGAAGATCTTGCTAAAATAAAAGAAGCCATTCGGTTATCCGCTTCTTCATACGGACTTCAATTGTATAAAGTATTAGAGGTAAAATCTTCTGAAACTAGAAAGCAACTTAAACCTGCCTCATGGGGGCAAAGCCAAATAACAGATGCTTCGAATCTTTTTGTATTCTGTAATTACGCCGATGTAACGCCTGAACATATTGATGCGTATATGCAGCTTAAATCCAATTTACAAGGTATAGCGTTAGATGCGTTACAAGGTTATGTGACTTTGTAAAGGCTAAAATGAATGACCGGTCGATTGAAGACAAACAAGTCTGGACTGCCAAACAAACCTACATCCCGCTGTCGAATGCGCTAGCTGTTTGTGCCGAACTAAAAATTGACAGCACACCGATGGAAGGTTTCGACGCAGATGAATATGAAAGAATATTGGGCTTAAAAGAAAAAGGCTTAAAAGCAGCAGTGATATTGGCCATCGGGTATCGCAGCGATGAAGATGCGACTCAGCACGGCAATAAGGTTCGCAAGTCGGTCAATTCAATTTCTAAGGTTGTCGAGTAAAATACTTCTTGTAAGAAAGATTTAAAGCTTAGGCGGTTTGGGTGGAAACTTGAACCGCTTTTTTGTGTTTAAGATAGTGTAGTTAAAGACTAAATAATATTGCCAACATTGGCCAAAATCATATATTGTACCCCATGACAGATCAAGATAACGAATTTTACAAGCGCGCAGACGAACACATAAACTTGTCTAACAATCAATGTCAGGCGCAAAAGCCGGGTCAAGTAAGTGCATCAATGCTTTATGCTACTTCAAGGTTTAACGTTTGGGTAAGTGCTCGTGGTTTTGACACGGCAGATGACATGAAGGCGTCTAAGGAAGAAGTAGTGGACTATTTCATGAAGCAATACAGAACCATGTTAGAAGAAAACTATGATGATTATGCCGAGCAGTTTTCGGACTATATGAATAGATAGATTACTCTAATCAAATTATTCAACACTTTCTAAGATTTATTATGTTCTAGTATAAAGTTATATCAGATTAATAGTAGACATGACAGAATCGGAAATAGACAGAATCATTGAGATGGCATGGGAGGACAGAACGCCATTTGAAGCCATTAAAATACAATTTGGTTGCACGGAGGCAGATGTCATCAAACTGATGCGGAAAGAATTAAAAGAAAGTTCATTTAAACGGTGGAGAAAGCGTGTAAATAGTGGCGTCAGCAGTAAACACCTGCACAAAAGAAGTGAAGCAATTCAACGCTTCAAATCCACTAGTCAAAAGATTATTTCGAACAACAAGATATCGAAACGCTAATACACCGTACATCATTTGGTACGCTTAGCTGATGTTTCTAAATCCCCAAATGGTCTTTCTGAAGAAAAAGTTATGAAGCAAAACCTCCCAATTAAAACTTGTCCCGTTTGTAATCGCTCCTTTACATGGCGCAAGAAATGGGAAAGAGATTGGGAAAATGTTAAATTTTGCAGTGAGCGTTGTAGAAGAAACAAGACGGCCTCAGGCAATTAAACTAGTGAGAGCATATTTCCTTATTAATGCTTTTCATTTCCCTACCCCTTATAAAACAACCATTTAAACAACTCTTTGTAGGTTGCTTTTTTACCGTACATCAAGATACCTGTTCGGTAGATTTTACCAGCCAGCCAAATGGTGAAGCAAAATGTTGTAATTAGCAATCCGATCGACAACGCTACTTCCCACCATTGTGTTGCCAGATTCAAGAACGGTGCACGCACCATCATCACTATCGGACTAGTTAGGGGAATAATGCTTAACCAAAAACTTAAGGCACCGTTTGGGTCGCGTAATACCACACTTGTGGAAAGCGCAATTGAAAATACCAATGGCAAGGTGATTGGAAGCATAAACTGTTGTGTATCTGTTTCTGCATCTACCGCTGCCCCAACTGCTGCAAAAAGCGCAGAGTACATAAGATAACCACCCAAAAAGTAAATGATAAACGACAGAATGATAAAAGGCCAGTTAATCGCCATCATGCCCGACACCACATTCACCATCATTGAATTTACGCCAAGTTCTGCCATTTGATCGGCAGGCATGGCTTGAACAGAATTGGCCATATCCATAATATTACCCATGTCGCTTCCGATAAAGATAAAGGAGATGACACCCATCAATATTCCAGAAAAGACGAGCCAGATGACTATTTGTGTCAATCCAACCAGGGCCAGACCAAACACCTTCCCCATCATTAATTGAAAAGGCTTTACGCTCGACACAATGACCTCAACAATACGGTTCGTTTTTTCCTCAATCACACCTTTCATAACCTGAACACCGTAAAGGAATATGAAGAAATAAATAACAAATGAGGCACCCATACCAATAACGGTATTGAGCTCGGTACTACTGCTTTTTGCTTCTCCGTCCTCATCCAAAGTCAGTGCATTTAAAGAGACTGAGGTTTTCAAACTATCCATAGCCGTTTCCGACACACCCAATTGGCTCATTTTTTCATCCTCAATCGCGTTTTCTATCCGCCTATTTATACGCTCTTTCGACTCAATGGATAACGAATTTTCGGATTCGTAAACAACCCCGTCCGGGTTATAGATATTGAAGTTATTGGGGATAAGGAGTCTACCTGTATAGCCCCCGGCATTTAGTGAATCTGTGTCCCTTCCATCCCAATCGGATGTGTACTCAAATGCCATTCGGTCGTCGTTATACAACTTGCCTTCAATTGCATTCGATTCATCATACACCAACACTTTTTCCGTGTCTTTCCCAATACTATCGTTAACCGCTAAGAAAATGATGATGCCGTAAAACACAGCAATCAAAACTGGGCCCAATATGGTCATTATAAGGAATGACTTCTTCCGTACGCGTGTGATATACTCGCGCCATGTAATTAATCCAATCTTACCCATGGTTACCCTCCTCTACCTTTTTAATAAAAATATCTTTAATACTTGGCAATTGCTCGCTAAATGAAGCAATGTCTACCGTGTCGTTTAATTCCTTTATAAGCGCCTTTGCTTTTTCTGGCTCGATCACAAAAACGGCTTTGTTCAGCGCCAACCTATCTTCCCTACTCACCTCTTTAGCATCGAAAGACAAACCGTTCAATTCACCTCGGTAATACACTTCATACTCGTTTTCCTTAAACGAATTTCTTACGTCAGAAATACTTCCTTCAAGCACCTTCTGCGAGAGGTTAATCATTCCTACATAGTCGCATATCTCTTCAACAGATTCCATTCGATGGGTTGAAAAAATAATCGTCGCACCATTGTCGCGCAGGTGTTGGATTTCGTCCTTAATGAGTTCTGTATTGACCGGATCAAAACCACTAAATGGTTCATCTAGAATAATCAATTCAGGCTCGTGCAGCACAGTTAAAATAAACTGAACCTTTTGCGCCATGCCTTTACTGAGCTCTTCAATCTTTTTGTATTTCCAGTCGAGCAAATCGAATTTCTCGAGCCAATGTAAGGCCCGTTTCTGCGCTTCCTTTTTAGTCAGATTTTTTAAGCGACCGAAATAAATAATCTGCTCCAAAACTTTCATCTTTTTGTACAGACCACGTTCTTCTGGCAGATATCCAATGCGCGCAATGTGACTTGGGTTTAGTTTTTCGCCGTCGAAAACAACTTCACCGGTATCTGCTGCAGTTATCTGATTGATGATTCGAATCAGTGTCGTTTTTCCTGCCCCATTTGGTCCAAGTAAACCGTAAATACTTCCTTTAGGAATGGAAAAATTTAGATCCTTAATTGCCAAATGACCTTCGTAACCTTTGGTTACATTACTCACTTCAAGAAATGCCATGGGCCGAAGATAAGAGCGGTTCTGAAATCAAACACAATACTTCGACAAATGTGGATTTGTATTGGCTAAATACCTACCGATACACGTTGCTACAGATCTCAAATAGTTCTGCTCTTAACATATTGATGTCGTCTTTATTTTTTGCCGAAATAAACATAGCCGGCAAATTCTCGTTGGCAAACCACGTTTTCTTAAAATCCTCTAGATTGTGTAACGTCTCATCTTCGAATATATCCTCTGACGTTGGGCGAGGATTGTAGGCATCAATCTTATTAAAAATAGTAAGCGTTCTTTTATCACCCGCACCTATTTCACTTAACGTTTCTTGCACGATTTGCATCTGACTTTCAAACGTTGGGCTTGAAATATCTACAACATGCAGCAACACGTCCGCTTCTTTGATTTCGTCTAAAGTTGATTTAAAACTCTCAATAAGCTGATGTGGCAGCTTACGGATAAACCCAACAGTATCCGAAATCAACGTAATTATAGGCGGGATATAAACCTCCGCTTCTTTGGTCAACACCAACTTTCGCACGGTCGAATCTAAGGTCGCAAACAACTTGTTTTCGGCAAGAATATTGGCGTTTGTTAAAGCATTCATGATGGTTGATTTACCAACATTGGTATAACCAACAAGGGCCAAGCGCAATTCACCTGTGCGGCTTTTACGTTGGGTAACACCTTGTTTGTCGATGTGCTCTAATTTCTTTTTAAGTAACGATATCTTATCCCTAATTATCCGTCTATCCGTTTCGATTTCCTTCTCACCCGGCCCTTTCATACCAATTCCTCCACGTTGTTTTTCAAGGTGGGTCCACATCCGGGTTAACCGTGGTAATAGATATTCGCTTTGCGCCAGTTCAACTTGTGTTTTTGCTCGATTGGTCTTCGCATTTTTGGCAAAAATGTCCAAGATTAACGTGCTTCGATCTATAATCTTGCATTTAAGCTCTGCTTCCAAATTTCGAATTTGTGATGGCGACAATTCATCGTCGAATATGGCCGTTTCGATACCATTCTTTTCAATATAGTTGGCGACCTCGTCTATCTTACCAGAGCCAACATACGTTTTTGGATTTGGCGCAGCCAGTCGCTGCACAAACATTTTTTCAACTTGTGCTCCCGCCGTTATTGTCAAGAATTCTAGCTCGGCTAGAAAATCGTCTGTTTGTTCCCGACTCTGGGTTTGAATTTCAACAGCGATAAGTACTGCTTTTTCGACAGACTCCGCAGTTTTTACTTGATACGAATCTTTCTTCAATGCTAAGAATGTTATTTATTACGTTCTTTGTTTGTAGATGGCAAAGTTGGGTATTTTATTCATTAGATGGACACTCATTTCACTATTCATTTTTAGTGGTTACGCCTCCGCTCAAGATATTGAGTGGTCTAACCCACGAAAACTGAAAGGCAGCACGGCATACACCAGTGTAATTGGCCAGGATGAAACCGGATTGTATTTACTCAGATACCGCAACCAGTTTTTAACCAAAAACATAGTCATAGAGCGCTATCGCAACCACCTCGGTTATGCCTTATCTAAAAACATAACACTAAAAAAATCTAGATTACTTTATGCCGAGTTGCAGAAAAAGGGTTTGCTGCTATTGACTGCACACTACGACCGTAAAGCAATGAAGAATGAAGTACACTGTCATTGGTACGACCACAACATCAACCCAATTGGCAAACAACGTGTTTTGGTGTCGTCTAGTTTGTCGGATTTTTATGATAAAGGAGACTTCCGCATACGATTCAGCAACGACAGAAAAAAAATACTGGTTGCCTACACAGAAAAGTCTGATGACGATAAACGAATTCTCAACGTTCAGGTGTACGATCAAGATTTAAACTTGACCAAAAAACACAGTTACAAACTCGATATTCGATACAACAATTTTTTTATGACAAACTTGTTGATTGATGATAGAAGCAATGCCTTTTTCTTAGTCGCTCAACGTAAAGTAGAACATAGAAAAACAGCACTGGCCACACCAAAAGCCACAGTATATTGGTTCAATGCAGCCAAAGACAGCCTTTGGGACTACGAAGTACTAGATTCTGGCAAAAGCCTTCGGAAAGCACAATTTACCTGGGACCGCAGTGAGGATAAAATTAACCTAACGGCATTTTATTCTTCAACCGAAGACAGAAACACAGATGGCATTTTCCATTTCAGTTTAAGCCCCGATGGTCAATCAACGCCAAAAACTACCTATCAGGCATTTACCGAAGACTTCAAACAACAATTGTTTGGCGATGAAGAAACTTCGGTATTTGAAGACGTGAGGAATTTTGAATTGTTAAGGGCCATTCCAAATACAGATGGAGGTATTACCATGGTAGCCGAACGGTCTTCTATCTCTAACGAAACAGACATTACGTATATCAACGGTATGCCAACAACCATGGCAAGAAACATTTACAATTTTGACGACGTACTGGTCATATCTTTAGATTCTGCCTATAACATCAAGTGGAAATATTTAATCAACAAAAGCCAAAGTTCACTTAACGACAATGGCTATTACAGCTCAGTTGTTGTGGCCAATACGCGGTCGCACCTGTACATCATTTACAACGACAGACTGAGAAGCAATGGCGATGTGATGCAGTACATGTTTGATGCCGATGGCCAAGTATCTTATAAAATATTGGTGCGATCAGACAATCATTTTGTTTCAATTATTCCTTCGGAAGCAAAACAAATTAATTACAATCGGGTAATATTGCCAGTAACTAAAGATCGCAAATTTTCTTTGCTCAAATTGGATTATACCAATTGATTAAAACAATAAAAAAAGGTGGCTTAACAAGCGTTGTTGTCTCCATTGTGGTGATAGCACTGGTCGGATTAATTCCGCTGAGCAACCTGTATTTCTATACTTTTGAAAATGCCGGTTTCAACCAACCTGTAGTTAAATTTATTGTACCCGTAATTATGGTCGTTACGCAAGCCATTTGGTTTCAACGGGTCGTACATAAATCTAGATTCTTTGACCAGTGGTCGACCTTACCTGCCGTTGTATATGTAGCTATTATCTGTTTATTACCCGATCAGTTGCACCATTGGGACACGCTGGCCGTCAATTACGTTTGGTTGGTATTTTATCAAAAGCTTTTTTATGACAACGATGAAGTAACATCCAATTCCCAGATATTTATGGACATTGGAATACTGATGTGTGTAGGCGCGTTTATCTACCCGAAATCCATCTATTTATTACCCTTCCTTTACATTCTGTTGAACCAATTTACAGCCAGTAACCTAAACAAATTCTTTATCGTGTTATTGTCGTTTGTGTTGGTTGTTTTCAGCACAATCGGAATAGGCTATTTCTTTGTATCGCCAGAATGGGTTGTTGGCCTTCCAGAGCGATTAATTATGTCTTTAGACATCTCAACGTTATTCAACAGTGGAAAGCTCTATACCTACATTACACTTTTTGCCACCCTCTTAATTGTTTCTCCGGTGATGTACAATCAACTGTCTTTTATGCAAACCAAAAATCGGAGTGTCGTAAACATGTTGTTTTTACAAATATTCATGGTGCTTGGCATTGCCGTATTCTCTGGACAAAACGCGTTTACCTCTATGCACTTGGTTGCTTTGCCGTTAAGTTTTACCCTTAGTTTTGGCATGTATCATATTAAAAAAAGATGGTTAGCAAATCTTGGTGTACTATTTGCTTTGTTTGCATTGGTACTGATACAATTGGAATATTTAAAACTGTAAAAGTGACGAACCAATAACGTGCAGAAAATGGGTAAAACCATTTTACTACATAGCATCAAAACCATTAATTTTGTATAAATAATTTAAGAATGGACGAATCATTAAAACCCGTATTTGACTCTGTAGCAGAAAGAATGTCAAAAGCCATCGATCACCTAAACAAGGAGTTGTTAAAACTGCGAGCTGGTAAAGCTTCTCCGTCTATGCTATCTGGTGTCATGGTTGAATATTATGGTTCTCCAACACCCTTAAATCAGGTCGCGAACGTAAACACACCAGATGCCCGGACACTTGTGGTACAGGCCTGGGAAAAGTCGATCGTTCAAGATATCGAACGCGCTATTATTAACAGCAATCTTGGCTACAACCCTCAGAACGATGGTGAAGTGATTATTATCAACATCCCACCGCTAACCGAAGAGCGAAGACGAGAATTGGTGAAAAATGCAAAAAAAGAAGCAGAGCACGGAAAGGTGAGTCTGCGCAATATTCGTCGAGACGCGAACGAAGCTATAAAAAAGCTGCAGAAAGACGGATTATCAGAAGACATGGCTAAAGACGCTGAAGCAGAAGTTCAAAAGTCTACCGATGGCTTCTCGGATAAAATCGATGCCATTTTCGCTGATAAAGAAAAAGAGATTATGACGGTTTAACGTCTTCTAAGTGATCAACAGAATTGGCTGTAATTAACTTACAAGTCTCTGTTCCATTTTTTTCAAGCACATACAAACACAAATTCGAATGCGGATATTGATCCATTTGCGCTAATGGTGTTTGAAGCAATAAAGACAAAAAACTACGCATGGCGCGTCCATGCATACAAACTAAAATATTGGCATATCCATCCGCCTGTATTTTACCCCAACCGCGTTCTTGTCGCTGATACATGTCATTCGGACTCTCTCCACCTTCAATGGGCTTATGCAACTCCCCATTTTGCCAAGAAGACACGATTTGTTGAAATGCCTTACGAGATTCAGGCGTGGTTTCAAGACCTTCAAAAACGCCCCAGTTAATTTCATTTAATTCGGGAAGCTTGCCCCATCGCAGTTCATCATTAATAAATCCGGATACACTTTGGTGTGTTCGTTTCAACTCAGACGTGTACACAAAATCAAAATGTACATCTTTATAATACTGATAAAACGACGCAGCTTGTTTTTGCCCTGTAGCGTTTAAGTCGCTATCTATCCCGCTGCCTTGAACGATTCCCTTTAGATTATAGTCGGTTTGACCATGTCTGATTAGATAAATCCTTTTATTTGTAGTCAACTTATTTCCAGCCAATGTTTGATCACAAAAATATTAAAAATGAGCAGCTGCAACATTTTTTAAAAGGGACTATGTCCGATACATTGGGCATGGAGATCGTAGAACTCGGAGAGAACTTTCTCACGATGAAAATGCCTGTAGACCACAGAACCATTCAACCTTATGGAATCTTAAACGGCGGTGCGAGTATGGCGCTTGCCGAAACCGTGGCTAGTTATGCGGGCAACATATTGGTTAGATCTGAAGACAAATACTGTGTTGGACTTGAAATAAATGGAAACCACACGAAGTCTGTTCGAGAGGGATTTGTGTATGGCACTGCGACTCCTATTCACATCGGCAAACGCACCCACGTCTGGAATATTGACATCAAAGACGAGGAGGGTGACCTCGTGTGTAAATCAAGAATGACCTTAGCTGTTTTTCCAAACCCAAAGTGAATACACCATCAGATTTACATAAATGGGTCAGTTCAGGTCGAGACTTTTTATGGTTACGTAAACCAGGCCAAAATAAAGTCCTTTGTTTCGGTTTAGGAGAGCCTCAGAAGGAACCAACGCATTCATCGGTTGCCATATGTCCGTTTAATTCTGATAGCCCCGCATATTATTCCATACAACAGGAAACATCATTAGATGTTGACGCACTTCCTACTGTTTCGTTTCAGCTACCAACTGAGCTTGAACCATCAAAAATGGTATCGACAGCACAACATCAATACATGGAACAGGTCGATAAAGCTTTACAAGTCATCCAGTCAGGTGGATTAGAAAAAGTGGTGCTCGCCCAAACGCACTGGTTAAAAGATATCACTATCAACCCCATAGAAGCATTTCGGCGGGCCTGCAAGGCTATAGATTCTTATGCCTATTTAGCGTATGTGGGCGGTGAATGTTGGATTGGTTCAAGCCCTGAATTGTTCTTAAAAAGCGATTACACAACCATTGAAACTGTAGCGTTAGCAGGTACACGACTGGCTACCAATGCCAGTGATGCATGGGGTGAAAAAGAAATACAAGAGCAATCAATCGTTACAACGTATTTAACCGAAACATTTGAAGCTTTAGACTTTTCAGACATCACCGTAGGTACGTCGTTCACCAAAACAGTTGGACATATTCAACACATATGCAACTCGATTACGGCAACAAAATCCAACCATTTGGATGTAACAAAACTACTCAGTGCCTTACACCCAACTCCAGCACTCGCGGGGTTTCCGAAGACAGCTGCTAAGTCGTTAATCAATGAAACTGAAGTGTTTTCACGCGACTTGTATGGCGGCTATATCGGATATATGGATGCTGGAGGTATGGAGTACTTTGTTAATATTCGTTGTGCTCGTTTGTTTAATGAATCTGCTCAATTATTTGCTGGTGCTGGAATAAATAGAGATTCAAACCCCCAAAGCGAATGGGAGGAAACAAATAATAAACTGAACGTGATTAAATCTATCTTGGTTTAAAGGTCAAAGTTTACCCCTAAATGAGCGGTGCCGTAAAGGCCAGAAAAAGACGTTTTAGGCCCTTCACTAATCGTGTTGCCATCAAGCCGCCATTCTGTATTACTAAAATCAAATGAATTCCCTACTTCTCCACCAAAAGTCAACCGACCAATATTAAAAAGCAGACCTGCCGACAACCTTCCTGTAATACCAGGGTTTTTGTAAACACTTTTTTTGGTTGTGCCAAGAAACCCTGTTGATATATTACCGGGATTCTGAGTGGTTTCTTCTACCTTAAAATTGAACTGAGAATAGCCTATTGACCCGCCTAACAGAAAGTCCATAAATTTCACATTACTGAGTAAATCATAGAACAAGTAACTGTTGTATGAAAAACCTGATAGTCTTGTGGTTACTGCGTTATTGCCATTGGTATTTGTTGTTTCAATCGGCGACATGAACGACAGGTTCGACGTACTCGCAACACCTTCTGCGCTAAACGTTATGTTTCCTCCTTGCCAAACAATTAAGTTATCAAACACTTCTTGGTTTGACGGGTTGTGCCGCTCTGCTAACGGCCACAAATCCAATTCTTGAAGACCATAAGCATAGCTTAGTGTTACCTTACTTTCTTCTTCATAATCTGTGATATCGTATATATCTTCATAGTATGGTGTTTTCTCGCTTGGCTGGTAAGAATTCAAAAAGAAATAATCAAAATCGTCTGCAAAGAAATCGGCCAATACGCTGTCTTTGGCAATATCAAAAAGCATAACCCGATTGGCATCCAACTGCTCAAAAAGTGCCATTAATTCGTCTTCTACCAACTGCCAATCATCGTCTTCGTAATCGTCATCTTCCCCATAAATAATCCCAAACGTGACAATATCATTTTCTAAATGAAGTGCTTCATCCTGCTTTAAACGATTGGCTAAACTTTTAAAAACAAACCACTCACAAGAATTTTTATCCGCTTTCTTTTTAGTTGCGTGACAACGCCCAAATTGCCCATAGTATTTTCCGGGATTGCTATCGAGCAAAGCAACGAAACTGTTGTACATGTACTTTTCCCTAAACACGTACCCATGTGGCGTATCTTCATAATTTAAACTACGCCATTTTATGGTTTGTTCTAATCCACCAATTATTCTTTCAAAGAGGTCATATTGACTTCCTAAATACGCTTTATACGCATACTCTTGTTTACGAAAGTTTTTAATCACCAATTTGAGTGTACTGCTTACCGAATAGGTATACCCGCTAAGCCCTTCATCTTCATCCCCATCAAATACTTCGCGATCTTGATACATGGCCATACCCTTAATGCTTTCAATGTGCAAATCAATGCTATCATGCGGCTGCCTAGAATCTGGCAAAAGCAAACTGAGTACTTTAAGCGCTCCAAAAGAGCCTCTTTCGAGGTCGATACCAAAAATGTGTACTTTTTCTCCGCTGTCCAAGTCTCGATTAAATCGATAAAGCTGCTTATATCTTTCAGCATACTCCTTGTACACGTATTTTTCAATGATGTTAAAAATGGCGGTGTCTCCCGTCTGAACGTATTCATTTGCCAGCCAAGAGGTTGACAATCCGCTTTCCATAACCACGTTACGCACGCCAGCGTGCTTATACAGGTATTTAATATTTTGCACCCATAGTTTACTGTTACTCTCTCTATAGGTATGATTCTCTCCTGCGATAAATAATTTTTTGTGCGGAACTACAGAATCAAGTGCGGAAAAACCCTTCATAATCTTGCGATTTGAAAGAGATAGTGTGTCGTTGTAATCAATGACTTGAGCCGAAGCGATAAATGACATTGACATCGTCAACAACCAGATTAAACTTCTAAAAGTAGTATTGGATTTGTTAGGGGTTATCACACACAATTATAGCGAATTAGCGATAGCCGCTTCTAATTGCTCCATATATTTTTTGTCGGGTATTTCGATAGCGCCAAATTGTTCCAAATGCGCGTTCAGATACTGCGTATCTAGAAGTGTGTACTTGTTCTTCTTTAAATACGCTACTAAGTGAATTAAGGCCAGTTTGCTTGTATTTGTTTTTCGACTAAACATAGACTCCCCGAAATATGCTTTTCCTAAAGTAACGCCATACAAACCACCAACGAGCTCTGCTCCTTCCCATACCTCAAAACTCATGGCGTAACCCATTTCTTGAAGTGTACAATACGCATTGATTATGTCATCGTTTATCCACGTTCTGTCCCGCTGAGCACAAGCTAACATGACTTGCTTAAAGGCTGTGTTTATCTTGAGTTGATATGGGTGATTCCGATAAAGTCGTTTTAGATTTTTACTGATGTGAAACGCGTCTAGCGGGATTACGCCACGCTGATTTGGTCGATGCCAATATATTTCACCACCATCTTCTGGATCATCTGCCATCGGGAAGTATCCATTTGAATAAGCGTAAATCAGCTGAGCTGGTGTAAGGTGTGATTCTTCCTCTTCCATATGTTATGCTACACCCGTAATTTTTAAGATAAAAACGACATAGAATAACAAAAACAACATCCCTTCCCACTTCGACACTTTTTTATCTTGACTTAACAAGTAAAAGAATGCGGCTGCCACAATTAAGAACACAACCGAGGTTTTGGCTAATTCAAAGGGCATGGCAATTGGGCGAATTAAAGACGCCACACCAGTGACCATAAACGAATTAAAAATACACGAACCCAATATGTTCCCTAAAGCAATTTCTGGTTGTCCGCGGCGGGCAGCCGATATGGTCACGGCTAACTCCGGCAACGTCGTACCGAACGACAGAACCGTTAAACTTATGAGGGTTTTATCGACATCAAGCGCTGTGGCTATATCCTGAATAGATTGGACCACATACTTCGCACCGACATATATTCCCACAGCTGAAACCAATAGAATTAGCCCATCGATCAACCGCACCGAAGTCATTTTTTTGACGGTTTCTGGGTCGTTTAACGTAGGCATCTCATCTGGCTTATCAGACTTCATCAAGTAAATCTGATAGACTATAAAACCAATAACCAAACAAGCGCCTTCAATTCGTGATATTTCTCCGTCTAACAGAAACAAAATCAAGAAAATTGCCGAACCGAGCATAAAGTGTAGGTCTATAAAAATGTATTCTTTTCCAAGCTTAATACTCCTTCGCGATACAATCGTAGCCATTCCTAAAATCAAAAAAATGTTAGAAATGTTGGCTCCTAATACGTTACCAATGACAATTTCCGAATGACCTGTTGCCGTGGCAATAATGCCTGAAATTAATTCCGGAAGAGATGTGCCGACTGCCACAATTACGACCCCAACCATGAATGGTGACATCTTTAGGGACAAACCGATTCTCTCAGCAGCCTCAGTGAAAAACTTTGCGGCAACGATTAACACGCCAAGACTGATGATAAAAATTATAAACGGTAGGATCATTGAATATGAATTATCGAACCAAAAATAACCAACGTCGTTGATGTTTCTACAAATTGGACTTCTAAACTCAATTTGAAAAATACTTTTCAGACAACAAATCACAAATTGCTTATTATCAATATGTTATAACTTAAACTTTGTGGCATGTCGTTTGAATTACGTTCAGCACTAATCAAGCTGGTGGAGTGATTCCATCAAACAAAATTTTGACATAGGTCAAATCGCATGTTATCAAAAAAAGGCAACAACAGTTGCCTTTTTTATTTTTCTCTTTTACCGTATGTTTACTTTTGCCAACGATGTCAGAAACAGTGTCTTCGGTATTGGAATGGGTTGTATTGAGTTTGAATGTGGTCTTCTTACTTCTGCTTATTCGCGAAAATATCTGGTGCTGGATATTCGGAATAGTAGCCTCTTTAATTTCAGTAGTACTTTTCTTTGAGGCCAAGCTGTATTCTGAAACATTACTTTATTCTGTTTACGTCATCTTAGGGATTTATGCTTGGATACATTGGCATACAAATAGCAAAAAAGCCCCCATGCCTATTCAAACGAAATCAATCTTATATCACGGACAGGCATTGGCCATTGGCGTGCTGGTTTGGTTTGGGCTTGGCTTCTTTTTTAAAACCTATACAGATTCGAATCTGCCATGGGCAGACGCATGTTCTACCTCGTTTGCATTTGTTGCCACCTATTTGGAGGCAAAAAAAGTACTACATCATTGGATGTATTGGATCGGGGTTAACGTATTCAGTATCTGGCTCTACCATACACGATCTCTTCCTGTACTGGCACTCATGATGTTTGGATTTACCATTTTTAGCGTAGTTGGATACGTCGCATGGAGAAAGCGCTTAAGGCTACAATTATCCAACTAGCTTTTTCCCGGATGAAGATATTGGTATTGGTAATAAAAGGAATACAAATAGGTGGTTACCAAGCCCATAACAAAGGCAAAGACAAAAAATTCAACCTCATCTAACATTTCGATATTTACGATTATTGGGAGTAGTATCGGTAGCATAACATTGATGCTTATACCAAATATTCGTTTCAGTTTTGGTTTATAGTTCCCTATAAAGGCAACATAAATTAACGCCCCGGTAAATAATGCGAGCAATAATTGAGCTCCAGTTTCCCCATCTAAAATATCAAGTATAGCTAGTAAGCCAGCAACAATGCCGTAAACCGTTGGAAATAACGCACAGACCAATAATGCCCAGCCAAACTCCCCTTTACTGGTGGAACAATAGATAATCAGCAAAAATGCCAAAGAGAATCCAACCAGCGAATAATAGCGCCAAAACTCCCAATTAAACATGCGGAATACTTGTCTGTCGTTGTGGTAGTATTTACTCCAAGTCACACACCTTTCAAATTCTGATAGATTGGCGATATGGGTATAAAAGTCCATTTCCGTGCCATTCGAATTATCCCAAACAATGCCTTTCTCTGTGGTGTTCATTTCCAAAATGCTACCGACGTTTTCCGTTTTGAATTCAGCGTTATAACGTTTCGCTATAACGAAAAATGCAGCAATTTCTTTTTCCGCCTCTTGTAACGTTATCTGAGCGGGCGTTCCATTATAGTATTTAGCAAAATCCCAGTTGTACCGATGAACATCAAGCATCAAGCTTGAACCCCGTTTACTTAGTCGGTAATCGTTTGGTTGATCATCTGAAGTGGTATAGCGACTTTTTTTAAGATAAAAGTGCGTCATGTACTTACCCATTAAAGCCCTGTCCTCGAAATAACCTTTTTTATCATGGTTGATTCCTGGAGTAAAATAACTACCAAAATACGTCGAGAACGGAAGGCTGGTTATACCAACGAAAATCAGCCAAAAGGATAAAAAAAAGGCGAAACGTCTTTTAAATGGAAGAAAATGATGGACCCTTAATGCATTGTATTTAGCCTGACGTATAATGAACAATATCAGCAACAGAATGACGGGTAACACCATAGCTAAACCCAATTGTTCAAAGCTATCGTCAAGTGAATAAATTCCTTTGTACACATTGACCAATACCGCACCGATAATGACCAGTGCCAAAAACGTAACGACTATGATTGGTACAAAAATATGAACACCGAGCACCCATATATTGGGATACCGCGCAAGCAAATAAGTATCAATCTTTTGGTAATATTTTTTCACAATGGACTACTTGATTTGCGGGTTCGTGTATTGCTTTTTATAATATTTACCAAAAACGTAGGTAGAAATAATCGAGCCGATAATTAAGGTATTCAACGTAATTAAGTTGTACTGCTCCCTGGTAAATGGAAGAATACAGTCACAGTTCTCGCGGTATGTAGAATCCAAATAACAGCAATCGGAGGCTTCCTTGTACATAACGATTAGCAGGCATGCAACTATGGGCGTGTAGACATGACAAGCAATGGCAAAAGCCCTGCGTAAAGCCGGCTTAAACCGCTTATTAAAAGCGAAGAAGTATGCATTCGCCGTAAACAGTAACAATAAAAATATCCCAATTGTTGCGGCCATTTCCCCATCAACTTCTCTAAATAAAAAGGCCACAAGCGCGGCAACAATTCCAAAAACCGTAGGGTGTAAAGCAACCACCAACATACCCCATCCAAACTCTGCAATGTTTACCGAGCATAGTATAATGAGCAGTACAGATAATACAAGCGTGATAAACAAATATCCACGCCAAAAATCCCACTCTAAAGAAAAAAAGAATGACCCTTTGCTTATTACCTTGTTATGAAAATTTATGTTGTTGTCGAATGCGCCATAATCCTGTAAGTAAGAAAATGCCGGTCGTACGTTCTTCTCAAACTTTGTGTAATACCGATCCGTTTTCAGGTTCGCGTTTACAATTTGTACAGGATCGACATGTGTAACATCGCCCTGATACTTGTGCGACAAGGCAATAAACGAGTCAATCTCACGATACGCTTGATCCAACGAAATAGTATCTAAATCGTTGCTGTAACTGTAGTCGACAAAATGTCGGTAAACAATTAAACTGTCTTTTGTATTGTTTAACTCATACCGCTTATAGCTGCGTTGGTCTCCATACGCGTCTATATAAAATCCATTTGCTTCTGCCTCAGCACAATCTTCTGGGTCATCTACGTATGATTTCTCTAGAAAAAAATGGACGAAGCCCCTTCGCATTACCTTCGCATCTTCCGAAAACTGCTCTTGATCAAGCACGATATCCGATTTGATATATGCAGTTATGTTGCCAACCAATGGCAGCGTCGTAATGGATAGAAATAAAAAAATGAAGTATAGAAAAACGAGAAACTGCTGTTTGTAGGGTAAACTTAGATGCACGCGTTTCGAATTAAACTTCACCTGCCGAATGATAAAAACAACCACCAGCAAAATGGTGGGTAAAATCATCGTTACAGAAGTATTCTGGAAAAAGTCTCGATAGCGATAAAACTCAGGTAAAGGGTCTAGCGGGTAAAGCAAACCAGTTAGTCCAATAACCAAATATAAAACGAGAATGATGGGCAGATATATGTGAACACCCAGAACCCAAAGGTTCGGATATTTTTGCAGAAGGTGATAATCGATTTTCTTAAAATATGCTTTCATCCTTACTGATTAAATAGTCTTTTGGTTGATTTACTGATGTTTCGATAGTATTTAATCGTAAACCCCTCCTTAATTAACACCGTAAGAAAATCATTGCTGGTTGCCGACTTATCAAATGATACTTGTAGGTACTCTCCTGTTTCTCCGTAACTAAGATTGTTAGTCTTAAGAAACGTCAACAGTCTATCCTTATCTTCTGCCTCCACTTGAACCTCAAAAACAAATTGTTCGTGATCTGCTTCAAGTTCGTTTACAGCACCGCTAAATACCGATTCGCCGTTTCTTAAAAAGATCATGTGATCGCTCACAGTTTCTATTTCATGCAGTTGCTGACTGCTCAGAATTACCGCCGTTTCATAACTCTTGTCCTGAAGAATATTTTTTAAATCGCTTAAAAACTTTTGTTGTGTATTGATATCCAAATTGGCCAAGGGTTCATCCAAAACCAACAAATTGGGCTTGCCAATCAACATACGAGCAAGTTCAAAACGCAGCCTATATCCCGTCGATATTTCAGTCCATTTAAGATGTTTGTAATCCATCAAACCGAGAAAGGACAGAATTTCATCTAAGTAGGTATCACTTTCTTCCGCAGGAATACCATCTAATGCCGCTTTCAATTTGAGATTCTGAATCAAGCTTCCATACCATCTCGGAATACGCTGCGGGATAAAAGCGATTTTGGACTTCAAAGCACTCCAATTGGTATCTTGAGCCACATCCTCTCCAAAATAGTTAAGCGACCCATTGGCCTCCAGTTCGCCAGCGATAATATTAAGTAACGTTGTTTTACCGTTTCCGTTTTCGCCAACAACGCCCACAATTGCCCCTTCAGACAAGGTAACATTGGGTACGTGAAGTTTAAATTTAGAACGCGGGTATTGTTTGACTATGTTGTTTGCAGTAAAAATCATAATTAGGCGTGATGGTTTAAAAACGCAATAGAAACAAATATAGTCTATCGGCTTAATGCGTTAAGACCAATACCTATAATTACAAGACGAGTGTTGGTAACGTAAAGACTAAGCGTTACGGCGATTTAAGAACCAGTCTGAGTCCCGTTTTCCTTCAGAAATAACAGGCTTATCGCCAGATTTCAGCAATTCAATAGCCAATAAAGCTGCCGCCATTGATGTAGACTCTTCTGACTTAAGTACTTGTTCTTTACTAAAATATTTTGGAACAAATTGCGTGTCGAAATCTGCGTTGACAAAGTTTGGATGGTTTAACACAAAGCTGCCAAAACTTAACGTCGTTTCCAGACCTTCAATCTCATAACGGTTAATGGCATCTTTCATTTTTTCGATTGCCTCAAGTCTGGTAGGTGCCCAAACAATCAGTTTCGAAATCATGTTGTCGTAAAAGATAGGAATATCATAACCTGCGTCAACAAAATCGTCAACTCGTATATGTTCACCCTTTGGCGGATTATACGTTTCAATTTTACCAATGGTAGGCAAAAAATCATTCATCGGGTCTTCTGCACAAACGCGTAATTCAAGTGCATGTCCGTTAATGGTTAGGTCAGACTGCTGAAAAGCCAAAGGCTCGCCTTCCGCAACTCTAATTTGTTGCTCGACCAAGTCCAAACCCGTTATTAATTCGGTTACTGGATGTTCAACCTGTAACCGAGTATTCATTTCAAGAAAATAGAAATTGTGGTTGCTGTCCAACAGAAACTCAACTGTTCCTGCCCCAGAGTAATTACAAGCCTTAGCCACATTCACTGCTGCTTCTCCCATAGCTGATCGTAAGGCTTCAGTGAGCACAGCCGACGGTGCCTCTTCTACAAGCTTTTGGTGCCTTCTCTGAATACTGCATTCCCTTTCAAAAAGGTGGACAATGTTTCCATGATTATCTCCTAGAACCTGTATTTCAATATGACGTGGATTTTGAACAAATCTCTCTATAAAAACAGCTCCATCGCCAAATGAAGAAATTGCTTCGCTGATAGCCATTTTCATTTGACTTTCTAACTCAGATTCTTCGTGCACAATGCGCATGCCTTTACCGCCACCACCAGCACTTGCTTTAACTAAAACAGGAAATCCAACTTCTCTGGCTACTTCAATCGCTTTCTTAGGATCTTCAACAGCTTCGTTGATGCCTGGCACCATTGGGACGTTGTATTTGGCCACAGCTGCCTTTGACGCCAGCTTACTTCCCATTACCTCCATTGCCTCAGGAGATGGCCCAATTAACACAATGTTGTTTTGGCTTAGTAACCGTGCAAATCCAGCATTTTCAGATAGAAACCCATATCCTGGGTGAATCGCGTCAACTTCATGCTTCTTGCAAATGTCTATGATTTTGTCGGCACGTAAATAACTATCGGCACTTGGTCCAGGTCCTAAACAAAATGCTTCGTCTGCAAGCTGAATATGTTTAGAGAACCGGTCTGCCTCTGAATAAACGGCAACCGTTTTGATACCAAGTTTTTGGCAAGTTCGAATAACTCGAACGGCAATTTCGCCTCTATTGGCGATTAATATTTTTTTTAAGCTACCCAAAAGGTGTTTACACTTTATCGATCATTGGCAAGTCAAGCACTTCTTTCTCTTCATCACTGATGCTTCCCATACCAAATATTCCACCAGACGCTTTAGCTACTTCCACTGCAATGTCGTGTAAAGAATCGCGAAACTGCAATGCATAAGTAGGGCTCACTTTTGGTAAAATTGAATTTAGGTTTTTCAATGCTTCAGTCGCCCCAGAAACACGCGCTTCAGTAGAATCACCCAATCCGTTGAATATGGTATTGATATTCCCTAACAAGTCGTTGTTTGCTAGCTCTGTGTACAAGTAATGTACATCGTTCTGTTCAGAGAATGTTTTCGTTTTGATGATGTCTTCGATACGAGCTAACTCATTTTCTGACACCTCACCGTCAACAGATGCAATCAACAAACCAACATAAATTGGTGCTGTTTTCAGGCTGTCTTTTTCGGTTTCGTTTAAATTTCTAAGTGGGAAGTCCATTTAACGTAATTTTGCGGGCAAAAATATGCAAATAGGGCTAATTAGGCAGGCAAAAATCCTTTTTTTAAAGGAGATAAAAACGGAATGGCGTAATCGATATGCGATCAACGGCATATTGGTGCAACTCGTCTCTGCAGTTTTTATCATAAACCTGTGTTTCCCTTCCATAAAACCTGCGACTTGGAATGCATTATTTTGGGTTATCGTATTGTTTTCGGCTGTCAACGCCATTGCAAGAAGTTTTATTCAAGAACGCGACGACAGACGCTTGTATTTTCACACCTTGGTGAATCCTTTGGCGGTCTTGTTTAGCAAAATGTTGTTTAACACATTGCTATCGATTACCATTACCCTTTTAACGCTCCTCATGTTTGCGATATTTTTTAATGGCATCCAATGGGATATATGGCGCTACGGAACGCTTATCTTACTATTTTCAATAGGTTTAGGGGTGTTATTTACAACGATATCGGCTATTGCTTCAAAGACCAAAGCCGGTGGCATAATTATGCCCTTACTGAGCTTTCCGCTAATCATTCCTATGATTATGGTTGCCGTAGCTGGTGGTGTTCTAATCGTTATGGGAGACCACACAAACTTCCTTCAGAACGCATCTGTTTTACTGCTTATGGACGTAATGATTGCTTTGTTAGCGACGGTTCTGTTTAGGTTTTTATGGCAGAATTAGATTCCAGCTTCGCTGGAATCAATTGTTAATTCTTAATGTTTACTTTTTAATAGTTGTTTGTCCATTAGGGCTTCCGCCCATAACCCGATTTTTAAATCATGGACAAATCCAACATTTTCAATTCTCAATTAGTGATTAATGATTAATTAAGCTCTATGAAATTCAGGAGCACATAATATGATGTTTAATATTTTTTTTCCATTAGGGCTTCCGCCCTATAACCCGATTTCATTTTTGAGACCAAAAACGAAACAAAAAGTCTTAACAGAAATATGCTTCCGCACGCTCTTTCAAATGCCAAGAAAAGCTAATAAAAGATAGTCGGCCTCTGGCAGACAAATGCAAGCACTTTTATTGATTTTCTAAGGCATCCTCAATTCACTCCTTCGCCGGCTCGCATTTCTGTAAGCCTTACTCGCCAAAATCAATTGTTAATTCATGGATAAATCAAGCGTTTCCAACTTTCAATTTTCAACTCTCAATTATCAACTCTCAATTAATTAAGCACTATGAAATTCAGGAGCACATAATATGATGTGACGGTATTAAACATTCATCATTAAAAATTAAACATTAAAAATCACTTGTGATTTTCAAGATTCGTAACCCCCCAATTGTCAAGCTCCTCTTTACTCCACAATTCAGGGAAGAAAATACGACGTTGGTAACGCGGATGCATGTATTTATGCCAATCGCTTCCTCCAGTGGCTTTAGCACCTTTCTCACCGCTGTCGAGATACTTTGAAGCCGCATTGTAATGATGCATTACCCAGCTAATATTGACGGTATGATCGTAATGACGCATCTCGTTAATCAACTGCTTATCTTCTTGATATTCCTTAGGTAGTTGTTTGAATTTCGTCCACAGGTTAACGAGGTTATACTCGGTCATGTAGTTAATAAGCTCAACGCGGTATTTCTTTTCAAAATTCTGCATCAACTTGCTTTTCTTACCCGTTTTATAATCCTTACCTGCCGCCATCCAATACATATGCTCAAATGCATGAGAATATGGTGTATCTCTGTCTATATCCGCTCTAAATCTATAATCGATTAGATTGATTAACTCTGTCGAGGCAATTTCGATTTTTCGATACTGTGCGCTTTGAAACCCACTGGCCGGCGTCAAGGTATCCCGGAATTTCATGTATTGCTCAATCTCCATACCTTCAGCCATGATATCAAAAGAATTAGAAAGCATGTCGAAATACCGACTAATCCGAGCCAAATGCATGGCAAAATTTTCGGGTTTGATGTCATCATTATGAGAGATCTGTTCAATCTCCCACAAAATCATTTTAAACAAGAGCTCGTTGATCTGATGGTACATGATAAATACCATCTCATCGGGCAGGTTTGTCCGCTTAATTTGCAGAGACAATAATGCATCAACATTGGCAAAATCCCAATAGGTCATTGTTTCTGCATGCAACAATCCCGATAAATGGACGTCCATATCTTGTCCTTGAGCTGCGTACTTGGCTTCAATAGCATCCAGCAGCTCCTGTCTTGTCATTTTACTCATTATAAGGTTCCTCTTCTAGCTTGTTCTGCTTTAATGGATTCAAATAACGCTTTAAAATTTCCTTTCCCGAAAGACTGAGCCCCTTTTCGTTGAATAATTTCAAAAAATAAGGTTGGTCTGTCTGTCACTGGCTTCGTAAAAATTTGAAGTAAATAGCCTTCATCATCGCGGTCAACCATAAAATACCGTGCTGTTTAAGCACTTCTAAATCTTCTGCTATTTCACCTACTCTGTTGGCTACCGTGTCGTAATAAGTTCCCGGAACATACAAGAACTCCACACCTCTCTTTTTCATTTCGCTAACTGTAAAAACGATATCGTTGGTGGCAACAGCGATATGCTGGCATCCAGGTCCTTGGTAAAAATCGACGTATTCTTCAATCTGAGATTTCTTTTTACCTTCTCCTTCTGCTGGTTCATTTATTGGGAATTTGATGCGGCCGTTGCCGTTGGTCATCACCTTACTCATTAATGCCGTGTAATCTGTTGAGATATCGTTGTCGTCGAAGGTAATCAGATTGGCAAATCCCATAATCTCATTATAAAACTTAGCCCAAACATTCATCTCTCCCCAATCAACATTGCCAACCATATGGTCTATGTAACGTAATCCTACTTCAGTTGGATTATAATGCGATTCCCATTTTTCAAATTTTGGCAAAAACACCCCATTGTAGTTCTTACGTTCAACAAATACATGAACCGTATCGCCATATGTTCTAATGGCAGACCGAACGACTTCACCATCTTTGTCTGACTCTACCCGTGGTTCAAAAAAGGAGACAGCACCACGCTTAGTTGTTTTTTCCCATGATTTTTTGGCATCTTCAACCCACAAAGCAATTACTTTAACACCATCGCCATGTTTGGTGATATGGTCAAAAATTTCGTTGTTTTCTGTTCCTGGCATTGGCGTGGTAAGCACTAACCGAATTTTATCCTGAACAACCACATAACTCGTTCTGTCTTTAAGTCCGGTTTCAAGACCTGCATAAGCTAAAGATTGAAAACCGAGCGCCGTTTTATAAAAGTGCGCTGCTTGTTTTGCGTTTCCTACATATAGCTCCACATAATCCGTACCTAGAAGCGGCAAAAAATCGTCGGCTTCCGGAAATATTTTCTCTAAACTGTATTTGTAATTCTTTACGTCTGTTAAGTTCTCCATTGTTCTATATTTTTATTCTGCAATCCAAGATTTGTAATAATCGTCCACTTGTAAGTCCATGGCTGCTTTGGTTATTGAAAGCGGTGCAAACGGGTCAATCATCACGGCTAGCTCCTCAGTTTTGGTTTTCCCAACACTTCGTTCAATGGCACCAGGGTGTGGCCCGTGTGGGATGCCTCCAGGATGTAAGGTAATTTGCCCTTTTTTGATGTTATTTCTGCTCATAAAATCCCCATCAACGTAATAGAGAATCTCTTCAGAGTCCACATTACTGTGATGGTACGGAGCGGGTATCGCTTTGGGATGATAATCATACAATCGCGGCACAAATGAACACACAACAAATCCTGCAGACTCCCATTGCTGATGGATTGGGGGCGGCATATGTATTCGGCCTGTTAGTGGTTCAAAATCGAGAATCGAGAAAGCGTAAGGGTAAGGGTAATTAAACCCATCCCATCCTACGACGTCAAATGGGTGGTTTGCGTGCGTATACTCCCACAACACACCTTGCTTTTTAGAAATCACTTTGAATGACCCTTTTTCATTATGTGTTTGCAGGTCTGTTGGTAACCTAAAATCACGTTCACAAAATGGTGAATGTTCAAGAAACTGGCCGTAGTCGTTTCTATATCTGCGCGGTGTTGTTATTTCACTAAACGACTCGATGTACAGTAGCCTGTTGTCTTCTGTATCAAAGTCAATTTGGTACGTTGTTCCTCTCGGGATGATCAAATAATCGCCGTATGCAAATTTGAGGTTTCCGTACATGGTTTTTAACGTTCCTGAACCTGCATGCACGAATAACATTTCATCAGCATCAGAGTTTCTGTAGAAATAGTCTGAAGAAAATTCAATGGGTGCAGCCAAACCTATGTGTAGGTCATTATTGACAAACAGAGTCTTCCTACTTTTTAAATAATCCTTTTCAGGAGTTAAACTAAAGCCTTGAAAACTTAGGGCTTGCATGTTCTTTTCAATGGCAATTATTGGTGTAACGTCGGTTAATCGTTTCACCTCACTGACCACTGTTGGCGGATAAAGGTGATAAATTAACGACGACATTCCTGCAAAACCTGCTGTTCCAAAAAGTTCTTCTTGGTATAATCCACCCTCAGGTTTTTCAAAGGTGATATGTCTTTTATTCGGTATTTGACCTAATGTATGATATCTAGGCATGTGGTAATGTTGAGTTTTGAATGATTGGATGATTGAATGTCTGAAGGACGATGAGCCTTATGGTTGGCTTACCGCCTTAACTCACTCTGGGTTACGTTTAACCAAAATGGTTAAATCAAAAAACCCATAAAAGAAGAATGACCTATACATTGATGCAAATGTCACCATTACTTGATTTCACCGCCTGACGATGGTGAGATAACCGTATGACAAATGTTATATCCCATGTACATCAATCGTATTCTAAGATTCTTTGGTTCGCCAAGACTTAGATTGTATTTAGTTTTTGTAATTTTATCACATCGAAAAGTATTGTCATATATGAAAAAACTAATTCTTCTTTCTCTTGCGACCTGTGGTCTTTTATTATTCTCTTGTAATTCTGATGACGGTCCGTCAACCAGACGTGTAGAAATGCAGTTTCATGGCTACAGCGATGGCGGTGATTCAAAATTTAGAGGCACAGATGTAATTGGAGAAGAGGTTGCTGTAACTCTTGAAGGATTGCCTGGCTCTTATCAGATAACCAACATTCAATGCTTGTTTGGCGGAACTGGGAACACGCCAGCAAATAGAGAGTTAACCTTAAAAATATATAAAGACAACGGCGAAGCGAATCCGGGTGAAATGATTCATTCTTCCAAACACACAATGGCCTCTGCATTAACCTCTCTTACCGATTTAAACATAAAATCTAGCAACGTCCGTCTAGAGGCGGGTCAAGATGTTCGTGTGGCATTCGAAATACTTGACACCAAAGGCTTCCCTTCTTTTGCTGAAGAGTTTGATGGCGCCTATGAGGAAACCAAGAACTGGCTAAAAGATAAGGACGGCACATGGAACTCAAACGACGGTATTGGCGTTAATGGCAACTGGGTAATACGCGCTTGCGCAACA
>CAJQIC010000040.1 GCA_905478335.1 uncultured Bacteroidia bacterium | reverse complement strand
TTGGCAAATAAGGCACTTATTGATTCAACGATTGGCGATAATTACTATGTTACTGGCGACAGTATCATGGAGATATGGACGGTTAGAGATTTTGAATTAGTTGATCAAACGGGATCTCCCATTTCACTTAAAACCTTTGAGGACAAAATAATAGTCGCCAACTTCTTTTATGCAACTTGTCCAGAGCTTTGCCCTCGAATGAATAACAACCTTCGGTTGGCTGTAGAGGCTTTTAAATACGATTCAGATGTTGTCTTCTTATCACATACCGTTCATCCAGAACATGACTCTGTTCCGGTTTTAACAGCGTATGCAAAGAAATACAACTATGCGAGCGACAAGTGGTATTTTGCTACTGGTTTTAAACATGAAATTTATGATTTAGCCGTAAATCACTATCATGCAGCGGCACCGAGCCCTGATGGCAAGTATGATTTCATCCATAGTACGATGGCCTTTTTGGTAGATAAGAATTTAAGAGTTCGGGGTTACTTTGAATCAAGAAACAATCCGAAGTTTGCTACAGAAGTAAAAAACGGCATAAAAGGCCTCCAGGCTGAATATGCCCAAAATAAGCGTAACGAGAATGATTAAAAACGACAAACTTTTCTATCGCATTGCACTAGCCGTATCGGCAGTTGTTTTTTTGTTGGTAGTTGCCTTGAATAAAAGACTCATCGAACCTCCGTCTGATTTCCCTAACATCATTTACAGGTTTCCGATGTTTAATGCAATCATAAATGGGACCTGTTCCGTTCTACTTATTCTAAGCCTTAGAGCCATCAAACAGAAAAAGATTTCTCTTCATAAAAAACTGAATATTACCACCTTCTTGCTATCGGCAGTTTTTCTGATGCTCTATGTAGTATATCACTTCTTTGTTACACATACTGCCTTTGGAGGTGAAGGCGCTATCAAAACCGTTTACCTAATTATTCTAACATCGCATATTATACTTGCAGCACTTGTACTTCCACTTATTCTCATTGCTTTTTATTTTGGTTTGAATAATAAAGTTGAGAAGCACAGACGTATCGTACGTTTTGCTTATCCAATATGGTTGTTTGTTACAATTTCAGGCGTTGTGGTTTACTTGATGATTAGTCCATACTACCAATACCCTTTCTAGGATGAAAGCAAAGATTCAATATGTCTTACAAAGAATCTTAGGCCTAAAAACATATTTAAACCTTTTCTCTTGGTATAAGATTAAAACCTTGCATAGCGATAAAGGGGAGAATGACTTCTTTCACTTTGTCAAAATGATTCCAGAAGGAAGTAATGTACTTGACGTCGGAGCCAATATTGGTATCATGTCTTACTACCTTTCTAAAAAAGTGGGTGACGGTAAAGTATATGCCTTCGAACCTATGCCTCAAAACTTAGCAACCCTCACTTGGATTAAGCACAAGTTTAAGCTTGGTAATGTATCTATATCTGATGTTGCATTAGGTAACGAAAATGGAACCATAGAGATGGTGATGCCTGTGGTCGACAATGTTAAGAAGCAAGGCTTGAGCCATGTCTTATCAGACGACATTAAAGACTTTAATGAAGGTGACACCTTTACAACGACAATCACTAAGCTCGACGACTTACCGTATCTCAAAAAAACAGCATTATCAGCCATTAAAATCGACGTAGAAAACTTTGAATATCATGTTTTCTTAGGTGGTGAACAGCTCATTAAAACAAACAAGCCAATCATTTATTGTGAACTCTGGGACAATGAGAACAGATACAAATGTTTTGACTTGTTAAAGTCATATGGGTACAAGATACAATTCATGCAAAATGATGCATTAATTACATTTGATGCGAATAATCATACCACACAAAACTTCTTCTTTGTCCCTGAATAATTACCTTTGTTCTATGCAAAACGCAATTCGTAAAGTATTATTAATCGCATTTGTTATGATACTAGCAGGTGTATTTAGCGAAGTCTATGCACAATGTCCTATGTGCAGAAGCGCGGTGGAATCTGCAATGCAAAATGAAGACAACACGGTAGGTGTAGGATTGAATAAAGGCATTCTTTATTTACTGGCGTCACCTTATTTAATTGTTGCCTTTGTTGGCGGGTTGTGGTATCGCAAAAATCGAAAAGCTAAGAATGGCTAAAACTTCTGCTTTACAAGCATTCTTAACTGGCCGCTGCCCAAAGTGCAGAAGTGGTCAGATATTCAAAGGCAGTTTATTCAGTAAACATTTTAAAGACGTTCATACCCATTGTACACATTGTAATGTGAAGTATGAGCAAGAACCTGGTTTCTTTTGGGGTGCCATGTACTTTAGTTACGCATTAATCGTGGGGCTTCTGATCGTTTTATCTGTAATCATGTTTACTGTTTATGACGATCCTTCGTTGTTCTTTTTAAGCTCCGTCATTATCGGAATTGCTGTTCCAATGACGCCACTAACGATGCGGCTGTCTCGGTTATTACTAATCTTTTTGGCGGCACCTTACCGTAAGTTTAAACCAGAACTACACAAATAATGCGCCTTGGTTTGTGCGTATTGATCACGTGCATCATTTGTTTTTCTTGCAACGAAAACAAGGTTAATTCTCCTTACGATATCCCAGGCACTTATCTGTACGTATCTCACCACCCCAACGGTCAAATCCATACGAGTGTTCAATTAATTCATTATAAACAAGACGGCTTGTTGCGCATGTTTTATCCAAACGGTCGTTTAAAACTTAGTCAGTATTGGGTGTATGGCAACCGCAAAGGAGATACGAGGTTCTATGACTCTACTGGTAGCTTATTGCTGCATACGGAGAAGAAATTTAAAATTAACCAAGGCTTGCAGCGTTATGGCACCTACGAATACGTTAGAGACACGGTTCATTTTCCAAATAATGAAGACGTATTCAATCAACTGCCTCTGGAGAATCTAACGGTAGTAGTACCCGACGTTCTTGAAAAACTGGATTCGTTGGTAGAAATTATACCCTCAACCATTCCGAGTAAAGACGGCAACCATTACTATACAATATTGATTCCGAACGTCCCGTTTACGACCTTACGATTATCTACAACGAGTGGTATTGTGAGGTCAGCGTCGCAACTTGATTGCGGATACCAAAGAATTGACAAAGTATTTGGGCGGTGTTTTGAGCTGATTCCGAATGATTCTATAACCACAATGGATCTCAAAATATCTGCTGTCATTAACCAGCAAGAGATACAATTTACAACTAGGCGAATAGAGGTTGTACAAAAAACTCCGGCAACATAAAGTTACCGGAGTTTGCACTTTTTATACTAATTAAAGTCTTAAGATTCTTCTGCTGTTGCAGCGACAGGTTCAGCGTCACCTAACACCTTCGCTTTAACTTTATCCTCAATTTCGTCCATTAATTCCGGATTATCCAGCAATAGTTTTTTTACTGAGTCTCTACCCTGTCCTAGCTTTGTTCCATTGTAGCTAAACCAACTTCCACTTTTCTTTACAATTTCAGCCTCAACCCCTAAGTCAAGCACTTCGCCTGCTTTAGAAACACCTTCGCCGTACATGATATCAAATTCGATTACTCGGAAAGGCGGAGCAACTTTATTTTTAGCCACCTTCACTTTAACACGGTTGCCAACAATGTCAACCCCATCTTTTATTTGTCCTATTCTACGAATATCCAAACGAACTGAAGAATAGAACTTCAACGCATTACCACCTGTGGTTGTTTCAGGATTCCCAAACATGACACCTATCTTCTCACGAAGCTGGTTAATGAATATACAAATACATCCTGTTTTGCTAATTGTACCCGTTAGCTTACGTAAAGCCTGAGACATCAAACGCGCTTGCAAACCCATTTTTGAATCTCCCATGTCACCTTCCAATTCAGCACGTGGTACCAAAGCTGCAACTGAGTCAATTACGATAATATCGATGGCACCTGAACGAATCAAATTATCGGCTATTTCTAAAGCCTGCTCTCCGTCATCTGGTTGAGCAATCAGTAATTCGTCTGTATCAACACCAATTTTTTCAGCATAGAACCGATCAAAAGCGTGTTCAGCATCAACAAAAGCAGCAATGCCACCTTTCTTTTGTGCTTCAGCAACACAGTGCATCGCTAACGTTGTTTTACCAGATGCTTCTGGACCGTATATCTCAACAACACGACCTTTTGGTAAACCGCCTATACCCAAGGCCATATCTAAGCCCAAAGATCCAGTGGATATTGAAGGAATATTGACAACGGAATCATCATCCATTTTCATGACAACACCCTTGCCATACGATTTCTCTAACTTGTCAATCGTAAGTTTCAGTGCTTTTAGCTTCTCTGCGTTTTCGTTCGCCATTTGTATAATTTTTTACGTAGTTCAAATATAAACCATGCGTAAATTCAACGAATCTCCTCCCACTATTTGTTGATAAGTAAACTCCTAATGAAGCCTCGACCATACGTTAAGCACAAAAAACAACGTTAATGTGGAAATGTTCTACTGCGTAACACGCTGTGTTCATTTAATTTTGAGTGATTTATTTTATGGGTAAAAGAGCGCTTTTTCTATTGTTGAGCTTGGGTTTCATTGGCCAAGTATCTGTCTTTGGTCAAACAGACACGTCAACGACTATGTCGATTGACATCAAATCGGATTACGAACCCAAAGTATCTGCGGCTAACAAGATTATCACGAAACCAGATATACAACCGATCAAAAGTGAAAAACCAAGTTTCACATACGACTTACCCAATTTTGCCTATTCGGTATTACCAACTTACAGAGCCGCTAAAGCGATTGGAATAAAATCTGAACGAGATGAGCCGTTATTTGGCAATTATTTTAAACTGGGCGGAGGTAACTTTCTTACTCCTTATGCCGAGTTGAGAATTCATAGTGTTAGAAATAAAAAATACAACTACGGGTTTTACGGCAAACACCTGTCGGCCAATGCTGGAAAACCTGAAAACGCAGATTTCAGTGACAACCATCTAGGTGTGGTTGGATCTAAAATGGGGAACAAAGGAGAACTCACCGGCAAACTTGATTATGAGCGTCATGTCGTTCATTTTTATGGCTATGACCCAGATAGTTTTACTTTCGAAAAACGTGAAATCAACCAAATTTTCAACGACTTTAATGGCCAAGTACTGTACAACCGTGGGTATGACGAAAAACGAATTGGCACTCAGTTGGGATTTAACTTCTATACATTTGGAACCCATGGAAACCGCAGAGAAAATGATTTTGACGCAAGCTTCCGTTCAAAGTTCAAACTCGGACAGCGACGAGAAGTTGATGTAGATGGCCAAGTAGATTATACAAACATCATTGACAACGCTTCGCCAGCTTATGCACGAACATTTGTACGCGTACTTCCCTCCTATTCATTTCGATACAAAAAAGTTGATTTAAGGATAGGTGCGAATGCTGTTGTAGCTATTGATAGCGTTGGTGGAACTTTTAGATTATTCCCGGATGTAGACGTTGAACACTTTTTAGTCCCTAAAAAAGTACGCGCGTTTGCCGGACTAGACGGAGACGTTAAAAAGAACAGCCTCAGACAGCTTTCCTACGTAAACCCATTTGTAAGCAACGATATAGAGATTCGGAATACCGTTAACAGTTTTAACATATTTGGTGGTTTAAAGGGCGTATTGATCAAGAAGATCGACTATTTATTGAAAGTCCGTTACTCCATTGACAATGACTTACCCCTGTTTCTTACTGATTCTGTAGCCACCAGATCTTTTGGTGTTGTGTACGATGACGTTCAAACCGTTGCATTTACAACCGGATTGGGGTATCGTCTGGATGAGAAATTTTTCATTCAGTTTAATACAACCTTATACAACTACAAAGCAGACCAGCAAGAACAGGCATGGCAGTTACCTGCTATAGACGCAGATTTGAATATGCGATTCACAGTTGCAAAAAAGCTGAACATGCGCGTTCAACTGTACGCTATTGGCGAAAGATTTCAACGTGATATGTTCACCGAGTCTAAACCTGTAGAGACCTTGTCTCCATTTCTCGACGTAAACGTTATGGCAGACTATAGATACAAGAAAAACATCTCGTTCTTTTTAAACGTAAATAATATTTCAAATTCTAGGTACCAAAAATGGTATGCATATCCATCTTTTGGGCTTAATTTGTTGGCAGGAATTACCTTTTCACTATAACTTGAACGCAACGAATTAAATATATGGAGTTAATCGATTTAGTTTCCGAATTATTATATAACAAAAACTGTGTTATCATTCCCAATTTTGGTGGGTTTGTCGGGAATTTTAAGTCTACAGATTTCGATGAAAATCGACTGCTTGTATCTCCTACTCGAAAGCGTGTTGCTTTTAACGAAAGCTTGATTGAAAATGACGGTTTGTTAATTCATGCACTTCAAAAGCGTAAAGGCATTTCTTATGAACAGAGTGAAAAAGAAGTGGCATTGTTTGCTTCTTTCCTTAAAGATAGACTTGCGAAGTATAAAAATTACGAGTTTAAGAATCTTGGGTCGTTGTATCTAAACAAAGAGGATAAACTAATCTTTGTATCCTACGACGGAGCCAACTTTCACAAAAAAAGTTACGGCCTTTCAGACGTTAAAATCAAACGTCTGGCAGCAGCAAGCGTTCCAACACCGAAACCGATACACACAGATCTAGACAAGCCTAAGATCATCCCGATTAACGAAGAGCCTAAAAAGAACCGTGTTTATTTCCCACAAATTGCCGCCTCTATTGCGATCTTATCGCTATTCGGTGTCATGTTGTGGCAACTGTTGCGCACGTCGGCAGATCCTGCTCTTGTTGAGACACCAGTTGAAAACACCTCTGATACTGAATCCACAGCTTCAATCATACCAGACATTGAACTGACTGATGACGGTAAAGAAGAAGCTCCATATATAGCAACCACGATTGAATACGAGGACATCACTGATGAAGAAATAACTCCTACACCAAAGCTGGATTTACCATCAGCAAAAGAAGCTGTAGTTGCAGAACCAGCAGTTCAAGTAAATGAGGTTAAAAAAGAGGCTCCAGCAGAAGTCATTCAACCTATTGAGCAGCCAGAAATTAAAGCGCCAATAACTAAAACGGTACCAGAGAAAACTGAGAACAATACAACATCAAGTGACTTAAAACCGTTTAATCCTTTTACAGAAACTGTCTATTATATAGCAGTTGCTAAAAATTACACGGATAAGATAGCCTCTCTGAAAAGAACTAAGTTAGAGAAACGCGAATACGATGTATTTGAATTGGTTACACCAGATGCAAAGCTTTTATGCATTGAGAAATTTATCTCTAAGAAGAATGCACAAGACTTTTTAAAACTGGTAAAAAGATACGATGACCGTTATGCGTTCATATTTGAAAACGAAGAATAAATAATTGAAATAATAAAATTTAGATGAAATCAATTTTGTTGCAAGCTCCTACTGTTGCCAGCGATACGACCGGTTTGGTTGTGGAAACAGAAAAGCAAATGAATGTACTTGATATTGCCCTAAACGGTGGTATTATGCTAATCCCTATCGTTATTCTTAGCATAATCGCCATATATCTATTGGTTGAACGATATCTTACCATTAAGAAAGCACGCGAGTACGATCCGTTGTTTATGAAACGTATCAAGGACATGGTGTTGGAAGGAAACATCAAAGGTGCACAAAGCTTGTGTGAGGCTACAAATACGCCAATAGCAAGAATGCTTGAAAAAGGTTTGTCGAGAATTGGGAAACCCCTGCAAGATGTTCAAGTTGCTGTACAAAACGTTGGTAACTTGGAAGTATCTAAGCTCGAAAAAGGAATGCCACTATTGGCCACTATATCTGGAGCAGCACCAATGATTGGTTTCTTAGGAACTGTAACGGGTATGATTAAAACATTTTACACCTTATCACAAAATGCAGACGGCATACAAGTTGGTTCATTGTCGGGTGGTATTTATGAAGCCATGGTGACTACCGTTGGTGGTTTAATTGTAGGTATTATCGCATACATCAGTTATAATTCACTTACCTCCATGATTGATAAAGTAATTTACAGAATGGAATCAACTTCCATGGAATTTTTAGATATTTTACACGAACCTGCGTCGTAATACGTTATTAATGAACGGGTTGTTATGAAATTAAAAAGAAGAAATAAGGTAGCTGCAGAGTTTAATATGTCGTCGATGACGGATATTATATTCCTGTTGCTTATCTTTTTTATCATTACTTCGAAGTTTACACCTGAGCCAATCTTAAAGGTATTACTTCCGAAAGGGTCTAAAACGACTACAACAAAACAATTGATAAAAGTGGCGGTTAGTACCGACCTAGAATATTCGGTTGACGATGAAAAAGTTTCGTTTGACCGTTTACCTGGAGCACTAGATGCGGCATTAACCCAAAACCCAGGGGCAACAGTGTCGATATATGGAGATAAAAGGGTCAATTACGAAAAGGTAATGGACTTGGTATATATGGTCAATGAACTAGGTGGTAAGCCGGTTTTAGCATTGAAGCCTGTGAAATAAAAACAACGTTATGGATTTAAGTCACGATCACGACCGTAAAGGATTAGTAGCAACCATTCTCATCCACAGTATCATCTTTTTGTTGATGCTGATTTGGATAATGGGTGAAGCTAAAGACATGGAAGAACCAGCAGGTGGCGTTGAAGTTAGCTTTGGCGATCCAGCGGCAGGTGGTGTATCTGACGTCTCTCAAGTAGCAAACACTACACCTACTGTCACACCTCCATCTAACCCAAATCCTTCGACAACTCAAAACGATGATCCAGTTGTGACCAGTGATGATGTTGATCAGCCAGAAATGGATGACAGTCAGAAACAAACACAGCAAACAACCAAGACCGAGCCTACAAAGACTGAGCCTACAAAGACGCAAGAACCGACAATCTCCGAAGCGCAAAAAGCCATGGAACGTTGGAAAAATAAAAAAGCCAATTCGGATAAAACGACCAGTACAGGCGATGGCGATAAATCAGGTCCAAAAGGAGACCCTGGAGCCAAGCAGAAAGGTCCTGGTGGCAAATCATCCGGAACTATGGGTAACGTCAATTACAACTTAGATGGATTTGGAATTTCGAAGAATCCTAACATCGTAAATAAAAGTCAAGACCACGGTTCTGTCATTATCGCGTTTTGTGTAGACCGAAACGGTAAGCTTATAACAATTTCAATGCGTGTAGCCGGTGGAACAGCGACAAGCAGTTATCTCAAAAACTTGAGTAAGGACGCCATAAAGCGATTTGAGTTTTATCCATTCGGCGATCAAGCTGCAACAAACTGTGGGACCATCACCTTTAAGTACAAGCTTCAATAAACCGCATTGACTTACGCTCAAACACTTGAGTACCTTTTTGCCCAATTACCGATGTATCAGCGGGTTGGTGCTGCCGCGTACAAGAAAGATTTAACCAATACGCTAGCCCTGTGTGAAGCGTTAGACAACCCACAAAACAAGTTTAAATCGGTTCACGTCGCAGGCACCAATGGGAAAGGTAGTGTTTCGCACATGCTAGCCTCTGTGTTTCAACAAAATGGATTTAAAACAGGCTTATATACCTCACCACATTTAGTTGACTTTAGAGAACGCATTCGGATTAATGGTGAATGTGTGTCAGAGGATTTCGTCATAGACTTTGTCAATAAGATTAAGGAACCATTAGAAAAAATTAAGCCATCCTTTTTTGAAATTACTGTTGCCATGGCATTCCATTATTTTGCTCAGCAACAAGTTGACATAGCCATCATTGAAACTGGATTAGGCGGACGACTAGATAGCACCAACGTAGTTACACCAGAAGTTAGCATCATTACCAATATTGGTTTAGACCATACTGATATGTTGGGAGACACCTTGCCCCTCATTGCTGCAGAAAAAGCAGGTATAATTAAGGCCGGCATTCCAGTGGTAATTGGAGAAAGAGATGCTGACACCGACGAGGTCTTTACCTCAAAAGCCCAATCACTTAACGCTGAAATCACTTTTGCCGAAGATATGGTCAAACCCAATAAGATTTGGCAGACTGATTTACTTGGATATTACCAAGTTCAGAATGTGCGAACTGCTATGGCTGGGTTGGTTGCACTAAACAACCTTGGGTGGGGATTAGATATACAGAAATGTCGGAAAGGCATTAGAAGCGTGGTAAAGAATACCGGAATCCAAGGTCGATGGCAAATTATACAAGACAATCCGAAGGTAATTTGCGATACTGGCCACAACACAGAAGGTATCGAAGAAATTGTCATGCAATTGGAACAAGAAAACTTCAACCAATTGCACATCGTTTTTGGCCAAGTTCAAGGTAAAGACACTGCCAAGGTCTTACAGCCTTTGCCCAAAGACGCAACTTACTATTACTGCAAACCAAGCATAGTACGAGCACTAGACGCTAGCGAATTAGCTACTAACGCCGCACAACAAAATTTAAACGGCACAGTCTACGAGACAGTAATGAGTGGGTATACCGCTGCGTTAATGGCAGCCTCGCCTGATGACGTCATCTTTGTAGGTGGAAGTACGTTTGTGGTAGCGGACTTTTTGGAAGGATTGAAGGTCTGAAGGTTTGAAGGTCTGAAGGTTTGATGGATTGAAGGTTTGAATGACTGGAGAATAAAATTCTAGTCCTGCGTCCTTAGTCAATCAGTCCTGAGTCAAAAAAGAATCAATTTTCAAATTTCAATTTTCAACTCTCAATTATCACCCAACCTAATTCCTAATGCCTTTATTTGAATGTCTGAATGTTAGAATGTCTGAATGTTTGATGGTCTAAAGGTTTGAATGACTGGAGAATAGAATTCGAGTCCTGCGTCCTGAGTCAATCAGTCCTGAGTCAAAAAAAATCAACTTTCAATTCTCAATTCTCAACTATCAACTCCCTTCCTCCGCTTAAGCTCCTTCACAATCAGCGACATCTCTCTCCCCACTTGTCCGGCTACAGAACTATTTTCTTGAGCACGTCGACCTAAATAAGGCAAAACTGCTTGTATCGGCCCGTAAGGCAGGTATTTGGCCACGTTATAGCCAGCATTGGCTAAATTGAATGAGATATTGTCACTCATGCCGTAAAGTTGTGCAAACCAAAAACGATCATCCGTTATAGCCACACCTTCTTTTTCCATTAACTCGGTTAACAACTTAGAGCTACTTTCATTGTGGGTACCTAAACACGTAGCTACGACATCACGGTTATTGAAACATATCGTTAATGCTTCATCGAAACCGGCGTCCGTGCTCTCTTTATTCGGCTGAATAGGACTAGCATATCCCATTTCTTCGGCGCGTTCTCTCTCTTTTTCCATATACGCACCGCGAACCAATTTATATCCCAGCTGAAATCCTTGACTTTTGGCTTCTTCTATGGACTTTTTCAGGTAAGCTACCCTGTCGTGGCGATACATTTGCAAGGTGTTGTAGATGCATACTTCATGTGTATTGTGTTTACGCATCAGGTCCATTACAAGCGCATCGATAATATCTTGAATCCACGTTTCTTCTGCGTCGATTAACAACCGAACCTTGCTGTCTACAGCGATTTGACACAATTGTTCTAATCGGTTTTTCATCATATCGAAAGATGCTTGATCTGCATCAGAAAGACTACCGTTACTAGCCTTTTCCAATATGTCGAACTTGCCGATACCGGTGCACTTAAAAACAGCAAAAGGGAATTTGACGTCTGACTTTGCCGTCAAAATAGCGCGTTTTAATTCCTCAAAATTACTTTGGAACGTAGCTTCTTCTTCCACACCTTCAACGGAATAATCCAGAATAGACCCTACCCCATTCTTATATAAAACATCGCCTGCTTGATTGCATTCTTCTATGGTCTCGCCTCCACAGAACTGTTCAAAAATGGTTTGTTTTACCAAGCCCTTTATAGGCAATCTTAATTTTAACCCAAATGCGGTTAAACCTGGCCCAAACCGAACCAACCACTTGTAGTTAAAAAGTGAAAAAAGCCATTTCGCTTGTTTCAGCTTGGCATCCGATTTATGTTTGAACGCAACTTCGGTATTATCGAACGATACTTGTGTCATTATTGCAAGCAAAAATACTTGAAAAACGCATCCTATTTCACTGATTTTAATCCAATTTGAATCGATATTTTTTTATTGCCCCATTCTATGAATTGCTCAAACGCCTATCTTTTGGTGATGCACTAAATAATGCAGTTATGCATTACATAAGCGACTTATCTGAATACAAAGACTTGCTTATTGTGGGAGGCGGATCAGGAGTGAGCTTACCTCATTTTAATCAACATCAAAAAATTCAATTTATTGATTCCAATGCACTGATGATTTCAAGAGCTAAAAAAAGAAAAAACAGTGCTGAAATTCAGTACCATATCCAGCCATTTGAATCTTTTGGCAACAATCAAAAGTTTGATCTTATCTGTTTTCCTTTTTTCTTAGACCTATTTAATCAGGAAGAGGCTAGGCAAATTCTAGATAGAGCAAATCGTTTACTAAAGGACTCTGGCCGATTGGTGGTAACTGATTTTTACCACATGAAAAAACTATCCAATTGGCGACAAAAACTAGTATTAAGGACAGTCATTGTCTTTTTTAATGTTACAACTTGGCATCGTCATTCAAAAATTTTCAACATACCTAACACCATAAAAGAGTCTAATTTTCAGCAGGTTAAATTAAAAGAATTTGCAAACGGAATGGTGTTTGCATCTCTCTGGAAAAAGGCAGAACACTAAAACTCAACTTTGTTCTGTTGTTATACAAGCAAATGGTTCAAAGTGGCAAACATATCTTTACCAGTGTATTTCTCCTCATCGCAGGATTATGTTACGGTGTCAATGTTGACTTTTACGGTCATGATTTGTCTTTTAGCACTGAAACTATTTCCAACGTTAGAGCACCGTTCACAATCAATAAAAGAACCGTTCAGACGGCAATTAGTGCTGTCAAAACTGCCGACTTAACTGAAATTAAGTCTCAGATTGAGGACGCCAGCATTCAGTATAATTTAGACGGCCTTGGAGAAGTTTTGTTAACCGATAAAATCGTTGCGCAAATTACCGGCTCTAAAAACACCCAGAGCATCTTAAAATATAGATTGTTACAAACCCTTAATTACGACGTTCAGCTAACCTATACCAGAAATACCATCTCGTGTTTTGGTAGACTAAGCCAAAAACCAGCAGCATCAGTGTATATCCTGTATAGAAATAAAAGATACACAAACCTAAACTTTAACGACATGCGTACTTACGGAACGCGCTACGTGATGAGCGACAACCGATACAACCCAAGTGCCGTTGCGCTTGATTATTCGGCGGATGCACCCAATATTAATGCCAACCAGTCGTTTTCACATTTGACTTGGTCGTTCCAGGGTAAAGTATACCATTTAAAAGCGCTCAAAAACTTGTCTTTTAGTGAATATTTAAGCGACTTACCACAGTTTGACCTCGGACCGGCATATGTGCAGATGAACCACTCCGTTGAGTTCCAAAAATCTGTATTACTCCCGTTACAAGGGTACATTGATGCGATGCATTCCAACATGCAAAAAGCCAATTTCCTACTAAAATTTACACAATCGGCATTTGAGTATAAAACGGATAACGACCAATTCGGACATGAGAAATATAACTATCCGGAAGAAACGGTAGGAAGCACTTATTCGGATTGTGAAGACCGTACAATTCTTCTTGCATTTTTGTGCAAAAGGTTGTTGGGCTTTGAAAGTGTGATGCTGCATTTCGAAAAAGAGAAACACGTTTGCTTAGGCGTAAAAATTCCGAAAAGATCCAACGCGTATTCCTTTTTATACGCAAAAGAAGCATACATGGTTTGTGAACCTACAGGAATTGGATTCGATGTAGGTGAAACCGGTATTCCACTTAAAAATATTACTGACGTAATCGAATTATTCTAGTTTATTTTTTAGGTCCTTTGGGCTGCAACGGCCGTACTTCAACATTCACTTGGTGAAAATTATCCGGGGTTAGTATGCTATAAATAATCATGTCTGCAACATCTTGAGGCATCAACATATAATCGTGCGTTTCAATAGCCGAGTTTCTAAAAAAATCTGTTTTTACTGAACCTGGATATATACACGTAACCTTAATGCCGAAATCACGCATCTCTTTGTACATAGATTGCGACATTCCTTTTACTGCAAACTTAGTAGCACAATAGCCAGATACTTGCGGATAACCTTCAATTCCGGCAGTAGAGGCAATATTGATTATATGACCCCGTCCATTCGATTTCATAATTGGTGTGGCAATCTTACACATGTAAAAAATGCCATTCACGTTGGTTTCCATCATTTCATGCCATTGTTCGATGGTGTGGTCTTCTAGATAGGCAAAGTAACCTAAGCCTGCATTATTGATCAATACATCCACTTGTTTACCAACCGAATCAAACATCTGATCGTACGCCTTGCTAACAGACTCAAAGCTTCTAACATCTGCTTCAAAAAAGTGGAAGTTAGCACTTGTGATTTCCGGTTTTGTTCGTCCAAAACCAACCACAATTGCGCCTTTTTCCAATAAGCCGTGTACCAATGCATTACCAATTCCTTTGCTTACACCTGTTATTAAACAGATTTTATTTTCTACATTCATTTTCTTCTAAATCTTGCTACGCCCATTTTAACTCCAAGTTCTGTTCTAAATCCAGTTGCATCGTTAATTCTTGGATAATCAACGCCTCCCCTACCTTTCGACAATGTCAATATATTGGATACATATGCCTCGAGCATAAATTTGTGATCAAGTATTGTTGAGAAACCAATAGTCATGTCTATATGATGTGGGTCATAGATCACTTTCTTCACTATGTCGGTTTGATTGTCTTGTGTGTTAATCGTTTCGCTAAAATATGCCACACCATGTTCGTATGCATACCCAGCTGCCAAGAAAACACCGTTTCGGTAACTACTGGCATAGGGGTAATGTCTGAATTGCATACCAACCATTATAGAGTTAAAGCTATCTGCCTCAGTAATGTTCAACCCTTGAATTTGAAGATTTCTTACGCGTACAAAATTACGCCATACATGTTTTTTCTTATTTCCATGAATTAAGTTGAGCTCAATGCCAGAATTGATAATCGCATTTACATCCAGCAATAAAGCGTGGTCTAAAATCAATGAATCACGCAAACGTGGTTTACGTGGAAGGGATTGATCAAAGCTAATTTTACCAATACCAAAGGCCAATTCCATAGTAAAAAAGGCACTATTCTGCGCAACATGAAACGGCCCTATACCGGTAAACTCCATTTCAGCGTCGTTATCCATTTTATTGAATCCAACACCCATATTGAGGTCAACAACGCCTTGATTATACAGGGTCCATTGTCTACCCATAACAAAGCTAAATCTGTTGTACCTATACGAATTGAACACAAAGGATTTAGGGAAAAATTGCCCTAAGCTGCTGTAATATGTCTCCCTGACTAATCCTGTTTGAGCTGTCAATCCAGCATAATAGCCGTGAAAGCTCTGTGAGTAATTCCCGATATAATTTTTGAACAGAAACTTAATGCTATTCTCTGCGTAGTAATTTGGCGTGATTTCAACATTACTTCCTCCTCCGCCAGCGTTTCCTGGTGCGTTTAAAAAAAATGGATTGTAGGTGTATATGCTGTTTAACTGAAGTCCGATATTATACTTTTCATCCATATTCAGTTCGACCATGGATTTCATCCCGTTGCGCAAGTACTGCACCGGAAACTGATAATACACACTGGTAAATTGCTGTGTTTTTCTGACCTGTGACTGTGCCTGCCCTGCAGATATGTGTTGTAGACCAACACACAGCATGAATATTCTGCAAAAAGTTTTAAGGCTTACGTTCATTTGGTTTATGGAAGTTCAAATATCGAAAAATCAGAACTCCATCGCCTGAATAATGAACTTATTTTTGTCATAAACATCGTTACGGTATTGTACATTCCACTCTTCATCAAAGAAAATGGTGTTGTACAAGAAGAAGACAGGAATCTGTTCATCCAATCGAATTAACCGCGTATCCTCCAAAGGTTGAATGTGTGCTGTCGTATCTTCTGGATCATAATCTTTTAATCGATCTTCATCCTTGGGCTCATATCCCATGTGAATTCGAAAATCATCCGCGTCTAATGTGTCTATCTTTTGCGTAAGAAATTCGCCTACTAACAACGGGTTCTCAACCCGAACGCATCCATGACTAACCGCACGACCAGACCACTTAAACTTCGATTTCTGTGGTGTATCGTGCAGGTAGATGCTATACTTATTCGGAAAAATGAACTTTACTTTCCCCAAAGCATTGGCGTCTCCAGACTTTTGAATAATCTCGAAAGGTAATTTTTTGGGTGTATACAGACGCCAATTAATGGTGTCAGAACGTACTTCTTTTTTCTTATAAAATACACCATATCCAGCATCAGCAAGATAATGACTGTCTGTTTTCATTTTCCACCACATCTCACGTCTAATAATACTTCTTGGCACATTCCAAGTGGGATTAACCACCATATAAGCGACTTTACTGTATATCTGAGGTGTCTCATGATCCGCTGGTTTCAACGATTTCTTTTCTATGGATTTCTTTAGCCGTTCATCATAGTTATGTGGGCGAGGTTTGCCAATACACGTTGCCATTTTTTTTACGCTATCCTCATAATGCAAGGTCAGCTCAAATGCGGGTAAGTTAACCGAGATATACGGTTCTTCCTCTGGGAATTCGAACCAACGAATTCGCTCCAAATTTGCCGCTATTTGATCAATGCGGTCTTGCATTGATTCATTTAACAACCCAAAGGTATTTCTTCCAAATATCGCATCGTCATATAAACCATAGCGTTGCTGGAAACGTCGTGTATACTTCGCAAAACCTTTGTTATACCGATGGCTATCGGCCTCCATCATTTCCGACTCTGTTATCACCTGAATCTGGTTCAGTTTCTTGGCAATAAGTGGCAATAGATCTGAGGTATCTCCAGGTTCAAATTTTCGAATCCCAGTGGTATCAATCACGTCCCATTGCTCTCCTGAGTCAATCCGAATAAGATACCCTTTCAACAGGTCTTGAAGATATATGTAACTGGTATCCAGAATGGCTGATTTTTCTAGCACGTCATCAAAGTCTTTGAAATCCATTACGTCGAACAACTCAAAATCTTCAAAAGTTCTTCTTGGCAAATGATAACTGCCTCCGAAAACACTATCTGGGTCTGTTCTTCCGTAAACACGGTCTCTATGCAACGAAAGCATGTTATCCGAAACCAATAACTCCAAATGTGCCAATTCTCCGTAAAGCGAATTTATTTCTCCAACTTTCAATCGTTGGAGCATAGACTTGATTGAATCAAGTTTGTAATACGCCGGATTAAAACCTTCCTCTCTACTCAGAAAGATGCGATTAAGCACAAGTTCAGCCATACTATCGTCCACCAAATACATGGCCCAAACAGGTTTGTGTTTGTTTTGCTTATAGTAGTGTGTAAGTGTATCCGTAAACCGAAACCCTTTCATATACGTCGAGTCTCCAATTTTGGATTTGATTACATCGACAAGTTCTGATTTTTGAAAATTACCACGCTCTACAAGCGCATCTAATTTGTCTTGATTGGGTTGCTTACAAGACGCAACCACCAGCGCAATTAAGGCTGCGATATAAAAGATCGGTTTCACAACATCAAAATTAAGATGTGTTACTTATTCAACCAATGCGTTTAATAATTCGATTGGTATGAACTGTTTATTGTTTATAATTTTTGATTTTCCGTGGTAATACGTTTGTGGATGATACAAAAACAAACAACTACCTCCTTGAATTAGGTCAACGATGTTTTTATTCACCTCTTGTGCTACCGCTGGGCAACCAAAGCTTCTGCCAACAGACTGCTGTGCTTCTGCAATTTCTTCACTCACATAATGCGCCCCGTGCATAACAATACCACGTGCAAATGCATTACTGTTAAACCCAGGCTCTAATCCACGAAGCTTTAAGGAATAGCGATGTCTACCATTGTATGGCTGACCTGTTACATAAAACCCAAGTGATGACTTTTTAGAATTAGACCGATTCGAGAAAGAACTCGCAAATTTGTCGCCAGAGTATTTCCCATGAGCAACCAACTCATTAAAAACGATTTCTTTTGTGTTCAAATCAAACACCCACAGTCGCTTTTGACTGCTTTGCTTGGAAAAATCTAAAACTGTTAAAAACTGCACATTTGACAATTCGTTGGTGTACCGCAAATACAGATACCCTTTTAACGCTTTGTTGAATACGTCTTTACTTAGTTCACTTTCTTGAAGGCCAAACTGGTTGTATAAAGCGGTTGATGTTTTGGTAAAGTCTACCCCATCTGGAGAGACAGCCACTTCGTAATTAAAATCACTTTTACCAATTTCTGGTGCATGAAAAGACTGCAGCCCGATGAATAAAAAACTAAGTATACAAATGAATAAAGTGCGCTTTGCCATCAAGTGGGCAAAATTAATAGAATGAAAGACAAATTAATACACATTTTTTTGGCCTGTGTTTAGTCTAAAACACAGGCCAAAAATGCTTTTCCAACTTTCTGATAATCAAACCTGTTGCACAAAAAAAGCGTTGCCAACAGGCAACGCTTTCGTATCTATAGTAAGATTTTTTTAGTCTTCTGATTCACCAGATAATGCTGGATCAGCGTCATATCCTTCTCCCTCAACTTTAATTTCTTCAGTTGAACTCGAATCTTTTTCACATTCCTTTTTGCACTCATCCGAGCAAGTTTCGCAGTCTTTTCCTTTACACTCTGCCTTATTGCATTTCTTGTCAGATTTACAATGGTCTTTATAGTCCGCGCAAGCCTCTTTCTCTTTTTTGCAATGTGCTTTCTCCTCTTTACAACAAGCAGACTTCACATTCTCTTCTCCATGACCACCTGCTAATTGAGCCAATACAGGAGCAATTACCAAACCGATTAAACAAGTTAATTTAATTAAGATGTTCATTGACGGGCCAGAAGTATCCTTAAATGGATCTCCCACAGTATCGCCAGTAACAGCTGCTTTGTGGGCTTCAGAACCTTTGTACGTCATTTCACCATCAATCATAACACCTGCCTCGAAAGACTTCTTAGCGTTATCCCAAGCACCACCAGCATTGTTCTGGAAGATTGCCCAAAGAACACCACTTACACAAACACCAGCCATATAACCACCTAATACTTCCGCAGCTAAAATCCAGTCACCTGAGATTAAACCAGTTAAGAACCCAACCAAAATTGGAGTTAAGATTGTAATTGCACCTGGCAATACCATTTCTTTCAACGCAGCTTTTGTAGAAATATCTACGCACTTACCATATTCTGGAGTTCCTGTACCTTCCATAATCCCTGGAATTTCTTTGAACTGTCTTCTTACCTCTTTAACCATTTCCATGGCTGCTTTTCCAACCGACTTCATTGCCAATGCAGAGAAAACAACTGGAATCATCGCGCCAACAAATAAAGATGCCAATACTGGCGCTTTAAAGATGTTGATACCGTCGATACCTGTAAACGTTACATAGGCTGCAAATAAAGCAAGTGCAGTTAGTGCTGCAGATGCAATGGCAAATCCTTTACCGATTGCAGCAGTTGTGTTACCAACTGAATCCAATACGTCAGTTCTTCCTCTTACCTCTTCAGGTAACTCACTCATTTCGGCAATACCACCTGCGTTATCAGCAATTGGTCCAAATGCGTCAATGGCCAATTGCATAGCTGTTGTCGCCATCATGGCAGAAGCTGCGATCGCTACACCATAGAATCCTGCAAAAGCATATGACCCCCAGATAGCTGCGGCAAACAAAATAATTGGAGCAAAAGTTGACATCATACCAGTTGACAAACCTGCGATTAAGTTTGTACCAGCACCTGTGCTTGAACTTGCAATAATTGATTGTACCGGCTTCTTGTCCATTCCTGTGTAATGCTCAGTGAAGTAAGAGATTAGACCTCCAACAGCAAGACCAATTAAAACAGAATAGAAAATATACATAGACGAAAAGGTTTTTTGACCTTCATGGAAAAACTCCATGGTTAATGTCTCTGGCAACATCCATCTAATAACAAAGAAACATGCAATACCTGTTAATGCGATTGAAATCCAGTTGCCTTTATTCAGTGCGCTTTGGACAACAGATTCTTTTGCGTCTGTTCCTGAAACCTTAATAAACATCGTTCCAACAATTGAAAATACGATGCCTAGGCCAGCAATTAAAATAGGAAGTAGAATTGGCCCCATATTACCGAATCCATCGGTAAATGTTGCATTTCCCATATCCTTAATAAGGTAGTTACCTAAAACCATTGCCGCTAACATGGTTGCTACATAAGATCCAAATAGATCAGCTCCCATACCTGCAACGTCCCCAACGTTATCTCCTACGTTATCAGCAATTGTAGCTGGGTTACGTGGATCATCCTCAGGAATTCCTGCTTCAACCTTTCCTACTAAATCTGCACCAACGTCAGCTGCTTTGGTATAGATACCACCACCAACTCTAGCAAATAAAGCAATTGACTCTGCTCCTAATGAAAAACCAGCAAGGGTTTCCAAAACGATCATCATATTGTGGTAAGGCGTACCATCACCACCCATAAACCATTTAGTTAATAGAACAAATAGTAGACTTAAACCTAAAACTGCTAAACCAGCAACTCCTAGCCCCATTACAGTACCACCTGTAAATGACACTTTTAAGGCATGAGACAAACTCGTACGAGCGGCCTGAGTAGTTCTAACGTTTGCAGCAGTGGCAATACGCATTCCTATGTTACCCGCTATAGCAGAAAATATCGCACCTAAAATAAAAGCAATTACAATAAACCAATGTGTCGATTCTACAATCGTTGACAATATTCCAAGTAGAATACCAGCAACAACGATAAAAATTGCTAGAACACGATACTCTGCTTTAAGGAACGCCATCGCTCCTTCTTGGATGTGCTTGGCAATGCTTTGCATTTTTTCACTACCTGCATCCTGTTTGTTTACCCATTTCGATTTGACGAACATTACCACTAGCCCGATTAATCCAAAGGCTGGTAATAGATAGATTAAATTTTCGCTCATTTCTTTATCTAATTTTTAAAGGCGGCAAAAATACAATTTTTTCATCGAGGGAATAATAGTGTGGCTCTTTTTTGGATAACATGTGGACAGGAGGCGGTTTATCCCGTTAAGAGTGGATTCTTTTCGTAGACTATGTAGGGTTATCAGATATACTACAAGCTACATTATAGCATACTGTCCAGACATTCTACTCAAACAAAACCATAGATTTTGAAATGGTCTTTACAATTCCCCAGACTAAAGGGATTCCGACAAATGACCAGGCCAATATGATTTTAAGTTCCTTCTTCATTTGACGTCGTAAAATACTTTTTATCTACCGGTTTAATAAACGAATTACACAACAAGCCGATTACCAGTAAACCAGCCATGATATACATGGTTGTTGAATAGGCCTTGGCTGGTGCCATTTGCATGGTTTCTATCTGATACGCCCGAATATAATTGACCAACCCAGGTCCTAGAAGCGCAGCCAACGACCAAGCCAATAATAATCGACCATGAATAGCCCCAACTTGGGCAGTGCCGAACAAATCACGTAAATAAGCCGGCGCAGTGGCAAATCCACCACCATACATACTAATTATTATGGCAAAGCAAGCAACAAACAACACCACACTACCCGTGTTCCCTGCGTAAGGCACCATCACGTACAATATAGCTCCCAAAACAAAAAATACATTATATGTATTTTTCCTTCCCAGTTTATCTGATAAAGACGACCATATAAAACGGCCTAGCATATTAAAAACACTAAGCAATCCCACAAAACCACCAGCAGCAGCTACAGTCACAACCATTCCCTCTCCTACTGATTCCACTGAAAACATTTCCTGAATCATTACAGAGGCTTGACCCAACACCCCTATACCAGCCGTTACGTTCAACGCCAAAACCGTAAATAACAAATAAAACTGCGGCGTTTTTATTGCTTGATTGGCATTGACAAATCTGTCTGCCGATAATTTTTCAATTTCAGAATGAGGCTCCCATCCTTCTGGTTTCCAATTTTTTGCGCGTACGCGAATGGAAAACACACCAAACAGCATAAACAAGAAATATATGATGCCCATCACAATGAACGTTTGCGCAACACCAGTCGACGATTGTGACGCAAAATAATCCATCAACCCCACAGCGAGTGGACTTGCGATCATAGCACCTCCGCCAAATCCCATAATAGCCATTCCGGTTGCCATGCCTGGTTTGTCGGGAAACCATTTGATTAATGTAGACACTGGAGATATGTATCCAATACCTAACCCAATGCCCCCCAAAACTCCATGACCCAAATACACAAGCCAAATTTGATGAAAATGCACACCAAGGGCAGCGACAAAAAATCCACCAGCAAAACAAACAGCCGAGACAAACATCGCTTTTCGTGGACCTACGCGCTCTAACCATTGTCCAAACAAGGCAGCAGAAGCTCCAAGCGTAAATAAGGCAATGGAAAATATCCATCCAATCGTCGTCAATTCCCAATCGCCAGCAATCGGTGCCTCAATCCCTTTTAGGCTTGCCAGTGGTTTATTAAACACGCTATAGGCATAGATTTGGCCAATACACAGGTGAATAGCCATGGCAGCAGGTGGCACCAACCACCGGCTAAAACCGGGTTTAGCTATCGAACGCTGCTTACTTAAAAATTCTAAAGCCATAAACACTTTGCTCCATTTGGATTCTCAATTAATCATTTGATTCTGAGAAAACAAAATTTGAAGGAAGAACGGGTTGATTGACAAAACACGTTGATTCAGTTCGAAAGTATACGTAAACACATAGTAATATTGGATAGGTAACTGTCCAAAGGTGGTCTATGTCTCGTTGGAGAATACCGAAAGCAATTCGTATATTTCCCTCGAAAATCAAATTGTAAACCATGAAAGCATTCGGTCTATTATCTCTACTTACGCTACTATTCAGTACGAACTGCGAGGCACAGCAAACGCTGAGAGAAACCATTACATACGACGGTGTTACACGGTCATTTATTATCTATGTTCCTGCAATTTACTCAAATACAGACGAGGTCCCGTTGCTGCTTGGTATGCATAAAAAGAACGGAACAGCCGAGAATTTTATGACCTATGGCGATTTCCGATACATCGCAGATACTGCGAACTTCATCATTGTGCACCCACAAGGGTTATTAGACAAGGATGGTATAACGCATTGGAATTTCAACCCGAGCGCAGACACCGTAGATGACATTGGCTTTTTAGACTCCCTGATTGAAAACGTTTCTAGTCGGTTCAGTATAGACCAAAAAAGAATATGCAGTACTGGATTTTCACAAGGTGCTTTCATGAGCTTTTACCTGGCTTGCCATTTAGAACGAAAAATTGCAGGAATTGGAGCGGTTAGTGGATCGCTAATTGATACTGCTGGATGCTTCGATGGCTTTCCAGTACCTATTATGCAAATCCATGGAACAAATGACAATGTTGTCAGCTATAACGCTTACAAAATTCCAGGCATCATCGACATCTGTGTAAATTACAATGGTTGTGATGCCACTCCTACGATTACAAACATGCCTGATATTGATAAAACGGATGGCTCTAGTGTAACCCAGTTCCTATACGAAAACGGGAAAAATGGGATATCCGTAGAGCATTTACGCGTTAACAATGGAGAGCACAAATGGCCTGGAAACGGACTTAAAACCAGCAATACAAATTATGACATTGTTGCATCTGTTGAGATCTGGCGATTTTTATCACAGTTTAATAGCGATGGTAGAATTGCTACATCAAGCGCACTTTCACTTAATACACCAAAAGCCATATTGTTTCCCAATCCAACTAGTGGAACGGTCAAGTTGACAAGCAATCATTTCATAAATTCGATATCAGTAAAAGATATGCAAGGGAAAGAGCTTTTATTTAAAGTTTTAAACGCTTCGAGCAAAGAATCTATTTTATCAACCGAATCATTGCCAAGCAATATGTACACAGTAACGATACATACGGATCATGGCATTGAAGTAACAAAACTGCTCAAGCTGTAACGCTAGATTAAAAGCAAACATGATATAGCTGCTTTAATGCAATTCAGCCGGACGTATATATTATCATTGTCATATCAATATTGACCTCTGAAAACAACTAGTGAAAACAATTATCTTCGTAATCCACGCATTTTACCCTAAAAGATGAAACGCCTTACTACACTTATATTCATAACTATTTTTTCTGTTCCTTTTCTAGTCGCACAGTCAGTGAACGATACAACTCAAACGCCGTATTGGATTGATATGATGGCTGATCCGTCTGTAAACTTTTACCAAACGCAAAGGGCATTCAATTTATATTGGCAAAACCGAACTATAGAAAAAGGTAGTGGCTACAAACCTTTTAAGCGCTGGGAACACAGCACAGCTGAACTTATCGACGCCAACGGGAATATTCCAAGTCCTGGTGCACTGGATTTTGAGGTTGAGAAATATTTAAAGCAAAGAAGTTTAAACAAAAAAACCAATACGGGTGCTCTTGGAGGAAGTGCAGCGACTTGTCAAACCACAGGTAATTGGGTCGAACTCGGCCCTACAAGCCTACCTTCTAACAGAACAGGTCAGCCGAACGGATTGGGGCGTATTAACGCAGTTGCCTTCCACCCCACCGATTCAAGCATTATATATGTGGGTGCTCCAGCAGGTGGCTTATGGGTAACCAAAGATGGCGGACAAACGTGGTCGACCAACACAGACTCACTTTCGAGTCTGGGCATTTCGTCTATAGCAGTAGACCCTTCTCGACCAGACACTATTTACCTTGGCACTGGTGATAGAGACGCAGGTGATTCATACGGTCGAGGCATCTACAAAAGTACCGATGGTGGCCAAACATGGGTTTTATCAAATTCTGGTTTGGGTAATAAAATTGTAGGCAAACTACTCATCGACCCAAGTAACAATAACACCTTAATTGCAGCGACGAACGGTGGCATTTATCGCTCTACCAATGGTGGCTCTAGCTGGGCTCTTGAGCAAAGTGGAAACTTCAAAGACCTTGTGTTTGATGCCGTAAATTCGTCTATATTATTTGCCTGTCGCACCTCTGCACGATTGTACAAATCTACAGACAACGGGCAAAGTTGGAGCCAGATAACTTCTGGGCTGCCATCAAGTAAAAGCCGAATGGCCGTTGCTGTAACACCAGATGATTCAAACTTTGTTTATGTGGTAGTGACCAATTCCAAAACGTACGAAGGGCTTTATTTATCGACCAACCGAGGCTCCTCATTTACCCAAATGAGCGACACACCAAACATCATGGATTACTCTCATTTAGGTACAGGTACTGGTGGACAAGCATGGTATGATCTTGACATAGCGGTAGATCCGTCTGACAAGTCCGTAGTTAACGTTTGCGGTGTGAACATTTTTCAAAGTTTGGATTCGGGCAAAACATGGAAAATTAACGCCCATTGGGTTGGTAGCGGTGGCGCGCCTAAAGTCCATGCAGATAACCATGTATTGGAATACCAACCTGGCACAAACACGTTGTATTCAGGTAATGATGGAGGTGTTTATTATACCAAAAATTTAGGCTCAAGCTGGGTAGATGTTAGTGATGGATTAGCCATTGCCCAAATATATCGTCTGGGTCAAAGCGCAACAGAATTCAACACAATCATAAATGGTTACCAAGACAACGGTACCGGTTTATACGAGAAAGGCAAGTGGTATACTGTCGTTGGTGGCGACGGCATGGATTGTGTGATTGACCCAACAACAACAACCTATGCCTATAGCGCTTTGTATTATGGCGATATCAGAAGAATCAAAGATGGCAGAAGCCAAGGTACCATTGCCAAAAGTGGCGTAAACGGCATATCAGAATCAGGAGCTTGGGTAACACCTTATGTCCTAAGAGAAGGGACGCCAAGCTCAATGTTCGTTGGGTATAAAAATATTTGGCGCTCCACCAATATAAAAGCGTCGTCTCGCACCAGTGTATCATGGACTAAAATCTCAAACAATGTTGCTGGGTCAAACTCATCCAATATTGCAGCCATTGAAAATTCCAGTGCCAATCCTGATATTTTATATGTAGCAAGAAGCGATAAAAAGTTTTTCAAATCAACCAACGTTAATGCTACAAGCCCTAGTTGGACCGACTTAACATCTTCCTTACCGGTTAATACTACTCCGTTATGGATAGAATCGCACCCAACGTACACCAACCGAGTTTGGATATGCTTAAATAACAAAATCTATCAATCTAACAATGGTGGATCTAGCTGGAGTAACATATCAAATGGACTGCCGAACATTCCAATCTTGTGCGTTGTGTTTGATTCTAGCAGCAAAAAACAAGGCATGTATTTAGGCACCTACATGGGTGTGTATTACAAGGATACAACCATGACTAGCTGGTCTTGGTTTAATGACAATATGCCAATTAATACGCGCGTACGAGACATAGAAATTTACCATAGTCCATCAGGAAGAAGCCTAAGTCATGTGGTATGTGCCACTTACGGCAGAGGTAATTGGAAGTCAACATTATACGACGAGGATCAGATTAAGCCAATTGCTGGCTTTGCGGCAAATAATTCAGTTTTGTGTTCCGGTGAAACGGTGCAGTTTACAGACACTTCTACATATACACCAACTGCCTGGTTATGGAGGGTAAGCCCAAAAACCATTTCCTTTATGAACGGAACAGATAGTTGTTCTCAAAATCCTCAAATCAGATTTGATTCGGTAGGTAGTTATTCTGTGCAATTATTTGCTGAAAACTGCAGTGGAATCGATTCCATTCTTAAATCGAGTAATATTAAAGTGCCACCTAAAGTTACTGCGGCAAAGTGCTCAACAACAACCACCAACAAGTCCGTTAATTATGGGATTGGCATATTTGAGGTCAGCTTAAACGGCTATACATTTTCTTCTGCTGGTTTATACGACGAAGGCGAATATGTTGACCAAACTTGCACAGAAATTTTAAGGTTACAGGCAGATACTTTCTATCTCACCACAATTAAAACAGGGAACAGCAACGATGAATATGTGAAGGTCTACATAGACTTTAACAATAACGGTGATTTAAGTGATACAGGTGAATTGGTATTTGATACCAAGAATAGGACAACACATTCAGATACAATTAAAATTCCAAAGTCTGTTGTGAAAGATACTTTCCTACGTATGCGTGTCTTGAGCGATTTTAGTCGTATTTCAAGTTCGTGCGGCACCCTGCGTTATGGTCAAACAGAAGATCGGAGCATCTTTTTCGAAAACACATCAAGCACAGCCACTGTTTTTGACACTGCATGTACTTCATACACATGGACGTTAAACTCCACAACATATACATCAAGTGGCAGCTATACGCATACATTAAAAGGAAAAAATGCTGCCGGTGGTGATTCTATTGTAACGCTACACCTATTGATAAATGATGCATCTTTTGCAACTGTTGCAGACACGGCATGTAATACATATACGTGGTCACAAAACAGCACAACCTATACATCCAGTGGTGCATACAAAGACACCATGGTTGCGGCAAATGCTGTTGGTTGTGATTCTATCATAACCTTAAACCTAACTGTAAACACATCCAACACGGGTATAGATACAATCGTTGAATGTGATTCGTATAAGTGGATTGACGGCAAAACGTATACGTCTAGCAACTCAACTGCTACCTATACGGTGACAAACGCATCTGGTTGTGATTCTGTTGTTTCGCTAAACCTAATAATAAACAAATCGAGTAAGGGCACAGATACCTTAGTTGCATGTGATTCGTATAGGTGGATTGATGGAAAGACATACACATCAAACAACAATACCGCAACACACAAAGTGACCAATAGTGTAGGATGTGATTCAACCGTTACGCTTAATTTGACCATTTATAAAACAACTACTTCAAGTAGTTCTGACACAGCTTGTGATAGTTACAAATGGTCACAAAACAGCAAAACGTACACTTCTACCGGGACTTATCGAGATACTATGAATAGTGCCAATGCAAACGGATGCGACTCGATAATCACTTTAAACTTGGTCGTTAATAAATCCAGTAATAGTACAGACAATCAAACCGCTTGTGACGCCTATAAGTGGATAGATGGCAAAACCTACACGTCAAGTAACACAACAGCAACCTACACACTTACCAACGCAACCGGTTGTGATTCGGTGGTCACATTGAATTTAACAATCAATAAGTCGAATACAGGAACCGACGTCCAAACGGCTTGTGATTCGTACAGATGGATAGACGGCAAAACCTATACAGCGAGTAATAATACGGCAACCCATACAGTAAAGAACACATCGGGTTGCGATTCAGTCGTTACACTAAATCTTACCCTAAATACCAAAAGCTTTGCCACCGTGAACGACACGGCTTGCGATGCATACACCTGGGCCATCAATGGGAAAACCTATAACTCGAGCGGAAGATATGTAGACACACTAGCAGGTAAGAATAGCGTAGGATGTGATTCGATCATTACTTTGAATCTCGTTATCACAAACTCAAATACAGGCACCGATGTGCAAAGCGCTTGTGATACCTACAAATGGATCGATGGTAAAACGTACACCGTAAGCAACAACACGGCGACCCATACCTTAGTCAATGCAGCGGGCTGTGATTCGGTTGTCACACTCAACTTAACAATTCTGAGATATTCAACGGCGACTGATGTACAAACCGCTTGTAATACCTTTACTTGGATAGATGGCAAAACCTATACAAAGAGTAACACCACAGCAACGCATACACTGAAGAATGCGGTAGGCTGTGATTCGATTGTCACTTTAAACTTGACTGTGAACTACGCAAATTCTGGAACAGACATTCAGACTGCTTGTGATAGCTACAATTGGATTGATGGCAATAACTATACCTCAAGCAACTCGAGGGCCCAACATACCGTGCAGAATGCTTCGGGTTGTGATTCTTTGGTTACATTAAATCTGACAATGAGTTATTCAAGCACGGGTGTCGACAAACAGACCTCTTGCGATACCTACACGTGGATAGACGGAAAAACCTATACAGTGAGCAACAATACAGCGACACATACCTTGACCAATGCATCAGGTTGTGATTCTGTTGTAACACTTAACCTAACCATTAATCGTTACAGCACAGGAGTTGACAAACAAACGGCTTGTGGCCCTTTTACTTGGATAGATGGCAAAACTTATACGACCAGTAATATGACCGCAACGCATACACTTAAGAACGCTGCAGGATGTGACTCTATCGTAACGCTTAACTTAACCATGTATGCACCAACTGCGGGTATAGACAGGCAAATTGCTTGCGATGAACTCACTTGGATTGACGGCAAAACGTATACATCGAGTACCAATACACCAACATTCACTTTAACCAACGCCAATGGTTGTGATTCTGTTGTTACCCTTAATCTGACAATTATTACGATTGATGTAACAGTGAAAACAAACGACCCTCAAATGACGGTAAACGAATCAGGTGTTACCTATCAGTGGTTGGATTGCAAGAACAACTATGCTGAAATTTCGGGTGCAACATCACAGACTTTTATAGCCAGCAGAAATGGCATTTATGCGGTAGAAGTAAGATATGGCAACTGCGTAGATACCTCTGATTGTGTTACGATATCGCTGGCATCCGTGTTTGATAACGTATTCTTTGATAAGGTTAAAGTCTACCCAAATCCAAATAACGGCGTCGTGAATGTGTATATGGCTGACTTAAAAAATGTTTCGATAGCAGTGTATGACCTCAATGGGAAGGTGGTTTATAATCAGAATAGCATCAACCAACCTGAATATCAATTTGAGTTGGATGTGGCAAAAGGCGTGTATATTCTTGAGCTGAATACTGAAGGCAAAACGCATCAAGTGAAGTTGGTGAAGCGGTAAGGAGTTGAACCCTCAGTTTTGAAGGTGTATCTTGTAATTAAAGCCGACGAAAGTATTATTTGACAATTTCCTTCGGGTAGCACAACTATTGTTGCAAAAAACAATTATTTACCATTCATTTCGCGAAATATTTACACGCATTAATAATCAACCCACTGCTAATATTTCATTTCCAATCATTTATGGTCATAGTGATTGGTGACGTAAAAACAGATTATTCATAACAGTTCTTTACTGCAACATTTGCAATGTGAAAAAAATAATACTCACTTTAAAGGCTACTTTTACACGGTTCTGCCTTCGATATAAAGCTAAAGAAATAATAAAGTAAGTCAATATGGATTTATTTATTGAAAACATCTTATCTAACTATTCCTACACTGCCTTGTTTGGAGTTTCGTTTGGGTACTTTATATTTCTATATTTTTTTGTTGGCTTTCTGTTTTCAACTATCTGCAAATTCTTGGAACGAAAACAAAAATTGAGCAAAATAGTAAACGTAAACGTTCCCAAACCCCAGATTCTTTTTGAAATAAAACACTCTTTTAAATCCATTATCGTTTTTGGCTTTTCAATTATCCCAATCATCTATTTGATTCGGATTGATGTTGTTACCTTACTACCCAACACCTGGTTAAATGTACTCATCGGGATTGTAGCGCTAACGTTGTGGAACGAGGTTCATTTTTATGTAGTACATCGCATATTGCATCATAGGTTTATGATGAAGCATGTGCATTACATTCACCACAAATCAAGAATTCCTACGGTATTTTCAGTGTATAGTTTTCATTGGCTGGAGGCCTTTTTACTCAGTACCGTTCCATTGACAATAGTTCCATTTATCCCCTTTTCAATTGTAGTTATTTTCATCTATCCATTGGTGAGTATTCTATTGAATTTTGCGGGGCATTGCAACTATCGTTTTGGAAATGGGAAGGGCATAGACATACAACTTTTTGGAACACATCATAATGAGCATCATAGCCGAGGAAGAAAAAACTATGGGTTTTCTCTTCACATCTTGGACAAATTGTTTTCCAAGCATAACAAATAAGAAATGAACGAAGTATACATAACAAGCACAGGTACATTTTTACCAAACGATCCAGTTTCTAACGATGAAATGGAGAACTTTCTTGGCCGTATTAACGGAAAGGATAGTCGCGCAAAAGACCGTGTCTTAAAACAGAACGGGATTAAATCAAGGCACTACGCGCTTAATAAAAATCAAGAAACGAGTCATTCTAATGCACAGTTGGCTGTCCACGCGGTAAATGGTGCTTTAGCCAAAAGTAATTTAAGGAGCACAGATGTTGAATTACTTAGTACAGGAACAACGCAAGGCGATTTGCCCATTCCTGGTTTTGCCAGCATGGTGCACGCAGGTTTAGACTTTTATAGGTGCGAAGTCGCAAGTTTCCAAAGTGTTTGTGCTAGCGGAATGATGGCATTAAAAAATGCTTTTGCTCAAATTAAAAGTGCCGAAAAACAAAACGCAGTTTGCGTTGGCAGCGAACTTTCAAGTCGATTGTTTAAGGCATCACGTTTTGAAGCTCAAGGAGTCGATTCTTTACCATTCGATGCAGAATTTCTTCGTTGGATGTTATCAGACGGTGCAGGAGCATTTGTACTTCAAAACAAAAAAAATGATTCGGGTATTTCACTGCGTGTTGATTGGGTAGATCTTAAATCCCACGCAAATGAATTTCCTGTTTGCATGTTTACCGGAAAGACGGACAACAAAAATGAAGAAGAATTATCTTGGTTGGATTACCCTAGTTATGAAGAAGCTTCTAAAGCTGGGGCCATTAATTTAAAACAAGATACCCGTTTGCTAGACAAAGTCATTAAAGCAGGTGTAGCACACTACTTTGAATTAATCGATCAAGGGAAAATAAATAGAGACAATATCGATTGGCTTTGTTGCCATTACTCCTCAGAAGTATTTAAAGAACCTATTAAAGAGTTAATGCTTAAAGGCGGGGGAGAAATCGCTGACGAAAAATGGTTCAGCAATCTAACATCAAAAGGCAATACAGGTGCAGCCTCTATTTTCATTATGGTAGACGAGCTGATGCAATCGGGCAAGTTGAAAGTAAACGACACTATACTTTGTATGGTTCCGGAGAGTGGCCGTTTTATCACTTCGTACATGCAGTTAACAGTAACTGGAAATACAGATAATGATGCCAAGAAATACCCCTTACGTGAGATTGAATCTCCAGAGTTGGTTATCGATAAAAATGAAACTTCAGAATGGTTAATCCGCAACTTAGCTCAAGTCTGGATTGACTTTGAAACGGCATTACTTAAAGTGCCCATCATTACAAAAATTCATGATGGCAAACTGAGCATGGCAGATTACAAACTGTTGTTAATGGATCTAAGACAACAGGTAATTGATGGTTCGCAATGGATATCACGTGCAGCATCAAACATTGATATCGATCTATTTGAGCTTCGCTCGGCATTTATCAAGCACACTGCGACTGAGCACAAGGACTATCAAATGTTGGAGAAAAACTATGAGGCATTAGGCGAAAACATAGAAACGATTAGAACCGCTGAAAAGAATATTGGCACAATTGGCCTGACTTCTTTTATGTTTCAGCAGGCAAGCAAACCCAACCCAATAGATTTACTTGGGTCGATGTTCATCATTGAAGGAATTGGCAAGCGTCTAGCAGGGTTTTGGGGCGAAATGATCAAGGATCAGTTACATTTGAAAGACAATCAAGTGTCCTTTTTTACCTATCATAGTGTGGCAGACGAGAACCATTTTCACAACCTAGAAAAGGCATTGAACCACCCTCGAATGAATATGGATGTAGCCAAAAAAATTGTTAAAACTGCGAAGGCCACGGCTAAATTATATAAAATGCAATTGGAAGAATTAGGCAACTATTAATAAACAAAATCATGGATCAAAATATGGATATATCCGCGCACGACGAAAGGGACCCAAATCCTTGGCTGGCATTGTTTTTAGACGACAGTATTCCTATAAATGCCTCAACGAAGTTGGCATTGATGCGGGACAATTCATCGAAGTCAACAAGGTATTTGTTACCAATGATTCAGTTCATTTCCAAGGTAACGATGTTCTTTATTCATCTGTTTAAATTCTTCTTTCCAAAACTGATTAACTCCTCCAAATTCTTGCATCGCATCCTGGCTTGGGGTTTGAAACGATTTGTTAGTCCAGATGCCAACTTATTGATATTTAGACACTTTCACATTGGCACCGAGATTTTGCAATTTATTGCTGGTAATATCCCAGGCGTTGACGTCACAGGTACCCCGTTAAAACCAAAAGACTTTGAAGACGTCAAAGATGATTTATTCTTAAATCATGACTTGAATTTGTACAATTTCGTCATTCGTTTAAACAGTCAGTTAAAGGAAAAAAACATAACGATAACCACCCCAGATAAAATCAATTTGGACATGATTACCGAAGATCAATTCGACCATATCAAGTTCCCGAATCGTTGGACAAATGTATTGGATCTGCGTTCCGCTATTGAATTATTCACGCCTTTTTATCAGTTGTTTTTAACTTCCAATGACTTTGTTCGGGCTTCCAATTCCTTACAGTTGGATGAAACCATTGCTATTTACACGTCTCAGATTTTGGGAACACCTGGTCATTTAGGCTTGGTAAACAACAAGCACCCGATGGTCCCGGTTTCGACCTACAGTGCAGCGTATAGGCTAGTTCTACACGGATTAGCTGCTGAAACACTGCATGAGATATTGGTAAAAATGAAGCTTAACAAGAATATAGATGGGGTTGTAACACCTCAGATAACACCTTTAACTGCTACGTCATAATTAGTTACAAATAAGACAATTCATAATCAAATTAGCCGCGATGCACTAACAGAATTTAAACGACAACAGAGCTGATAAACATAGATGTTTCATCAAAACCGGTTAACATCACTACTTAACCTTCACCGTATAATACGCACATGTTGTAACGAAGTTGCGCAGAAACGGGATGTAGTTAACAAGGCCTAATTGTTTTCGAGGTTTGAGTCCAAACTTGAATTTGTAGATTGGATTAAATAAAAAGAAGGTCTTATTCACGATTTCTAGCCCAGCAGACTTGGTGATACGCTCAAAACGCTCAATAGAAATACCTGTATCCTTGATTTCTTCTAAGCCTTCAATCATCGCCTTCGATTCGCCAAACATTTTCAACATACCCTTGTACAAAAACTTTGGTAAAATGTGATAAAATGGCAGCTTGCTTCCAATCTTGGAATTGGCTACTTGTTGGTGACCACCATAGGGCATGTACCAAGGAGGAAATCCAAAAAAGATGACACCGTTTGGTGAAAGGAACTCTTTTAAACGCACCATGATTTTTTCTTGTTCATGGATATGTTCTATGACGTCTTTCAAAATGATAAGATCAAACTTGCGTTCAAACTGATTTGGGTTGATGTCATAAATATCTTTAGCAATAAATTCTATCAATCCTTGCTTCAATTCCTTTTGCATTAATGCTTTTGCACGTTCAACACGTTGTGGACTTAACTCGATACCAACGCAATGGTGCCAACGGGCTGTAAATGCACTGAGAACTCCAGCTTCCCCACTACCGATTTCAAGAACATGTAACGGTTTCGAAACATCGATAGATTCTGAGACAAAAGGGATAACATATTGCTCTGTTACCTCGCGCGTCATCTCATGATAACGCTTCATATCTCCGTGGAATTCGTACATGCTGCAATTTTAGTTAGAAAATGCAAATAAAAACACAATGATTCCCTTCTCACCGATACTAATTTTATAAAAATTATTCGACTTCAGATTATACCTCAACTTCAACTTAAATAATATCTTTGCCGCCGCATGAAAAACATCCGTAACTTTTGCATCATAGCGCATATTGACCATGGTAAATCAACCTTGGCCGATAGACTCTTACAAGAAACTAAGACGGTTTCTGAAAGAGATTTAAAAGCGCAGGTGCTGGATGATATGGATTTGGAGCGTGAACGTGGTATTACGATCAAGTCTCACGCCATACAAATGAAGCATGTGCACGAGGGAGAAGAATATACACTGAACCTCATTGACACCCCTGGTCACGTCGATTTTTCTTATGAAGTGTCTCGTTCTATCGCTGCGTGTGAAGGCGCATTACTTATTGTTGATGCAGCCCAAGGCATCCAAGCGCAGACGATTTCTAACTTGTATTTGGCCTTAGACCATGAGTTAGAAATCATTCCAATTTTGAACAAAATGGACTTGCCTGGTGCCATGCCAGAAGAAGTAAAAGATCAGATAGAAGAGCTCATTCTTTGCGACCGCGACGATATTATTCCTGCGAGTGGTAAAACAGGCTTAGGTGTAAAAGAAATACTCAAAGCCATTATCGATAGAGTTCCTGCTCCAAAAGGAGATCCGAAAGCGCCATTAAAAGCATTGATTTTTGATTCCGTATTTAATTCGTTTCGAGGCATCATCGCCTACTTTAAAGTAATCGATGGATCGATTCAGAAAGGCGATCATGTTAAATTCATTAATACGGGCAAAGAATATCACGCTGATGAAATTGGCGTCTTGAAATTAACACAAGAACCTAAAGATGATATCAAAACAGGGAATGTTGGTTATATTATTTCAGGAATTAAGGAGGCGAAAGAAGTAAAGGTTGGTGACACGATAACCAAGGTCGAAGAGCCAACACAAACTGCCGTTTTGGGTTTTGAGGATGTTAAACCGATGGTGTTTGCGGGTATTTATCCTGTGGATACGGAGGATTTTGAAGAACTGCGAGAAGCTATGGGAAAACTGCAGCTTAATGATGCTTCTTTGGTGTTTGAACCTGAATCTTCAGCTGCGCTTGGATTTGGTTTCCGTTGTGGATTCTTAGGCATGCTCCATATGGAGATAATTCAAGAACGACTGGAGCGTGAATTCGGCATGACGGTAATTACCACGGTGCCAAACGTTTCGTATCACGCGTTCAACAAACGAGGAGAACAAAACATTGTAAACAACCCAACGGATTTACCGCAAGGAAGTAACCTCGATTACGTTGAAGAACCTTATATCAATGCACAAATCATCACCGCCGGCGATTACGTTGGTGCTGTAATGGGATTGTGCATGGAAAAACGTGGCCAACTAAAAAATCAGGTCTACTTGACGACCAGTCGGGTGGAATTGACTTTTGAAATGCCCATGGCCGAAGTTGTCTTTGATTTTTACGACAAGTTGAAGTCTATATCACGTGGTTATGCCAGTTTTGATTACCATCCAATTGAATATCGTCAATCTGAATTGATCAAATTAGACATACTTCTTAACGCTAAACCAGTGGATGCTTTGTCCGCGATTATCCATAGAGATAAGGCCTATGAATACGGTAAAAAGATTTGTTTAAAGCTAAAAGAACTGATTCCTAAACAACAGTTCGAAATTGCTATTCAGGCCGGTATTGGTAGTAAAATTGTCGCTCGCGAAACGATTAAAGCGATGCGTAAGGATGTTACCGCTAAATGTTATGGTGGTGATATTACCCGTAAACGTAAGCTTCTTGAAAAACAGAAGAAAGGTAAAAAACGTATGCGTCAGGTTGGAAATGTCGAAATTCCACAATCTGCATTTATGGCGGTTCTTAAGATTAATGATTAATCTTTCAAGGCATCGGTACGTTGTTTGTCGCTTAGGCTTATCAGCATTCAAGAATTCGTCGATTAGGCTTATCAGTCCGCCAGTGGTCGGACAAGCTCTATAACCGATTTTCATTTTTGAGACCAAAAACGAAACAAAAAGTCTTACCAAAAATATGCTCCCTAACACACCGGCCGGCGCGTCCCCCGCATTTTTGGTGGGCCACCCCTCATTAACCCGTGCATGGTTTAATATGACCTTTGAAGTTTTCTGTAGAAAACGAGGAAGGCTTTTGTGTGCAGGCCTTGCGCTAAGCAGGCAGGAAAGCGCAGCGGCTTTGGCTGAGGGAAAGAAAAGCCTTTCGTAGAGTTCAAGGAAAAATTCAGAAGTCTTGATTTTTTTGTTTCGTTTTTTTATCAAGAAAAAAATGAAAGCCAGGGTAAGGGGCTGGCAAGCCCCTAAGCAAAGAAAAAGCTCTTCAAGAGTTCAAAGAAAAATGAAAGCCGGGTCACAGGAGCCTGTCCGACCACCGGCGGAGTGGCAACCCCTAAATAAAAAAAGGATTACGCATGGAATCTATAGCAACTACTATCTGTCTAACACCATATACTTGGATACTACACTACCTATTTACTGTTTTTTTCAGCAGTATCCAGATTTCTTTGAAAAAGTAAATTACTTTGCCTCATTGAATGAATCTGACGTCGGTGAAATCATTTTCAGGTTTATTAGAAGACACAAAGAACAAGAACAGAAGATGGACGGGACGAAAAGAAGCAATATCCAAATTGGAAGTGAGGTAGAAATTGTCGAAAAACACAATCAACGCTCCGGTGATTTGACCGACGGATTTGTAGAACGCATTCTTACTAAATCAAGTAATCACCCGCATGGCATTAAAGTTCTACTCGAAACTGGTGAAGTTGGACGCGTCAAAAACATTATTGCCGACCCTTTAGAAGACATGTAAAAATATGAAAAGATTTAAAAGCGCATTCCCCATTGTTTTATTGATCACTACCCTGGTATTGACAAGCTGTAAAGACGACAAAGTTGATGGTGAATGGTTTACTCCGGTATCTAACCAACCAAATATTTATTGGTCATTGCAGATGACGTGGGTATTGAAGCCTTCCCAGGTTACAACATAGGAGCTGTCAAACCCAATATGCCACACCTAGAAGCGTTGGCAAAAGATGGGGTCACTTTCGACAACTTTTGGTCTTACCCCATTTGCTCGCCTACGCGCGCAACAATTTTATCTGGCAAGTATGGGTACAACAGTGGTGTATTGGATGTCGGAGACTTTGGAACAATCAAAGCCGATGAAAAGACATTACATCAACATATAGATGATATAACAGGCAATGCGTATAGCCATTCTATTATTGGCAAATGGCATCTTTCGACCAGAGAGCCAAACCGCCCAACGCAAATGGGTATTGGATATTACGCAGGTTTGCTTACTGGTGCTGTTCAAGATTATAATTCGTGGCAATTTACTGAAAACGGGCAAACCACAACATCTACGGAATATGTAACGTCTAAGTTTACAGATTTGGCAATAGACTGGATAAACAATCAAGACAAACCCTGGTTTTGTTGGTTAGCCTATACGGCTCCTCACACGCCTTTTCATTTACCTCCTGACTCTATGCACGCTCAAGGAAACTTACCTTCAGACCAGGCCAGTATAGATGCAAACCCACTGCCCTATTATATGGCAATGATTGAAAGTGTGGATCATGAACTTGGGCGAATTATGGACAACATTCCTTCTGACGAGCTAGACAACACCATAATTATTTTTATAGGCGACAATGGCAGCCCTGGTCAAGTGGTTCAGGCACCTTTTGTATCGAATAAAGCCAAAGGAACATTATACCAAGGAGGAATTAACACGCCTTTGATTGTGTCTGGCGTTGGCATTGATGGAGCAAGCTCTCGTGAAGCGGCTTTGGTCGGTTCTGTTGACCTGTTCGCTACAATTGGAGAACTCCTTGGAAGTAATGCCACCCAATACGAAGACAGCTATAGCTTTGCAGGCTTATTAGATAATTCTCGTTCGGATCAAAGAGCGTTTAACTACAGCGAAGTGCACAATGATGCACCAAACAGATCGGGTTATACGATTAGAAACAGTACATACAAACTGATAGAATTTGACGGCGGAAACAGAAGGTTCTACAACTTGAATGAAGACCCTTATGAACTGAATAACCTTATCAACAACCTTAGTTCTGCAGATCAAAAGGCCTTGTCAGAATTGGAAGATGAAGCTGCTCGGATACGAGGTTAGGTTTGAAGGATTGAATGATAGAATGAGTGAATGTGGAATGAGTGAATGAGTGAAAACATTTTCAACTCTCAATTTTCAACTCTCAATTTTCAACTCTCAATTTTCAGCTATCAACTACCAAGAAGCTAGTCTTCGATTATTCGAAAAGCATCTTTCTGAACACCCAGAAATAACCAATTGGCGATTGCCTGTCTGTTGTCAACAATAAGCAGTCGTTTTTGATCAAACTCATTGGTAATATTGCCGAGTTCGATGTATACCGCAGATGGCTTTGATTCTCTTAGCACGTATAAATCTCGTGCCTTTACAACGCCTTTATATCCTCTATTTTTCTGATGTTCTTTGTACTTGGCGTCGATGGTGTGCAGCATGGTATCGGCGGTTTCTTTGCCCGTTGATGATCCGGGAAAGTGGTAAAAGAAAATGTCTATTTTCTCACCGATAGATCTTGAATCCACATGAATGGCAATCATTTTTTGCAGCTTGGCAGTTCCCTTTTCCTTTTTATATAAGTCATTTACCACCGCCGTACGTTGCTTTAATCTGCGTACCTGATTGATTGGAATTTTTTGCTTAAACCAAACCACTTCGTCTTTATCGTAACCCAGGTATTCTTGGTCTCGTATTCCGTCATTTTCGTCTCGAACAATTACATACACTTTAGCGCCATGGCTCAATAAGTTACGCGCCAAACGCAGGGTGACATCGTAGGCATACTCATCTTCACATAAGTACTTACCATCTTTTTTGGTCATCGCACCAGGATCTGGTCCACCGTGTCCGCTTACTAGGTAATATACACAACCTTGCAGTGTTTCATCTTCTACCGTAATTTCTTCATACTCCTTTCCTAGAATAGGAATCTTCATGGTGTATGACTTAAAATCAGACGTTGTAGGAACACAGTATAACTCGTGGTAAGGAACCCACAGTTTGTTATCGTCTTTATAGTTGGCTTGTTTTATACCTTTTTCTACCAAGCCCTCATTAAACTTCTGAATACGAAGGGCCTTATCATAATCATCGATTCCCATGGTATTGCGAATCGTTCCGCCTTTATAGTCATAGACTTTTAAAGGCAGTTTATACTTTTTTTCAAGAATGAGATAGTCGGTAGGACCGAGTTTGTTTAACGCCAGAAATGAATCGAGGTTACAATTGCTTTGGTGCAATTTATAGCGGCTTAAAAGCGTTTGAATTCCGTCGCCCTTCTTTACTTCGACGGTGAGGTTAGTCTGTGCACTAACAGACATAAACGCGGTAACTGTAACCGCCAAAATAAGTATCTTAAGTCTCCCACCCATATTTGCCCAGCAAAGGCACGAATTTAAATTCTCCATGTTCTGTACGTTCATATTTGTTTTCAACAACCTTTTTGATCAGTACCATTTTTTGGATTGATCGATCTCCCATCGGCACTACAAGTTTGCCACCTGGTTTTAGTTGTACCTTCAATTGTTCTGCCAAACTATTTCCTCCGGCAGTAACCACGATTCCATCAAATGGACCTTTTGACGGTAAACCGATGGTCCCATCACCGAGAAAACAATGAATGGGTACTTTTAATTTTGAAAACAATTGACTCGTAGATTTAAACAAAGCTTCAATTCGTTCTATGGTAAAAACTTTGGCGCCGAGCTGTGCAAGAATAGCTGCTTGATAACCGCTACCCGTTCCTATCTCAAGAATAACGTCGCCTGGCTTGATGTCTAGCAATTGTGTTTGACATGCTACGGTATAGGGTTGTGAGATCGTTTGACCACTTCCAATGGGAAAAGCCTTATCGTCGTAGGCATTGTCCCAAAAATCTTTTGGAAAAAAGAATTGACGTGGGACCAAACCTATGGCTTCCAGCACGTTTTCGTCCTTTATTCCCTTATTTCTAAGCGCTTCAACCAATCGTTTGCGCATTCCTTTGTGTTTAAAAGAATCTTCCAAAGTGTATTTTATTTTCGACAACCAATGAAAACATTATTTCATACACCCCTAATTAAAAATTTACTTCGCAAGTGTATTGCTGAATGCAAATAAATTCAAAAACACTGAATGTTGGCGTAATTGGTAAAGGGAACTTTACCGATGACACGCTGCGAACATTTTTAGATAAAAAATTGTTTGGGTTATGCTGCGGTCTTCAAAGTCACAAATTTGAGAATCTATTACCGCTTAGAAATTATGAGGAACTAGACAAAACTGTTGATGCTGTGATGATTTTTGATCCGGCATTTTGTCTATATGAAAACCTGGTAGAGGTAATAAAAAG
>CAJQIC010000039.1 GCA_905478335.1 uncultured Bacteroidia bacterium | reverse complement strand
GTGGTCGTATTGTTATGCGTGGTATGGCCGAAGTGGCTGTAACGAAGACAGGTAGAGAGCAAATCATTATCAATGAGGTTCCTTATCAGGTAAGTCCGTCTCAAATTATCGTTAAGGCTGTAGATTTAGTAAATGAGAAGATTATAGACGGGATATCTGAAATTAGAGATGAATCCGATAGAAACGGGCTTCGTATCGTCTTTGACTTAAAACGTGACTCAATTCCGAACATCGTTTTAAATCAATTATTCAAATACACACCGCTACAAACTTCATTTTCAGTGAATAACATAGCATTGGTCAAAGGACGACCAGAAATGTTAAATCTGAAAGATATGATTGTGCACTACGTTGAACACCGCCATGAGGTGGTTGTGCGTCGTACGGAATATGATTTAGAAGAAGCACGCAAGAAAGCACACATATTAGAAGGTTTATTAATTGCCTTAGATAACCTGGACGAGGTTATTGCACTTATTCGTGCATCCGCTAGCCCTGAGGAGGCTCGAAACGGGTTAATAGACAAGTTTAAACTTACTGAACTTCAAGCCCGGGCTATTCTAGACATGCGACTTCAGAAGTTGACTGGTCTTGAGCGAGATAAGATTAGAGACGAGCATGCTCAAATCATGAAGACTATTGAGCGATTAGAAGAGATCCTAGGCAATGAAGAATTGCGATACGAAATCATAAAAACAGAGTTAATTGAAGTTCGTGATAAGTATGGTGACGAGCGACGAACCAATATTGAATTTGATAGCGGAGACTTAAACATCGAAGATTTGATTCCAAATGATGATGTTGTGATTACAATATCTCACATGGGATACATTAAACGTACGTTGTTATCCGAATACAGAACCCAAAGCAGGGGAGGCGTTGGCAACAGAGGAGTGAAGCACCGAGATGAAGACTTTGTAGAACATTTGTTGTCGGCAAAAACGCATAACTACATGCTGTTTTTTACAGAACAAGGAAGATGTTTCTGGATGAAGGTGTACGAAATCCCTGAAGGAGCAAAAGCTACCAAAGGGCGTCCAATTCAGAACTTGATTGCCATGCCTAAGGAGGATCAAATCAAGGCGTTTATATCTGTTGAGGGATTAAAAGATGATGACTATCTAGACAATAATTTCATTGTGATGTGTACCAAGAATGGTATCATCAAAAAGACAACATTACGTGCTTACTCTAGACCTAGATCTAACGGTATTAATGCCATTACCATTAAAGATGGCGACGAATTGTTAGAAGCTAAATTAACAGATGGCAACAATGAAATCTTAATGGCTAAGAAATCAGGAAAAGCCATTCGCTTTAATGAAAGCCTTGTCCGACCGATGGGAAGAACGGCTGCTGGCGTGCGTGGAGTTAGACTAGAAAGCGATACGGACGAAGTGGTTGGCATGGTTTGTGTCAGTAATATAGAGGACGAGACCATTATGGTAGTATCTGAAAAAGGTTACGGAAAACGTACAGCCGTTCAAGACTATAGAATTACCGGCAGGGGTGGTAAAGGGGTAAAAACCTTGAACATCACAGAAAAAACGGGTAATCTTGTGACGATCAAAGCAGTTACAGACGAAGATGAGTTAATGATTATCAATAAATCTGGTATTGCAATAAGACTACCGCTAGATGAGTTACGTGTTATGGGAAGAGCAACACAAGGTGTACGATTGATCAAGATGAAAGAAAGTGACCAAATTGCATCAGTTGCTAAAGTGAAAAGAGATGACGAGGAGGAAGAAGTAGGGGAGATTGAAGGGGAAGAAGGAACTACAGAAGGAGAAAATGGAGCAGAAACGTCTGATAATGTAGACACAAATGACAACTAAAATAAATATGCGACACACAATGAAAAGACACTTAATCTTAATTGGATTTGCCCTTGCGTCAGTTATCGCAAGCGCCCAGCCATCTAACGTTGAGTCAGTAAAAATGAGCTGGATAGCTTCGCCTGATGAAGACAGAACTGTAGAGGCTTTACAGCAACGTATTGATGAGAATATCATTGATATTGAAAAGGCAAAGGCACACGTTAAAACAGCCAACCACTACAAAATGTGGTATTACAGAGGATATACTTATCTGCGATTAAATAACGACGGGAGCGAAGCTCAAAAAGCGAAATATCCTAATGCACTTGACATTGCTACAGAATGCTTCTTCAAAAGCATGGAAGTGGATGTAAAAGGTAAATTAATTGAGTTGAGCAAACAACAATTGGTGAATTGTGCGGTAGGACATTATAATAATGGGGTATCGGCTTTTAATGCGAAAGAATATGACAAAGCTTTGGCAAGTTATGAGCAGGTATTGAGCATCTATCCGCATGACAAAGAAGAGTTCTTAACCAAAAAAGCACAAATCAATAAAGAGACAATCATTTTGTACTCAGCCTATTCTGCTTCAGGAGCAGGGAATAATGCAAAAGCAAAAGAATTGATTCAACAGTTGATAGACAACTCGTATGCAGATCCCCGTATTTATTCGGAGATGGCGAATATTTTGTTGAGCGAAAAGGATACTACTGGCGCTTTAGAGTATTTAGCACAAGGCCGTGAAATGTTTGAAAGCGATGCCAATTTAATGCGTATTGAGCTTCAATTGTACATGAAACTTGGTCGTTCACAAGAGTTAATTGATAAGCTAGATAAAGCGATTGAGCTAGAACCAGAAAGTGCCGTTCTTCATTTTGCACGTGCGATTAACTTTTACAATCTTGGAAATGATAAAGAAGCGGAAACCAGCTACTTAAAGGTGATTGATTTGGATCCTGATTATACAGACGCCAATTATAACTTAGGTGTAATTTACTTGGATAGATGTAAGCCTATAGCGGACAAAATAGAAGAGGTGAGTTATGACGAAGGCCTAAAGTATGAAACACAAATAGATTCTTTATATGCAAAAGCTGCAGAACAGTTTCAATACGTAATGGATAACGCAGATTACAATAACGCTCAGAAATTGGATCTTGCTAAAAACTTAAAGAAACTATACGGAAGATTAAAGCAAAACGACACCAGTGGTAAATATGCTCCACTGTATGACGATATGAAATCTTTAATCAAAACACTGCAAGGATAAAGAAGTAAGGCCATGGGAGACTGTGGCCTTATTTATTCCCGCATTAGTTAACATAATATATATTATGTGCAAATAGGATATAAAGAATATACTAGGCATTTAGTATTGAATCTATTAACCTTGCACCATGATTAAAAGCTTCAGAGTAATCGCGTTTCTAGAAGGTGTATCGTACATCTTACTGCTATTCATTGCGACTCCAATCAAGTACCTGGCTGATGATCCAAGTTATGTCAAAATGCTAGGCATGCCGCATGGCTTATTATTTATCGCCTATATCATTTTAGCTCTGGTAATTCGTTCAGAACAAAAATGGGACAACAAGAAAACGTTCATTGTCCTTATCGCTTCTATAATTCCGTTTGGAACATTCTACGTAGATAAGAAATACCTGAAGTAAACAAATTCGGTTTTAAGTTGGCTATTGGCTATTGGCTATTGGCTATTGGCTATTGGCTATTGGCTATTGGCTATTCTTAATCTTCATCACTTGGCCCAAGCTCTAAGGCTTGAATATTGCCTATTGCATTACCAGCAATTCCTTTAATGGAACCATACATGGCCACTGTGTTGTTAATCACACGTTCTATTTGCTTTTCGCGTGACTTCCAAATACGCTGCATCGATCTTTTTTCAGAATCTAAATCAGACTGCATGGTCGTAAAACCATCAACAATGCCTTCAATCTGTAATTTAAACTCATTACTTGTCAAGAAATCGTACAACATACCCATCTTATCTCCTTTATTGGCCTGTGTTTCGACGCTTTGATCTAACATTACAATCGACTGCCTCAGAACCTTACTCAAGCCTTTAAACTCCTCAAAATTACAGACCCAAATACCGTCTTTTAAGCCCAAACGTTCCATATCACTGGGCATTACCTCTGTGACCAATACACCGATATTGGCATTCCTGTCTCTGATATCGTCTTTAAACTTTTCAATCCAAGTGTTCTGAAAGTCTTTGGTCCGTTTTGATTCATAGTAAATCTTGCCACAGTTTTGACGTAACCGGGTATTTACAATTTGTATACAATCGCCACCGCGAGCGCCTTTCTTAATCTCATCAACCGTGTCTAACGGAAATTCTGCCATGAGCCACTCCTCTATTGCAAGCTCTTGTATTTCCCCTTGAAGCTGCATGGAGCCCTGCTCCTGCTTGCGTTTCATGTCGTCGGTCAGTTTCTTTTGATCCTCAAGCTGTTTGGCTAACTCGCGAAGCTTTAGTTCATTTTTCTCTTGCTCTAGCTTCTGAATCTTGACACGCTCCTCTCCTAGCTGTGTGTTCAGTTTTTGCTGAAGTTCAACCTCTAACTTGTCTTTGACTTCTTCTTTTTCCCGTTTAAGCCGTTCGATTTCTGCTTTGGTTCTATTGAGCTCTTTAATTTGTTCAGACTTCTGGGCAAGTTCTTTTTCAATCATAGCAATACGCTCTGATTGTTCTTCATCAATTTTAGACTTAATCTTTATTTCTTGTTTTTTGGCTTCTTCCTTAAGTTTAGCCTCTAAACGCTCACGAAACAACTCATTTTCTTTCCGACGGTTTTCTTCAAAAGCCTGCTCTTTCTGCTGGAGTGCTTTTTGTTGATCTTGGAGTACTTGTTGATTTCTCTTTTTTTCTGCTTCGTACTTGGACTTTAAACTTTCTTCAACTTGATGTGCCACCAAGGTGTTAACATCAATGTTTTCGCCACATTTCGGACAGACAACTTGGGTAGATTGATCCATAACACGAAAATACGATTGCGTAACAGTTTAATGAATTGAAGCCATGGATTGTTGATAAAGAACAATTGTCCACAACTTAACTATAAGCAAGATATAAGCACAATTGACATTGCAATACACCTAAATCATATGCTTGGACGCATGTGCTTCACCGTATCTTTACATACTTTCGCACCATGTCCGTTGTACAAGGTTTACTTTTTGGTTCGGCCATGATGTTTTTCATTGGCCCGGTGTTTTTTTACTTGCTGCAAACCAGTCTTGAACACGGTACCAAAAGTGGTATTGCTGCGGCTATTGGCATTGTAATGAGTGATGCCATTGTCATCATTTTATGTTACTTCTGGGCTTCTAAACTGTTTGAAAACGGTACCCAACAAAACGAGTTTTGGCTTGCGGTAGTTGGCGGTATAATTTTAGTCGTTTTTGGACTTGGGTATATTTTCAAACCAAAGCTTCCTGGTGCTACAACAATGACGGTCAAAAAGAAAAGGGACTATGCCACATTTTTCACCAAAGCCTTCTTAATCAATTTTGTCAATCCTTTTGTGTTTATGGTTTGGATAGCGATGATTGGTAAAGCCAAACTGAGTTACGATACGGAATATGAAGTTGTGATGTTCCTTTGTGCGGCCCTGTTGGGGATAATCACTACAGACACACTTAAAGTTTTCGGTTCTAAATATTTACGCCGTGTGATTGAACCTCACTTTTTAATTAAACTGTACAGAGCCATTGGTATTTTACTTTTAGCCTTTAGTGCTCGATTGTTCTACCACGCTTTTACACTCTAATTGAGATCGTACAAGTATTTCAAATCAGCTATATTAGACATATTTAAAAGACAAGTAGTATGATTTTAAGTTTCCCTGTTCTGCTTTTGGCAGCGCTGATACCGATGATTATCGGTTTCATATGGTATAACCCAAATGTGTTTGGAAAAGCCTGGATGGAAGCATCTGGCATGACTGACGAGAAAGTGAAGAGTGGAAACATGATTGTCATTTTCCTATTAAGCTTCGTCCTGGCCTGTATGCTGGCCTTTGCTCTGAATGGTATGGTCATTCACCAAAACCACTTGGCTTCGCTTTTCTTCGGTCAAGATGAGTCTTATACCCAAACCATTGAGTATTTAAACACAAATCATGAAGGTTGGATGAATAACTGGAGAAACTTTAGACACGGCGCCATTCATGGATTTATAGGCGGAATTTTCTTTGCGTTTCCGGTGCTCATTACCAATGCCATGTTCGAAAGAAAAGGATTTAAGTATGCTTTAGTTAACGGTGGTTACTGGATCGTAACGCTTACTCTAATGGGTGGTGTTATTTGCCAGTTTTCGTAAATCGATTAACTCAAATTTACCAGAAGCCTCTCATTTTATGAGGGGCTTTTTTAGTGCATTCTTATCACCCCTTATTCGTTCGGACAATACAGCCATAAACTCAGGAATGTCGTCAAAAGAGAATTTAGGGTCTACTTGTTCCACAATCCACTCTCCCCCTTTATTTACCAATTTGTGAGAGAAGACAAACTCGTCGCTACCTTCTTCAAGTTCACCAAAGCGCAGATCGCAAAGCATCAACGTATCATCCCTTTCTCTGACCATATACCAACCCTTTGTGATTTTAAGTAAACGTTTAATTTGAGGTTCGTCCCTGATTGAATCAATTTTGTGTTGGTCTTTAGGATGTCCGATAAACGAAATTTTTTTGTCCTTATCAAAAAAAGAATAGTAGCCTATCAGAAATGAATCTTTGGTCTCAACGTTGGCTGTCCACAGCATACTATTAAACATCGTGGGTCTATTGGATATCGATACGTATTCAATATTTTGATGCTTTAAGCTGTTCTTAAATGTCTGAAAAGACATCCCCTTCAATCCAATGGTGACAAGCATGTAGAAGCTACTTAACAATATACCCAGGTTATTGAGCTTTGCCCGCCTTTTGGTTCCGCGTCGGGTTACCAGTGCGGCAATGACCAATACTAAGAATGGAATGGTATAGATTGGATCAACTACATTGATATTGTTGTAGGCAATTCGAAGGTCTAATGGCCAGAAGAATTGGGTACCCCATGTGGTATGACAATCCAGAAGCGGATGTGTGACCAATGCCATAAAAAACATCCATGTCCATTGTTTCGTAGTTACTTCGTTTTTTCGAGACCTATGAAACCGATGCAATAGCCAACCAAGAGCAATAGACGCTACGATACTAAAAAACAGACTGTGCGATATCCCTCTATGCCACTCAAGTGCCGTAATGTCGTCTAGAAATGAACGACCAAGCACGTCTAAATCAGGGATTGTCCCGGCGATAGCACCCCAAAGCATGGCTTTGTTTCCAACCCGTTTACCAAGAGTTGCCTCTCCTACTGCTGCGCCAAGTACAATTTGCGTTAATGAATCCATTAGTCTTGATATAAAACGGCCTTAAACGGTTTACGAATTTCGAATTTACTAGGCTTTATCAACCCTACAATAGGCTTGACCAATTTGTTTGTGATGTGGTTTTTATGCTTGACGTATAACTTCATATGTTGGGGTTCAGCGCCAAGTGTACTTTTGATCTCTTCAGCCGTTCTACCAAGACGTAACTCTTGTAATCCACAGTCTATCGTGTACTGGATAAAATCGCATAACATTCTTTGGTAGATGGCGTACTCATGGTTGTAGCGATAGTCAATCCCAACAAAATTAGCGTCTACAACTTTATTACCTTTAAAACAAGTACTAAACCCTACCAGCTCGTCATTGAGAAAGTATCCCGCCAAGCGAAAATCGTCAGGCATTGTCTCGGCAAACATCTTGAAAGTTTCTGCTTTGAGCTTTCCAAATCGGTAGTCGGCTCGTTCTAAAACATCACCGTATAATTGGTCGATTTTGTCTTGATGCTCTTCAATTTCATCAGGACTTAAGGACTTCATCACCAAATCATTAGACTTTTTATAGATGCCTTTTACTTTGGTTCTAAACTTTGTGACAAGGTCGGACAAATAATCATCGAATGTATCCCAATTCGGTTTCATTTTGATTACCATGTTTACGTCTATCTCAAAATGAATAAAGCCATCATGTTCAAGCGTTTCCATGTCGGCAAAACTCTCTTCCCAAAAATCTTTTAGAAGAATGATCGAAACACCATCATTTGCTTTTTTCTCATCGCGTTTAATGCGGTTCAACGCTCTACTTAAATTGCGTTTGGCCATTTCGTTAGAAACGGAATCTTTAAATATAAAACCATTTTCGCCGGTTGAAAATGCGTTACCACACAGCAATACCCGTGCATCCAAATTATGTATAAACTTATCAGACACAAAGTGGCCAAATCGATCATGAAGGTCTTCGGTATTCAAATCATTGTCTGTAAACCGCAACAATTGAACGATGGCAACACCAACAGGGTTATACATTTCATCGTAAAACAATATATACCTGAAGTTTATTCGATCGGCTAACGTAGATTCAAGCGCCTTTAAATACTGCATAGTTAGGTAGACCTCATTTTTTGGTACTATGCTGTTCCAGTGGTTTTGGTTCAACAAATTGACAGAGTCAAAAATGCTCAACTTAAGTTCGGAATGCGAATGTGGTGCGTGAAACGTCATGAAGAAATTTTCTTTTCTCTTTGATTAATCAATTCAGCTATTTTTTCATCCAAGGATTGAAAGATATTAAAAGATCCATCAGATACTTCATAAACAATTTCAAAGTTGTTGTTTATTATCAAATTTTGCGGAAAAGTCTTCACCAGCCTTGTTTGTAACTTATCACTATACTTCCCTGCATTCGCTACTTGGTAATAGTTAAATGGGACGCGTTTTAACACTTGATTCATTTGATTTGTCCCTTCTTCGCACAATCCTAGAAATACAATAGAAGTATCACCTGCATACTTGGCTTTTAGCCTGTTTAGTGCTGGAATTTCCTGAATGCACGTAGGGCACCACGTTGCCCATACATTAACCACGATAATTTTGCCTTGTAGGTTCTGAGAATTTAAAACATACCCTTCGGTTGTTTTTAACTTGAACGTTGGGGCTGTATCACCAACGTTTGAACATGAACTTCCGAGCAGTAAGATGCTCAAGATGAGAAGGAAGTGTTGTTCCATTCCTTTTTTAACACCTAAATAATTCGAATGTTTCAAATGGATTTAATGTGATTTACAAACCTAAACAAAGGGCGTTGAAAAATGTATTGTCAGTTATAGACGCTCCATTTTGAATTAAGTCAAATATTTCTTGTTCTCGAGCCTTTGAATACGATTTAGTAGTTGTGTAAATATCAACATCCTGACTGAACTTCGCTATTTCCGATGCATCTTTCATTTGTGTAAAGTCTACATCGGCTCGATCAGAATCTATGCCTACCAACACGATTTGCTCTGGTTGACAATAGAAACACATAATTTCATTTTTAGTAATCCGTTCTAGATATTTGACTTTACGCATGGTGCTGGCATAAATAACATCGCTAAAACTATCAACCATTTTAGAAGCTGCTTGAGGATTTTCTTTCTTAAGCTTTTCCCAATCGTCTGCAACGATGCCGTTCAAAACCAAAAATTCAACAAATTCTGATTCTAATGCACCAAGTTCTTCTTGTGTTAATCGTTTAAACAACATTTTATGCAAATCCTTGAAGGTCTACCAACTTTTTATATTGTCCATTTTTCTCTATCAAGGACTGGTGTGTACCAGTCTCAATCACCTTACCTTTTTCGATTACTAAAATTTGATCGGCGTGTTTAATGGTCGATAATCTGTGGGCAATGACTAACGATGTTCTGCCCTTCATCAGATTTTCAATCGCCTCTTGCACCAGTTTTTCTGACTCTGTATCCAATGCAGAAGTAGCCTCATCTAGAATTAATATATCTGGATTTTTTAACACGGCTCGTGCAATGGCAAGTCTTTGCCTTTGACCTCCGCTCAATTTGCTTCCCCTGTCTCCGATATTTGTGTTATACCCATTCTCCAACTGATCGATAAAGGTATGCGCATTGGCTATTTCAGCGGCATGTTTCACGGACTCAATACTAGCTTCCTGGTTACCCAAACGTATGTTCTCAAGTACTGAATCATTAAACAAGATTGGCTCTTGTGTTACGATGCCCATCATCCCTCTTAAGTCTCTTATTTTGAGAGACTTGACATTGTTCTCGTCAACCAATATTTCGCCTTTCGACACGTCGTAAAACCTTGGCAATAGGTCGGCCAATGTGGACTTTCCTCCTCCACTAGCGCCAACCAGCGCAACAGTTTGGCCTTTATTCATATCAAAGTTGATTCCAGCAATCACTTCATTATCGCCATAACTAAAGTGAATATCTCTATAAGAAACCTTGTCGGTGAAATTTGTTATGGTCTTGGCGTCGACTTGATCTACAATCTTATTTTCAGAATCAAGAATTTCAGTCAACCGCTCAAAACTTGCCGAGGCTTTTTGAACCCTAAAATACGACTCGGTTAAAGACTTGGCAGGTGTTATCAGTTGTGAGAAGGTAACAATGTAGAGGATAAAGAATTTACCATCAATGGCGTCTGTTTGGTTAAGCACCATTGCACCACCAAACATCAATATGGCTGATATTACGACTGAACCTAAAAACTCGCTAACCGGCGACGCCGCTAACTCTTTTCTATGTAGCTTCAACATCAACTTAAAGTGTTGTTCATTCTTATTGTCGAAAAATCGCTTGATCTGGTGCTCAGCGTTAAACCCTTTTATCACCTTTAATCCACCCAGCGTTTCTTCAATGACGTTGATCACCTCTCCTAGTTTCTTTTGCCCTTTTTGAGCAGTGATTTTCAATCGTTTGGCGATGCGGCTGATAATATATCCGCTAACAGGCAGAATCAACACAGAAAAAAGCGTTAGGCGCCAACTAATAATTACCAAGCTACTTAGGTAGATTAAAATGTAAAATGGGTGTTTGAAAAGCATCTCTATCGCTCCAACAACGCCCCACTCTACTTCTTTAACATCATTGGTCAACCTACTAATGATATCGCCTTTTCGTTCGTTGGAATAAAAGGAGACCGGTAAGTCAACAAGCTTACGATATACTCTTTTTCTCAAATCGCGAACAACCCCGCTACGTGTGAAGGCAATGGTATAGAAAGACAAATAGTTAAAAACATTTTTAAGCAGGAATAGAATGATGATGGCAAAACTGAAGTAATACAAGCTTTGCTGACTTCCCTTTTCTTGAATAAACAGCTTAAGTTTATAGTCGATGAACGACTTGAGCTGTTCGGGTTCCCACACAAAGCCAACCGGTTTAATTGCATCTGCAGTGGCTGGATCAAAAACTACGGCCAAAAATGGGACAATAGCAGCAATCGAGAATAACGAAAATATCGAAGCTAAAGCATTGAATACTACGTAACTCCATTGACGTGACCGGTAACCACGTACAATTGCTAAAATACTTTTGAGCTGTTTCAAATCGTTGGCAAAATTAAGGTTTATGACATTAGATTTGATTTAATAAATGAGTTATTCAATTGGGCTAACAACCCTGCAATACTCAAACCAGCAATTTAATACTGCCACAACTTAGAAACCGTGTTGTAAAAGTCTATGCCAAATTTTATTCCTTGATTAAATCCGGTGTTAGAATTCTGTCCAGCAGCATAGTACACGCCAAAACGGAACATTTGCTTAAACATTCTAACCGGTCGCTCTACGCCTACTAATACTTCTGCATGCCCAACGCTTCCGCGCGTTTCTTCGTTGCCGAGTGTTAAGTAACCTCCTTCTAAACCTAATAAATAACCGCCTGTTGCCAGCTGAAGACCTGTATGTTTAATCACAGGGACTTTACGCAATAGTTGGCCATTGAAGTGGTGCATCAAACCTGCTTGGAAGTATCCTTTGGCGGTTTGGTATCCTCGAGCGTCAAGTACTTGACCCGTTTGCAGCGGATTAGAAAAATAGTACTTGTCAGACCCGCGGATGTACTTCAAACCAGATAAACGTACTTCTCTACTGTTTACAAACCGTCCAGCTTGCGCCTCCATACGCGTAGTACCTAACTTAAATAGCTTGAATACATACTTGGTCCCAAGCTGCAGGTAGTCAAAGTTGACATCACTTTGAAGAAAGGGTTTAATTCCCTTTGTATAGGTCAAATCCAATACAGGGTATTTTGAGCCTGTAATGACCTTTTTGTACGGACGAATTTCATATTGCTGTTTGAATGTAAAACGCGCACGCATCGTCAGAACGAGTTCCTCAAAAGGTTCAAAATCTTGAGGCTCGCTGAAATTTGGAAAGAAGTCCCATAATTCGTCAAGTTTTTCGCCCTTAAAAGGAGCGTATTTATTGTAGTCCAAGTATGTGGTTAAGAAAAAGCCATTGCACCACTCTTGTTCATGCCCTATGCCGTACCCAATATTCTCAACAAAGTTTGACGGACTTAGTGTACTTGAGATGTTTGCACGGGTATTCAACATGGTATACCTGTTAGTATATTTTACGCGCACACGGCTAAACTTTTTAGGGTCGTATAAAAACCTAGCTTGGATATGACCACGAACATTTTTATTCGTTACGCCGTAGTCTATCCCTCCGTTTAAGCGTAGGTCTTTTTCTTTGGTCCAAACCTTGGTGTAAGCGCCACCAATGGTATGCCTGTAACCGTCTATGTTGTTTATTTGAATTTGTGCAATTAAGGGTAGTAGAAACCATCGAGTTCCTTTTTCGCGGTTTCTATGAACAATACCGTTTAATAAAAAGTCGGCGATAGTTAGCGTGTTATACATACTGTCTTGTATATCTAAGTATGCATCACTTCTATGGTAGGCAACAATACTGTCCTGTGTTTTGATAAAATCTTGTTCGATTTTCTTTAAACCAGTTGGTCGTATAGAACTCCAAAAGTCTAACGAGGCGTCATAACTACTGTCCTCATACACCACTTGCCCCCTATTCATAAATCGATTGCTTATGGTTGGGTTTACCACGTAATTTTGATAGTTAGCCAGTGTGTGACCATACGTGTTTTTATGTTTTCCGTTTTTGGTTCCGTAGTAAAACTCTTGCCTTACGGGCACCAACGCCGTGTCTCCCAAAAGGTCATAATCCTGAATGACGGTAAAGCGATCAAAAAACGAAAGAGAGGCTGTATTGATGTCTAAATTGACCGATTTAATCGTATAGGTTTTTTTAGAGATGAAGATTATGCCAGAAAAAAGAGCACCACGTGAATATTTGGGTGTCACCTTTATTTTAGCAATATATTCATCGCCCTGGTAAAAGCTTTCTTCCAGTTTGTATGTATAGGACAACAGGGCCGCATTGCCAATGGGCGATGTATATGGCATTTCCCCTAAGGTTGAAAGGTCTAATCTATTTTTTAGGAAGTCGAAATTACCGTCTGTAATTTTTGTAAAGAACAACTCAGGGGTAATGACCGATCCTGGCTGAGTGGGATCAGATTCATTAAAACTTACGGATACTGTAGATCCAGAGTTTTGTTTCTCGGATAAGTCTTTGTACGCCTTCTTAACCTCTTTAAAGCGACCATTCTTGTAATATACATCGGAATAGGATTCGATGAAGTTTACCCTCTTTTTAGTCACTATTTCTGAGTTAATGGTGTCCGGTTTTTTGAGATTTTCCTTTTCAATGGATGCCTTAATATAAACGTTACAGCTATAAGACGCGATGTTTTGATACAGTTCTTTTTTTCGCTTGATGGCTTTACGAATAATTGGATAGGCAGGGTCTTCGTCACCAGATTTGATGACCAGTGTGTTTAGGATTTCTTCATTTTCAGACAATTCAAAATCAACCGTCATGTTTCTGTTGACAACAATCTCTTTTTTCATTGCCTTCATCCCAACGTATTCGCAGATCAATGTATGGGTTCCTGAACTTAGTTCTATATAGTAGTTGCCTTTGCCATTGGAGATGACACCATACGTGGAGCCCAATACCCTTATGCTAGCGTGCCCGAGTGGCTCACCACCGTAGGTCACTTTGCCAGTAACCTGGTATGCACTACTTGTAAGGGCTACAAAAGCGATAAAAATAGCGGTAAGAAGGGTTCTCATAGACATTATTTCAGGTGTAGAACGCGAAAATTAGCCAAAAGTTACTTCGATAGTTCTCTATTGCCGATAAGCTTCCCTAGATTTAAGTTAAAAGCCCTAAAACCACTTTTCAATATCCGGATAATTTTTATTCGGTGATACGCCTTTTGGTTAATAAATTCGCAACATGCAAATAGGTAAAAAACTTTTCAAGTTTGAACTTCCAGGAACCAATGGTGAGGTATACAACAACTTTGATTTTGCTGATCGCTCAGCACTGTTAATCATCATAACGTGCAACCACTGCCCTTATGCCAATGCATATTGGAACCGCATCAATAAGCTATCGACGCGATACGAAGAAGATAATTTGGCTGTTGTTTGTATTAACCCCAATGACGCCAATCGATATCCAGATGATTCTTTCGACAATATGAAAAAGTTTATGAAGTCGACTAAATATGAATTTGTGTATCTAAGAGACGAATCTCAGACCGTCGCTAAAAAGTTGAAAGCCACGAGAACCCCTGAAGCATTCTTATTTAATTCGAAACGTGAATTGGTTTACCGTGGGGCTATTGACGATTCTTGGGAAAACGCAAAAGCCGTTACACGTGTGTACTTAGAAGATGCCATTGAAATGTCTCTTGATGGACTTGAAGTTGATTTTCCTGAGATACAACCGGTTGGGTGCTCTATTAAGTGGCTTCCTGGCAATGAGCCATCTTAACCCTTAAATAATTCGTTTCAGCAAACCATATAATTACGTTAACAGAACAAAGATGTAGTTCTGTTGACAAAAGTGGGCTTGTTTATCCTTTGGTTCGATAAATTTGCACCAGTTTTATATCAAAAATAGATTGTCGAGGAATTGTCTCGTAAACTGATAGCCCGTTACAAGCGGTCATGCACATGAGTAAGGATTTAATATTATCATTTAAGCACGCCATTAGTAAAGCTTTTGCTGAACTATACGATCATGAACTCCCTTTTGAGTCTGTTAAATTAGAGAAAACCAACCCATCTTTTGAAGGTAGTTTTACGTTTGTTGTATTTCCTTATTTACGGGTAACAAAATCAAAACCTGAAGCAGCGGCTGAAGCAATTGGCCAGTATGTTCTGTCTTCTATGGACGAGGTTAAAGCCACGAATGTGGTTAAAGGTTTTCTAAATTTTGAAATCACTGACAATTACTGGATATCCTACATATCACGTTTATTGCAATCTGAACGTTTAGGTAAGCCAACTGCTACGCCAGAGAAAATAATGGTGGAATACTCTTCACCCAATACAAACAAGCCTCTACACTTGGGGCATGTAAGAAACAATTTGCTTGGTTTCTCAATAAGTCAGATACTGAGTTATTATGGACACGAGGTTATTAAAGCCAACCTAATCAACGACCGTGGCATCCACATCTGCAAGAGTATGTTGGCCTATACCCTATTTGCCGATGGCGAAACGCCTGAAACAAACGGCACCAAAGGCGACCATTTGGTAGGAAAATACTATGTCGAGTTTGATAAAGCATATCGCCAAGAACAGTCACTTTTAATCGATTCAGGCAAAACTGAAGATGAGGCAAAGCTGCAATCCAAACTAATGGCTGACGCAAGAGAG
>CAJQIC010000038.1 GCA_905478335.1 uncultured Bacteroidia bacterium | reverse complement strand
CAAAATGATCAACCGAAAAGGCAACTTTATGACGCCTCAAATTCGAATGGTTATTTGTATCCCGTCTGGTATTACTGAAGTTGAAAAAAGAGCGGTACGTCAATCTGCTGAAAAAGCTGGCGCCAAAGAAGTATATATGATTCCTGAACCTATGGCTGCGGCTATTGGTATCGGTATCGACATTTCTGAGCCAATGGGTAACATGATTATTGACATAGGAGGTGGTACAACAGAGATTGCGGTAATCGCCTTATCTGGTATCGTTTCTGACGAATCTATCCGTGTTGCTGGAGATAACTTCACCGAAGACATTATTGAATACATGCGTCGTCAACACAACTTGATGATTGGTGAACGCACCGCAGAGCAAATCAAAATTGAAGTTGGGGCAGCCTTGCCAGAACTTGAAAATCCACCAGAAGACTACGCCGTAAATGGCCGTGATTTGATGACGGGTATTCCAAAGCAGATATTGGTTTCGTATAGCGAGATTGCTTTATCGTTGGATAAATCAATTGCCAAAATAGAAGAAGCAGTATTAAAAGCCCTAGAGCATACACCACCAGAATTGAGTGCAGATATTTACCAAACAGGTTTATACCTAACCGGTGGAGGAGCGCTTTTACGTGGTTTAGATAAAAGAATTAGTAGTAAGTCGAAGTTACCTGTATACGTGGCAGAAGATCCACTTCAGGCAGTTGTTAAAGGAACAGGTATCGCGTTAAAGAACTTACCAAGTTATAAAACGATCATGCAATAGGATACATGCAGAATCTTCTCCAATTCTTACGGACGAATTTTCATTATTTCCTATTTCTCATTCTTCAAGGTATTTCCATTTTTGCATTGGTACGGTTTAACACCTACCACCAATCTGTTTTTTTTAGCACCGCAAGCACGGTGAACGGAAACATCCTTACCTCGCGTAAAAACGTAATCAATTACTTCCTGTTAAAGTCTGAAAATCAAAAACTTAAAGAGGAAAACATCTTACTGCGTACACGCGGAACAGAAAACTACATATTCATTAATTCGGACACCAGTGTGGCACGCGACAGCAACCGCGTGGTGCAATATTCGTACATCCCTGCCAAGGTGATTTACAACAACATCCGTAAAGAGAAGAACTATTTTACGATGGATCGTGGCATCAAACACGGAGTATCCAAAGACATGGGGGTAATCAGCCCATTGGGCGTTGCAGGCATTATTGTAGACGTTTCTGAAAACTTCTGTATTGCCATGTCTATCTTGAATTCCAACTTTGTGTTAACGCCAAAAATTAATGGCAGAACGCACTCTGGCCAAGTACGCTGGGATGGTAAAAACGAAGACATTGTGCAGCTTGAAAAGATATCGGATCAATACCAAATCAAAGTAGGGCAAGAAGTAACCACTACAGAATATGGGCATTACTTCCCAGAGCATATAAAAATTGGCAACGTCGAATCGGTAGAACAATCGGATGAAGGTAAATACTTAGACATAGACGTCGATTTGGCGACTGACATGTCACAACTTAGTGAAGTGTACATCATCAAAAATAAATTTGGTAAAGAACTCAAAACCCTCGAAGCACCCTATATAGATGCAAACTAGAGATTGGATACGTTTTGTGCTTTCGGCGATTGTCATTTTGGCGATACAGGTTTTGGTGATAAACAATTTAAACCTGAACCAGTACATGTTTCCGCAGCTGTACATCATCCTTTTGCTGACGCTGCCCATTAACCTAAAACACTGGATAGGATATTTGATTGCCTTTGCATTGGGCTTTGTAATTGATAGTTTCTCTTACACGCCAGGTTTGCAATCGTTTACAGCCGTATTCATCATGTTTTTGCGGTATGTCTACTTCAATACCGTGGTAGATAAAGAATGGTTAAGTACAGGAATTCGACCAAATTTTAGCAATGCAGATACGGGATGGTTCGTTATTTACGTTTCCATTTTTACAACCGTTTTCCATACAATTTTATTTCTGATGGAAAACTTCAGTTTTAGTAACTTTGGTAGCACATTATTTAAGATTGCTTACAGCTCAAGCTTGGCGATTTTCTTAATTTTGCTATTCCTTTTTACCTTTAATCGAGAGACCGCAAATGACTCATAATCAGAACCGTAGTACCATCATTCGTTTTGCGATTGTGGTATTTGCCCTGATTTTGATCTCGAAGCTGTTTTATCTACAAGTACTTAGCGACAAATACGCCGAAAAATCTGCCCGATTATCCATTCGCGACGTCATCGAATTTCCTGACCGAGGTTTAATCACCGATCGTAACGGAGAAATTATTGTGTTTAATGAAGATGCGCACGATTTGGTGGTCCACTTTCCGTTTAACAAAAAGGAGTTTGAGATGGATGACTTCTGCCGGTTGGTGCAAATGACGCCAGAAGAAGTAACGGAGAAGCTCAAAAAAGCACGCGCTACTCGGTTTAACCAAAAGGGGCTGTTCATTAAAAATATATCGACCCAAGACTTTGCCCGAATTCAAGAGGGGTTATTCAAATTCCCACAGTTTGACATGGAATCAAGGTCCGACCGAAAATACAAACACAATATTGCTGCGCACACCTTGGGTTACGTCGCTGAAATTTCACGCTACGAGCTAGAGCGCGACGACGAAGAGTATTACGACATTGGCGAAAACATTGGCAAGAGTGGATTAGAGCGATACTACGAATCGTTACTACGTGGCCAGAAAGGCAAGCAATACTTCTTAAAAGACAATACGGGCAAGCTTAAGGAACAGTATAATGATGGCGCCGACGACACCAAAGCCGTTGTAGGCACAGAGCTAAAAGTGAGTTTGGATGTGCTGATTCAGGAATATGGAGAGAAACTGATTGCGGGTAAAACGGGCAGCATTGTAGCCATTGAACCTGCCACTGGAGAGATATTGGCCATGGTGACTTCACCGGGTTACAAACCCGATATGTTTGCCATCAAAAATCTGGGCAAAAACTATTCGAAGCTTGCAACAGACCCAAGCAAACCGTTGATTAACCGCGCTACCACATCGATGTACCCGCCCGGAAGTACGTTTAAAGTGG
>CAJQIC010000037.1:37500-38657 GCA_905478335.1 uncultured Bacteroidia bacterium | reverse complement strand
TATTTCACCAACGACTCCGCATCGCCTGACGACGACACTTCAAAGTCTCCCACCTATCCTACACATTATATAGCCAAAACCAATGTGAAGCTGTAGTGAAGGTTCACGGGGTCTTTCCGTCCCGTTGCGGGTAATCGGCATCTTCACCGATACTACAATTTCACCGAGCTCGTGGTCGAGACAGTGCCCAGATCGTTGCACCATTCGTGCAGGTCGGAACTTACCCGACAAGGAATTTCGCTACCTTAGGACCGTTATAGTTACGGCCGCCGTTTACCGGGGCTTCAATTCAATGCTTCTCAACCGAAGTCGATAACATCCCCTCTTAACCTTCCGGCACCGGGCAGGTGTCAGGCCTTATACTTCATCTTTCGATTTTGCAAAGCCATGTGTTTTTGCTAAACAGTCGCCTGGGCCATTTCTCTGCGGCCTGCCGAAGCAGGCACCCCTTCTCCCGAAGTTACAGGGTTAATTTGCCGAGTTCCTTAACCACGACTCACTCGAGGGCCTTAGGATTCTCTCCTTGACTACCTGTGTCGGTTTGCGGTACGGGCTTAAGTTAGGGGCTTTTCTTGGAAGCAGATTTGATACATTATCCACTCGTCCGAAGAGTTGTGGTACTATCGCGGTGTCGCCACTCGCTTCAACGTACTATTCCGTCAGTACGCAATATCTCTTCTGCTCCGTCCTCCCTAACTGGTACAGGAATATTAACCTGTTATCCATCGACTACCCTAAATCGGTTCGCCTTAGGTCCCGACTAACCCTGATCCGATTAGCGTTGATCAGGAAACCTTAGTCTATCGGCCTGCGGGTTTCTCACCCGCATTATCGTTACTTATGCCTACATTTGCTTTTCTAACGTCTCCAACATGCCTTACGGCACATCTTCGCTGTCGTTAGAATGCTCCCCTACCAGTGTCAGTAAACTGACAATCCATAGCTTCGGTATTATTCTTATGCCCGATTATTATTCATGCACAATCGCTCGACTAGTGAGCTGTTACGCACTCTTTAAATGAATGGCTGCTTCCAAGCCAACATCCTAGCTGTCAATGCAATTGAACCACATTAGCTCAACTTAGAATAAATTTGGGGACCTTAGCTGATGGTCTGGGTTCTTTCCCTCTCGGACAAGGACCTTAGCACCCATGCCC
>CAJQIC010000037.1:0-32500 GCA_905478335.1 uncultured Bacteroidia bacterium | reverse complement strand
GGAAATTCCTTGACTATACGCCCAATGGACAAAAGTGCGAAAGCATTGCTTACTACAGTGGAGGCGGATTGGAGCAGTATTTCATATTTCGTAGCTATCGCACGACTATCCAATCACAATCTAATAATTCAAAACGTTAACGAGAACTCTTTACAACCTGACGTACATATTTTAGAATTTGCAAAATTGATTGGTGTTGGCCATTCGTTTGAAGATTCAAATCTTATACTGAAACCAACAACCGACTTCGCTTATCCGAAAGACATCCATCGTGATTACACGAATTGCCCAGATATCGCGCTTACAGAAATGGTTGTTTGTCACGCACTTGGTATTAACCTAACAGCGAGTGGCATTGATCATTTAAAATACAAAGAGAGCAATCGAGCAGACGTTATTGAACACGAGTTGTCAAAATTCGACCTTGAAACTCCGCATTTTTATACGCACAACGACCACCGGGTGGCTATGTGCCTGACAGCCTTGTCCATTATTAAGCCGATACAATTAGACGACATAAGTGTTGTTTCAAAATCATTTCCCGACTTTTGGCAAGAAGTTTCTAAAATTGGCATCTACTTAACCCCAAACAATGGCTAGTAATCAATTTGGCACACAGTTTTCTGTTACGTCGTTTGGCGAATCTCATGGCAAACACATTGGTGTAATAATAGATGGCTGTCCATCTAATATACGTATTGACCTTGATGGTCTTCAATATGAGTTATCCAGAAGAAGACCAGGACAAAGTGAAGTAACCACGTCTCGGTCTGAGCAAGACGTCTTTGAAATAACGTCTGGCATACTCAACGGTAAAACCACTGGAGCCCCGATTACCATTTTAATTGCAAATAAGGACGCGCGATCTAAAGACTACGACGACATCAAGAACGTCTATCGCCCTTCACATGCGGATTTTACTTACGAAAAGAAGTATGGCAATAGAGATTATAAAGGAGGAGGCCGATCGTCGGCTAGAGTAACTGCTGGATGGGTTGCTGCTGGTGCACTTGCAAAGCAGATTTTAGCAAAACATTTCGACATTGAAATTTCTGCCTATGTGAGTCAAATTCACACCATCGTCTGTCCAAAATCAACAGAGTATTCAGCAACAAAGATTGAAAACTCATTGGTACGTTGTCCTGTCGATGCGACAAGCAATAAAATGATAGAAGCGATCAACGCGGCGAAAGCGGAAGGTGATAGTTTGGGCGGTATGGTGAGTTGTGTGATTAAAAACTGCCCCATTGGTGTAGGCGATCCAGTCTTTAAAAAGCTGAACGCCCAATTGGCTCAAGGACAGTTTTCGATAAATGCTGTTAAAGGGTTTCAAATAGGCAGCGGGTTTGATTCAATTGTAAAAAAAGGAAGTGAACTTAACGATGATTGGTCATTTGAAAATGGTCGCTACTATACAACAACCAACAATTCTGGCGGCATTCAAGGTGGCATTTCGAACGGCATGCCCATTACCTTCGATACCGCATTTAAACCAACTTCAACCATTTCTCAAGAGCAGACGACTAGTAATAAGCAAGGAGAGCAAATCAATTTAAAGATACAGGGCAGACACGACCCTTGTGTTGTGCCAAGGGCTGTGCCTATCGTCGAAGCCATGGCGGCTCTAACTTTAATCGACTTCTTGGTTCATCGTTGCCAATAAACATTTTGTACTCATCGATTAGATAAATTGTCGGAATAGTTATTTTCGGCAAATGAAAAAAATTGCGTTGCATTGGCAGGTTGTGATTGCCTTACTCCTGGGTTTAGCCTATTCGTATTTTGCAGTTTACACAAACTCTGAATCGTTTCCAATCAACCAATTTACAAGCGACTACATCTCTCCTTTTGGTAAGATCTTTATCAATATTCTAAAGATGATTGCCGTGCCACTGGTTTTGTTTTCCATAATCGCTGGCATCGTTAACTTAAAAGATGTCAAAAAACTTGGAAGAATTGGCACCAAAACGCTTCTCATTTATGTAGGAACAACACTTACGGCCGTAACTATTGGTTTGCTTGTTGTCAACCTTTGGAAGCCAGGTGAACATGTCAATCAAGAAACCAGGCTAGAAAAACGCATCGAATATGAATTATGGCTCGAGTCAAATCCTGATATCAAAAGGCTTGATACCATTTGTGTTTCCTGCAAACCGGAAAATGCAATGCTTGTTGCTGAAATTAAATCTGACTCAACAAGAGACGACCTAAGCGCCGATGTTAAAAAGAAAATGGCTGACGCGGCAAAAAGCAAAGCCGAGGGGCCTTTATATCCATTGGTTGATGCCGTTCCGTCAAATATCTTTTATGCGATGGCCGAAAACAAGATGCTCCAAATCATCTTCTTCTCCATATTTTTTGGAATTGTTTTGATTCAATTACCCAAGAAGCAGATTGAATCTATGGTAAACCTGGTTGAAAGTGCCAATGTAGTTTTTGTTCGAATGGTTGAAATTGTCATGGTCGCCATGCCCTTTTTCGTTTTCGCACTGATGGCGGGAACCTTGGTCAATATTGCAGGCGAGGACATTACAAAACTTTCCGACTTGCTTAACTTCTTGCTTCAATATAGCACCTCCGTAGTTATTGGGCTTGTCGTTATGGCGGGTGTCATTTACCCGATCTTGGTAAAAATTTTTGGTAACGGTATGGGTTTCAAAAAATTCTTCAAAGGAATTAACAAGGCCCAACTCACCGCATTTAGCACCAGTAGTTCTGTGGCAACGTTGCCTGTAACGATGGAATGCGTCCACGATAATTTAAAAGTGCCTGAAAGTACCACAAGCTTTGTTTTACCCATCGGGGCCACCGTCAATATGGATGGCACTAGTTTATACCAAGCCGTTGCAGTGGTTGCTTTAGCGCAACTGCATATGGTTGACCTGTCTATTGCACAACAACTGGTTATTGTGATTACAGCAACACTCGCAAGTATCGGTGCTGCAGCTGTACCAAGCGCCGGTTTGGTTTTAATGATTTTGGTGCTTGAAAGTGTTGGCTTAAATCCAGCATGGATTGCATTAATCCTACCTGTTGATCGAATTTTAGATATGTGCAGAACAGTCGTAAATGTTACTGGTGATGCTTCTGTTTCGGTCATTGTAAGCTCAGACGAAGCAAAATAAACTGTCTTAGATTTTGGTTTGAATACAACCTAAATCTTACTTTTATCTGTCATTAACTTCCAAACTGTCCGACATTGCAAGTGTTGTGTTAAAATAATATGCGACGTCAGCGTTTTGATATTTAAATTGCATATTCGCCGTTTTATTTACGTTCTATGAGAATACTTCTACTTCTTTTTGGCCTTACTTCACTAGGAATTTCTGGTTTCGGACAGCACGTTCACTGTGGCACAGACCAATTTGTTGATGCACAAATTGAAAACAACAAGGAAAAAGCAGAGTTGATTTATTCTGTTCCTGATGCCATTTTAAATTACTCAGGTAATAGTCATGGCAAAAAAGCAGTGGTCACTATTCCTGTCGTTTTTCATGTGATTCATGAATACGGCCCAGAAAATATTAGTAAGGCTCAAATTTTGGATCAGATGCGTATTCTAAACGAAGACTTTCGGCGCAGAAATGCAGATACGTCAAAAACCAGAGCGATTTTCAAATCAATAGCCGTTGATTGTGAGATTGAATTTAAAATGGCGACAAAAGATCCAGCAGGTAACTGTACCGATGGTATAACCCGGACGGTATCAAGTTTAACCAATGGAGGTGACGAAGAAGCGAAACAATTAATCATATGGGACCAATCCAAATACCTTAATATCTGGGTGGTTAAAACCATAGGAAGAGCTGCCAATATTTTGGGCTATGCTGTTTTACCAACGTCTAACGATAAGTCTGGCGATGGGATCATTCTTAGGGCATCCTATGTCGGGAGTATTGGCACTGGCAGCGCTGAGTACGCGGGAAGAACCCTGACGCATGAGATTGGTCATTATCTTGGTCTTTGGCACCCGTTTCAGGATGCTCAACGTGATGCAAATGGCGACCCTATTTCGGATTGTGGTAATTCGAATTGTCAGCGCAGCGGAGATTGGATTTGCGACACACCACCCGTTTTAAGTGCCTCGTTTGGTTGTAATACGTCAAAAAATTCTTGTACCAATGACTCTCCAGACTTATTGGATCAGATTGAGAATTTTATGGATTATGCTGATGGTAACTGTGCCAATATGTTTACGCGAGACCAACGAACTCGAATGCTTGGATATTTGAACAACAGTGGTGCCTTTGGACGTGCCAGCCATATCTCTGCAGCAACTGCTACGGCAACAGGTATCAACATTTCAAATCCTTGTGCACCAAAAGCTGATTTTCATGTAAAGGATTTACAGACTATAGTATGTGAGGGCCAGCCTCTCGAATTTATTGACATGTCTTGGAATGGTGACGTTGTTGATCGTATTTGGACCTTCGAAGGTGGATCACCAAGTTCATCTACTTTTCAAAATCCAACCGTGACATATAATACATCTGGAACCTATAAGGTAACACTGAAAGTAATTAATGCACAAGGGTCATCAGAAATTACAAAAACAGAATTTATAGAAGTTCAGGGGTTGGTTGCCGAGTTGGCAAGTCCATTTCTTGAGACTTTTCAAAGTCCATTCTCTGAGTTTACATGGAAGAAAGAAACGATTGGTGCTTATGGATGGGAAAGGTTAGACAATACGGGTTACGACAAATCATTGAGTGTTGTGTGCAACGTAGACGAAGAAACGCCAATTGGAAGCCAGTACTCTTTGACCTCACCCAATTTTGATCTTAGCCTACACAAAGACTTAAGTCCTGTATTAAGCTTCCGTACCGCATACTCCATGCGTCAGTCTGGCTCAGCCGGTGAACGTGTGGTGATTTATGGTTCTAACGATTGTGGTGAAACATGGCGTGTACTTAAATCATTAATCGGGATAACGACCCTAAGTTCTACGAATCAATTTATACCAAATTGGGCGCCAACTTCTAATAGCGACTGGAAACTTCAAATTGTAAATTTAGACCAATCGGATTTTGCAGCAAGCACCAACCTAATCCTGCGTTTTGAGGTAACCACCAATGCTGGAAACGCTGTATATATCGACGATATAAATGTGGACCGAAACGTTTTATCAACAAGGAATAAGCGTTTGGATGCAACACAGTTCAACCTAGTCCCTAACCCATCAGAAGGTCAATTTAAGGTACAACTTAATGCGCAAAATGAGACAATCAACATTGATGTACTGGGAGTACTTGGGCAAAAAGTACAAACTTTGAATGTAACGCCGGACGCAGATGGCCGTGTTAATCAGGAGATTTCTGTTTATCAATCGGGACTATATTTTATACGCGTTCACGGAAAAACGTTAGATTTCACGAAGAAAATTGTAATAACCAAATAATAAGACATAGAGGAGAATGGCAAAAAATCTTGTAATTGTTGAGTCCCCTGCAAAGGCAAAAACTATAGAGAAGTTTTTGGGTCCTGATTTTACGGTAAAATCTTGTTTTGGACACATACGTGACCTAGTAAAAGGCGACAAGGCCATTGACGTAGATGATGGATATACACCGCATTATGAAGTACCTGCAGACAAAAAATCTGTAGTCAACGACTTAAAAAAACTAGCTAAAAAGAGCGACGTGGTTTGGTTGGCTTCGGATGAGGACCGAGAAGGAGAGGCCATTAGTTGGCATCTGTCGGAAGTGTTGGGGTTGAATAAAGACAATACAAAACGTATTGTTTTTCATGAAATTACAAAACCAGCAATACTGAAAGCCATTGAATCACCAAGACAAATTGATGAACACCTAGTAGATGCGCAGCAGGCAAGAAGAATCTTAGACAGATTGGTGGGTTTTAAACTTTCACCAGTGCTTTGGCGAAAAGTAAAGCCATCTTTATCTGCAGGACGTGTACAAAGTGTAGCGGTGCGATTGGTCGTTGAACGCGAACGCGAAATAGAAGGTTTCTCTTCTAAAAGCACGTTTAAAGTTGTTGCTAAGTTCAATCAAAAAGGAAAACGTTTTCAAGCAGATTCGAATACAAAATTTCAGTCTGAATCAGATGCGCAAGCCTTTCTTGACTCCTGCAAAGGAGCTGTGTTTACAGTGGATAGGGTTGACGTGAAACCAGGCACCAAAAAACCAGCTGCACCTTTTACGACGAGTACCTTACAACAAGAAGCAAGCAGGAAGCTTGGCTATTCTGTGTCAAGAACAATGTCGTTGGCGCAACGGCTATATGAAAACGGGCATATTACCTATATGAGAACTGACAGCGTCAATCTTTCAGATCTTGCACTTGCTTCAGCAAAGACTGAAATAGAGGCTCAATATGGTGCTGAATATTCCAACCCAAGAAAATACTCGACCAAGTCGGCTGGTGCTCAAGAAGCGCACGAAGCGATAAGACCAACGTACTTTAATATTAATAGTGCCGGAAATAATTACGATGAAGAAAGGTTGTATCAGTTAATATGGCGACGTGCCATAGCATCACAAATGAGTGAAGCCAAACTAGAAAAAACGACTGTTAAGATCAGTAATAACAACAACGAACACCTTTTTACAGCCAATGGTGAAGTTTTAAAATTTGAAGGATTTTTAAAGGTTTACTTAGAAGGTACAGACGACGAAGAGCAAGAAACAGCTGGTCTTTTGCCACCACTAGCCAGTGGAGACAAGCCAAACTGTGATGAGATTACAGCAACACAACGTTTTTCTCGACCTCCTGCAAGATATACCGAAGCGATCTTAGTAAGAAAGCTCGAAGAACTTGGAATAGGAAGACCGAGTACCTATGCCCCTACCATTTCAACAATCCAGAAACGTGGTTACGTAGAAAAAGGAAAAGGCGAAGGATTCGAAAGACAGTATAAAGTGCTAAAACTTGTTGGAGACAATATCAATGTTTCGGACAAAACTGAAATGACTGGGAGCAACAAAAATAAAATGGTCCCTAGTGATATTGGAAAAGTGGTTACCGACTTTTTGATCAAGCATTTTGACCACATCATGGATTACAATTTCACAGCAAACGTTGAAAAAGAATTTGATGAAATAGCCAACGGCCTTAAAGAGTGGTCGACCATGATTGACAATTTTTACAACCCATTTGCGAAAACGGTAGATACGGCGTTAGAAACAGCAGAAAGAGCCAGTGGAGAACGTATTCTTGGGGAAGATCCAGAAACGGGTAAACAAGTGAGCGTAAGGTTAGGAAGGTTTGGCCCAATGGTACAAATAGGCGTTGCTGACGCGGAAGACAAACCCAAATTTGCTAGCCTTCAGGCTGGACAAAACATTGACAATATGAGCCTTGAAGAGGCGCTTGAATTATTTAAGTTTCCTAAAGTTATTGGCACCTACGAAGGAGAAGAACTGGTTGTGGCTCAAGGGAGATTTGGCCCATACGTAAAGTTTAAGGAGATGTTTGTGTCAATCCCAAAGGATGAAGACCTTGGGTCTGTTGATTTAGATCGTGCAGTAGAACTTATCGTCGCCAAACAAAAAGCCGATGCTCCTGTAGCGCATTATGAAGAAAAGCCTGTACAAAAAGGAACGGGAAGATTTGGTCCATTTATTAAATGGAACGACATGTTTATCAACGTAAATAAGAAATACGATTTTGACAACCTGACTTACGACAACATTGTTGAACTTATTGAAATCAAGAAACAGAAAGAGATAGACAAGTATATTCATCAGTGGGATGACGAAGGAATTTCTGTTCAAAAAGCCAGATGGGGCCGGTTCAACATCGTACAAGGCAAGATCAAAATTGAACTACCTAAAACCTTTAATGTCAAAGATTTAACACTTGATGAAGTGAAGAAAATCATTGAAGAAAAAGCACCAAAAAAGAAAACTAGAGCCGAAAAGAAATAACATAACTGGATGATTGATAAGAAAGAAATTTCTAGTCTGATTTACTTGCTTGACGATTCTGATGAAGAAGTCATCGAACAAATTGAATCGAAGATTCTGTCATTTGGCTATGAAGCCATTCCCTTTTTAGAAGAAGCTTCTTTGGATGAAGAAGAAGTGCTTAGATTAAAAAGGATGCAACGCATTATCCGGGAGCTACGCAAAACAGAAATTCTTCGTGACCTTACATTTTGGAAACAACATGACTCGGAAGACTTGCTTAAGGGCTTGTTAATACTTGAACGGGTTGAATATCCGCATACCGATCATCAGGAAGTAAACAAGCAACTTGAAAAAATTCGTTTGGATGCGTGGTTGGAGTTCAATTACGATCTCACTTCCTTCGAACAAGTAAAAGTACTTAATTACGTTTTCTTTAAGGTTCATCACTTTAAAGGCAATGCTGAAGAATATCACGACATCCAGAATTCCTGTATTAGTAAAGTGCTCGAAAATCGTTCGGGCAATCCTGTTTCTTTAGGGATTATTTATTCGCTAATTGCGCAACGACTTAATATCCCTGTGTACGGTGTTAACCTTCCACAGCACTTTGTACTGGGTTATAAAAACATTGAAGGACTTGAAATACTCAAAAGTTTTAATGATGAGAGTAGTTTGACCCACGAGGAAACCAACGAGGTCATGTTTTACATCAACCCATTTACAGATGGTTTGATTCTTAACGCCGACAGCATCAAGTCTTTTTTAAAGCAATTAGAAGTTGAACCGCGACCTGAGTATTTTAACGTTTGCTCAAACGTCGAAATTATTAAACGCGTACTTCGAAATATGCTATTTAGCTATGAAAAGGTAAAACAGCACGACAAGAGTGAGATAATTCAGAATCTATTAGGATCACTCTAAAATAGCGTTGTGAAAAACGTTCTGAACATCATCCACTTCTTCTAAGGCCTCAATTAAGATATTCACTTCTTCACTTTGCTCGCCCTTTAGTTCGACGGTGTTGAGTGGGATTCGTTCCTTATCAACCGAAACGATTTCGATTCCTAAAGACTCAAGGCCTTTTTGCATGTTACCAAAATCTGTAAAATCGGTGGTGATTAACGTTTCATCTTCGACTTGTTCTAATTCTTCTAAACCAAAATCAATCAGTTCTAATTCAAGCTCTTCCATATCACGATCATGTAACTCAATCTTAAAAATACATTTTCGTTCAAACCCAAACTCTTGCGACCCACTGGTGCCGAGTTCTCCTCCTTTTTTTCTAAACACAGCGCGTATATCAGCCACTGTTCTATTGATATTATCTGTCGCCGTTTCAATCATCATACCGACGCCATAAGGGCCTTTCCCTTCATAAAGTACCTCGTCGTAGTTACTACTGTCTTTGTCTGATGCCCTTTTGATTGCCGCTTCGACACGGTCTTTTGGCATGTTTTCAGATTTCGCATTTTGGATGGCCATTCGCAAACGTGAGTTGTTTGCCGGATCTGGGCCGCCTTCTTTTACCGCCATGGCTATTTCCTTGCCAATTCTGGTAAAGGTTACCGCCATCTTACCCCATCTTTTTAACTTACGTCCTTTCCGAAATTCAAATGCTCTTCCCATATCTCTTTTGCTGTTGCAAATGTTTAATTATTTACGAAAACCCAAGTAGTTTATCGTGAATAGTTTTCTTATAACTGTGAAATAAAAATACAATCAAATCTACTGAACTACTGGAATACAAACGATTATTTTTGAGGAAACTATGTCAGAAAAATACCAACGTATTTTAATTGCCTTTCTCATTTTGGCTGACGTTATACTGGTTTTCCTTATGGGCAGCACGTATGATTCGGGAGACAGCATCTTACATTACCTGCAGTCCAAGCAAAGTTTTGAGCATCACCGGTACTTTCTTGATGTGTGGGCAAAGCCCGTTTTCATTCTGTTAAGCAGCCCTTTTGCACATTTTGGCTTTGTCGGAATGAAGTTGTTTAACACAATTTGCATGCTACTCACCATTCATCTGTGTTACTTACTCGTTAAACCCTCTTACCCAAAATACGCGTTTGCCATGTATATAATTGGGCTATTTGCCGTGCATGTTTTTCTTATCCAATCCTCTGGATTGACAGAGCCGCTCATTGCATTATTTATTGCAGCAGGCATGTATTTTATTCGATTCGACAAGACATCATTGGCCATGATATTGATATCCTTCACGCCATTAATACGTTCTGAAGGATATATTTTCATCGGTGTTTTCGCTTTGTTTGCGATCATGAAAGGGCAATGGAAAAGCCTTTTTTTGCTGACCATAGGAACCTTGACTTACTGTGTTATTGGGTACTTTTATCATCATGACTTTTTGTGGTTGTTTCACCAGAACCCTTATCAGGGAATTGAGAAAAAATATGGTAGTGGTGCATTATTGCACTACGTACACCAACTTCCTTATTTGATCGGTTGGCCAGTTTTCATTTTCCTAGTTTTGGGCGTTGTTAAGCAACTATTCAACCTCGGTCAACTTCGGTCAGCCGTAAAACCCATATCCGTGCTTGCCCTAGGATGTTTTGCCGGTTTACTATTAGCGCACTCCGTGTTTTGGTATCTAGGATGGTTTCATTCATTTGGTCTTAAACGTGTATTGTTGGCCTCAACCGGTCCAATGCTGGTTCTTGCTTTTGATGGTTTAATGTGGATTGTAAGTTCCGCCTCACGGCTGCACATCAAACGGAGTTTACTTGGTGGATTACTGCTGATTACTGCCTTATTTCCTTTTAGTAAAAACAAAGCTGGTTTTGAGATACCCGATGACTTTCAGTTACACCCTGCTCAGGTACTGGTTCAAAACGCTACGGACTGGTACAACACACACCATAAAGACAAGCCTAAGGTCTGTTTTGGAAATTACTATTTTGCCGAAACATTAGCCGTTGATATTGACGACCAAAACGACTGTCTGTTGATTGATGCGGTCACCAACAATCTTGTAACCGAAGGGATGATTGTGTTTTGGGATGATTATTTCTGCGTAACCGATAAAGGCGTTTCAGAAACTGCCTTTAAAGATGCGAAGTCCTACAAAAAACTAATGACGTTTGAAAACAGCCAGGGAAATAGAATAGTTGTCTTTCAAAAACTACCAACCCAAAATCTTGGCAAAAATTAGTGGTGCGACGATAGTAGCATCAGACTCAATGATGTATTTGGGTGTATCCACTTCAAGTTTCCCCCAAGTAATTTTCTCGTTAGGTACGGCTCCAGAATAGGAACCATAACTTGTCGTAGAATCAGATATTTGACAGAAGTAACTCCAGAATGGAACTTCAGCCCATTCCAAATCTTGGTACATCATAGGAACAACACATATTGGAAAGTCGCCCGCGATTCCTCCTCCTATCTGGAAAAAACCAACCCCTTTACCTGATGAATTAGCTCTATACCAATCCGTTAAATACATCATGTATTCAATACCTGATTTCACTGTTGACGTCTTTAACTGATCTTTGATACAATAACTCGTAAAAATATTGCCCATCGTACTGTCTTCCCATCCTGGAACAATTATGGGTAAGTTTTTTTCTGCTGCAGCCAGCATCCAACTATCCTTTGGATCAATTTCATAGTATTCCTCTAAATCTCCGCTGAGTAACATCTGATACATATATTCATGTGGTAAATACCGCTGTCCTGAATCTTCAGCTTGCTTCCACTGTTTGACTATTTTATCCTGCAATCTGCGAAACGCTTCCTCTTCTGGTATGCAGGTATCGGTAACCCGATTTAATCCTTGATCTAAAAGTTTTTGCTCGTCCTCGGCAGTTAAATCTCGATAGTTGGGTACACGTTTATAATGAGTGTGTGCCACTAAGTTCATTATATCTTCCTCAAGATTTGCGCCTGTACAAGAGATAATCGATACTTTGTCTTGACGAATCATCTCCGCCAAAATCTTACCCAACTCAGCCGTGCTCATGGCTCCAGCTAGCGTAATCATCATTTTACCACCTGAGTTGATGTGTTGTATGTAACCATCAGCCGCATCAACCAAGGTTGCTGCATTAAAATGAAGGAAATACTTTTCTATAAATTCTGAGACTTGGTTTTTCATAAATTCGTTCTAATAACCCAAAATTTTCAACATGCTTTTGTGACTTTGTTCTTTGGAGAAGATACGTGTAATTATTTCTCCATTGGCATTCTTATCGATTATGATATGCTTAGGCGCTGGCACCAAACAATGCTGAATCCCGCCAAAGCCCCCTAAAGATTCTTGATACGCCCCTGTATTAAAAAATCCAATGTATAGTGGATTGTCTTTATCAAATTCTGGTACATAAATCGCATTAACATGTTGTTCCGAATTATAATAATCATCGCTATCACATGTTAGACCGCCTAATAATATTCTTTCATATCGTTTGTCCCACTGGTTTATAGGTAGCATAACAAAACGTTGATTAATGGCCCAAGAATCAGGCAAAGTAGTCATAAAACTACCATCTATCATATTCCAGCGTTCCCTGTCATTTTGTTTCTTCTGATGAATGATATTATAGATTGTACCACCGCTCTCTCCCACCGTAAACGAACCAAATTCCGTAAATATGTTAGGCTCAGGTACGCCTGCTTCATTGCAAACCGTTTTTATCTGAGCAATTATTTCCTCCGTGATGTATTCATAATCAAAATCGAAATTCAATGATCGTTTAATCGGAAAACCCCCACCGATGTTAAGCGAATCTAATTCGGGGCACTCCTTTTTTAGCGTGCAATACACTTTTAAGCACTTTTGAAGCTCGTTCCAGTAATATGCATTGTCATCAATACCGGTGTTAATGAAGAAATGTAACATCTTTAGTTTAGCGTTTTCAACCGGCTTTACCTTTTTTAAATAAAAAGGCAAAATGTCTTTATATCCTATTCCAAGTCTGCTTGTATAAAATTCAAACTTGGGTTCTTCTTCTGAGGCAATTCGAATACCAACGTTAAATTCACCATTCACCAACCCAGTCAGTCGCGCCAATTCATCCTGATTATCCAGTACCGAGTGACAATTAACAAAACCGTCATTCATCAAATCAGCAATGCGGTTTACATACCCTTCTGTTTTGTAGCCGTTGCAAACAATGTGTTGCTTTTTTGATATTTTCCCTTCTGCATACAAAGCCTTAACTATCTCTAAATCAAACGCTGAGCTCGTTTCTACGTGAATGTCATTTTGCAAAGCCTCCTCCATAACAAACCTAAAATGTGAGCTCTTTGTGCAATAGCAGTAGTTGTATGTTCCTTGATAATCAACCTTAGCCATGGCTACAGCAAACCACTTTTTGGCGCGTTGAATGTTCTGAGATATTTTGGGTAGGTATGTGAATTTCAGGGGCGTTCCATATTGTTTTACGACATCCATCAACGGGATATCGTGAAATGTAAGCTGATGCTGTTCATCCAGTTGAAACTCCTCCTGCGGAAAATCGAATGTTTGTTCAACGAGGTCGATGTACTTATTTTTCATAAATCCAAGTGCGCTACTTTGCGTCTGTAAATCAAATGTAAGTCAGTTATATTAACAAAACATTTACGTTTAATTTTGTGTTATAGAATTTGAATGGATTTTAACGAAGCATTAACGGCATTTCAGGCCCAGAACTACCCATTAGCACTTGAACATTTGTCAAGCGACACTGCTGTATTATCAGAAGACGAAATACGCTTGAAGGCAGAAGTGTTACAAAAATTGAAGCGTTACGAAGACGCTATGAATGTTTGGAATGTAGCAATAGCTAATTTTGGTGAGCAAGCAGACTTTTATGCAGATCGTGGTGTTTGCAAATTCCATCTACGTTTTAAGTCGTCGATGGATGACCTAAACAAAGCCATTGAGTTAGACCCGGATAACGGTTATCGTTATGCGTGTAGAGCATACGTAAAAGACAAAATTGGTGATACGGAAGGAGCCATTGCGGATTACACCAAGGCCAACGAGCTTGATCCAGGCAATGATATTACCTTAAACAACTTAGGGCTTGCTGAAGAAAAACTGGGTCACACACAACGGGCTCGAGCGAATTTCAAACAAGCCGATAGCATAGCGGGTATTGCCCACATTACGGATAAATACTTTAAAGAAAAACCAGAACCCATTGTTCAGCAAAAGCCAACGTTACGCTCAGAATTAAGAAAAATGCTCAGCTCTCGATCTGAGTTTAAAGCCTTTTGGTCTGATGCGCTAAAAATCATGCGTCTCAAGAAATAAGCATCTTGTCAAACGAGTGGTTTTTAGTTAAACTTGCCACTCAAAAGATTCTTATGAAATACCCGCAGATAAACAACCAACTTTTTATAGATAACCGAAAACGTTTTGTTGCCCAAATGGAACCTGGCAGTATTGCCATTTTTCATAGCAACTATCAATATAGCTGGAATGGTGATGCCTTTCATAAGTTCAAACAGAATTCTGATTTATTCTATTTATCTGGTATCGACCAAGAAGATTCGGTTTTGGTACTATTTCCAGATTGCCCGATAAAAGAGTATCAAGAATGTCTTTTTCTTTTGGAGACGAATGAACATATCGCTGTATGGGAAGGATACAAATACACCCAAGAACACGCCACCGAAACTTCAGGAATTAAAAACGTATACTGGAATCAAGGGTATATGGACAAGTTGCGCAGTGTAATCAATATGGCCGACAATATTTATTTGCCGTTAAATGAGAACGACCGTGCTCCATATAAATCACCATACAAAAATTTAGATTTTGCCAATGAAATTCAGCAGATGTTTCCGTTGCACAATTACAAACGTGCAGGGAAAATTTTACAGCGCTTACGTTCTGTAAAACATCCTGTGGAAATAGACATGGTTCGCGAAGCTGTTGCCATTAGCAAAAAAGGTTGGGAGCGCATCATGCGTTCGACCAAGCCTGGTATTAACGAATATGACATCGAAGCCGAATTAATCCACGAATTTATCAGCAACCGCGGAAATGGCTTTTCGTTTGAACCGATTGTTGCCAGTGGGGCAAACGCATGCGTACTGCATTACATTGAAAACAAAGGAAAGGTAAACGACGGTGATCTAATTTTGGTTGACTGTGGTGTTGATTACGGCAACTTCGCGAGTGACATGACAAGATGTTTGCCTGCAAATGGCCGATTCAGTCAACGACAAAAAGACGTCTACAACGCAACGTTACGGGTTATGAAGGAAGCGCGTGATTTATTAAAGCCAGGCACTCTATTAATGGAATACCATGAGGTGGTTGGCACCATTATGGAAAAGGAATTGGTGGATCTAGGTTTGATTACTGTGGACGACATCAAAAACCAAGACCCATCGTGGCCAGCTTATAAAAAGTACTTTATGCATGGCACATCACACTTCTTAGGCATCGACGTGCACGACAGTGGAATGCGCTATGAACCAATGCAAGCAGGTAACCTGTTTACCTGTGAACCCGGTATTTATATTGCAGAAGAAGGTATTGGTGTAAGAATTGAAAACAACATCATTATTGAAGAAAATGGGTACACCGATCTAATGGACGAAATCAAAATGCCAATAGAGGTAGATGAGATTGAGGATATTATGAACGCATAATATCCATCCTAGAAATTCAACGTGTGGGCTTATACAAAAGCCTTTGCTAACTCTAACACGTTTGGCAATCCTTTAACATCAGCTCCACCGGCTTGCGCAAAAAACGGTTGGCCACCACCGCCACCTTTTACTTCTTTTGCCCATTCACGGATGAGTTGACCTGCATTCCAACCTTTATCTTTCACCAAGTTGTCTGATATCATAATCGAAATGCTTGGTTTGTCATTGATATTGGCTACCAATACGGCAAAAAGACTGTCTACCTCATTTCTTAGCTGGAATAAAATATCTTTAATTCCTGCTGCATTATCGGCTTCAACTTGCTCTATTAAGACATTAACTCCACCATTGGACGCTACCTTTTCGCGTAAAGATGTTTTGAGTTGGCCCAATTGAGCTTGCCACAATACTTCGAGTTTTTTGCCGTTCTCCTTATTTTCTTTGAGTATTGACTGTATTTGTTTCACCAAATCTTTTGGATTACCAAGCAGTGTTTCTACTTCTTTCAACACATCCAGTTTTTTAGCGAAATACGCTTCTGCTTCATCGCCTGTAATCGCTTCTACACGTCTTACACCGGCAGCAACACTCGATTCGTGCATAAACACAAACCTTCCAATTTCTGAGGTGTTTGCAACGTGGGTACCACCACACAACTCTTTGCTGAAATCGTCACCAAATGTGATTACACGTACAACATCGCCGTACTTTTCACCAAACAAAGCCGTCACGCCACTATTGATTGCGATATCGTAAGGCACTTTTCTTTTTTCGTCTAATGCAATTGACTCACCAATTTTGGTATTAACAATGTGTTCAATTTTGTGAAGCTCTTCGTCGGTTACTTTGGTGAAATGAGAAAAATCAAACCTCAATTTTTTAGGATCCACCAAACTTCCTTTTTGCGCCACGTGGTCGCCTAAAACCTCTTTTAACGCGGCATGTAATAGGTGTGTCGCACTGTGGTTTTTCTGCGTATTGTCTCGTTTGTCTAGATTTATATTTGCGTGAAATACTTGATCGGCATTACCAGGCAATTGGTCAACTATATGAACGATTAAATCGTTCTCCTTTTGCGTGTCAAGTACTTTAATTTTCTCTTGATTCTGAGAGCCAACTAAAACGCCCGTATCCCCCACTTGTCCGCCACTTTCGGCATAAAAAGGAGTAATATTAAATACAATTTGAAACTTCTCTTTACCTTTTACCGTGAGTGTTCTGTAGCGCGTAATTCGAACATTAGCATCTGTGTAATCGTAACCGACAAACTCTTCTCGCTCATCGTTAAGCAAAACCTGCCAATCTCCAGTTTCTTTAGCGGCATCTGCTTTCGATCTAGCTTTCTGTTCGGCAAGTGCCTTATTAAAGCCATCCATGTCTACTGTTAATCCTGTTTCTCCAGCAATGAGCTGTGTAAGGTCTATCGGAAAACCAAACGTATCATAAAGTTCAAAAACTTCTGCCCCATTGATAATACTTCCTTTCGCGTTTTCGACCGATTTATCCAGCCGATCCAAACCCGCAAATAATGTTCGTAAAAAGGATATTTCTTCCTGCTCAATCACCTTAGCAACAAAGTCTTTTTGCTCAGGTAGCTCGTCAAACACGCCTTCAAACTGAGCCGACAATTTGTCAATGATTTTATATAAAAAAGGCTCTTTAAAATCTAAGAAACTATATCCATATCGCACGGCACGGCGTAGAATTCTTCGAAGCACATACCCTGCGCCTGTATTGCTTGGCAACTGACCGTCGGCAATGCAAAAAGCCAAGGCCCGAACGTGATCAGCAATGACTCTGAAAGCGATGTCTGTTTGTTCGTTTTTTCCGAATGCCTTATCGCTTATAGACTCCAAATCTCGGATGGTATCCATAAACAAATCTGTTTCGTAATTTGAATGCTGCATATGAACCGCACGCAGTATGCGCTCAAGTCCCATCCCGGTATCCACGTGTTTTGCAGGTAACGATTCAAGAGATTTGTCCGCTTTACGGTTAAACTCCATAAATACCAGGTTCCACAACTCGATTACCTGAGGGTGATCTGCATTAACCAAGTCTTTTCCACTTAGCTTGTCAATCTCAGCTTGCGGTCGTAAATCCATGTGGATTTCTGAGCAAGAACCGCATGGACCAGTCTCTCCCATCTCCCAGAAATTATCTTGTTTGTCACACCTTAAAATTCGGTCTGAGTCAATGTATTTTTTCCAGATATTTTCTGATTCGATATCAGGACCAACACCGTCCGTTTCGTCGCCTTCAAAAACAGTAACATACAAACGATTTTTGTCTAATTTATACACTTCTGTCAGCAGCTCCCAAGCCCAACCAATTGTTTCTTCTTTAAAGTAGTCTCCGAAGCTCCAATTACCCAACATTTCGAACATGGTATGGTGATAGGTATCAACCCCAACCTCCTCTAAATCATTATGTTTACCCGAAACGCGGAGACATTTTTGTGTATCCACTACACGAACATCTTTAGCCTTTTTGTTACCTAAAAAGTAATCCTTAAACTGATTCATTCCAGCATTCGTGAACATGAGCGTAGGGTCGTTTTTAACGACAATAGGTGCCGATGGAACTACCTTATGCCCCTTGTTCTCGAAGAAGCTTAAAAATGCATTACGTACCTCTTTAGATGTCATTTATCGAATAATTTACTTGTTAACTATTTGCTTGAAAATCTAGTCCTTTTTTTATCTATATTCGCGGAGCGAAATTAGGGGACAAAAATACGAACCCTAATCATAAAACATGGCAAAAAATCGATATAAATACAACCCCGAAACCCTTAATTACGAGACAGTTAAGACTCCGTTATGGATTCATGGCTTAAAAGTATTTGGGTTTTTGTGTGCTGTCGCGATTTTTTCAACCTTGGTAATTTCTGCTTCCTATTCTTTTTTCGATTCACCAACCGAGCGAAAACTTCGTAAAGAATTGGTAGACAGAGACATGAAAATCGGCGAATTAGAAAACCGATTAGGAGATTTGAACGAGGCGGTTGTTGCCCTAGAGCAAAAAGACGGAGAAATTTATAGAGAGATATTTGACGCTCCTATGCCGGATGCATTGAAAAATGCTGGTATTGGAGGTGAAAGAAGCTATAGCTCGCTTGACGACGCAACCTACGGAAAGTCTATCAACAAGTTAAACCATAAAATTGACCTGTTATCAGCGAAGGTTCGTGTTCAAGAATCCTCTTATAGCCAACTCATGAAAATGGCTAAAGAAAAATCGAAGCAACTTGCCTCTGTGCCGGCCATTATGCCGATTCCTAATAAAGATTTAAAAAGAATGGCTTCTGGTTACGGTTACCGTATCGATCCATTTTACAAAACGCGTAAGTTTCACGCTGGAATGGACTTCACTGCGCCTACAGGAACAGAAGTCCACGTAACAGGTGATGGTGTTATTGAATCAATTGAAATTAAACGTTGGGGCTACGGTCGCAATATTGTTGTTAACCATGGTTTTGGATACAAAACTAGATATGCTCACTTAAGCAAATTCAAAGTGAAGCGTGGTCAAAAAGTTACACGTGGTCAAGTTATCGGATTGGTTGGCAGCACTGGTAAATCTACGGCGCCTCACCTGCATTATGAGGTTTCACTGAATGGCGCGAAGCAGAATCCCGCCAACTATTATTATAATGACTTGTCAGACGAGCAATATGAGGAGATGATTGAACTATCTAGTCATCCTAATCAGTCGTTCGACTAATGTCTGTCAATCCCCTACCCGACAAAATTTATTACTCTATCGCTGAATTATCAGCGCACTTTGGTGTGGCAAACTCGCTACTGCGTTATTGGGAAAAAGAGTTTCCGAAAATCAACCCAAAGCGAAACGCTAAAGGCACTCGTTTTTATTCCAAACAAGACGTAGATCAAATCAGATTGGTCTATCATTTGGTCAAGGAAAAGGGCCATACCTTAGAAGGCGCACGTAAAGAAATAAAAACGAGAAAAAAGCAGGTAGCTAACAGAATTGCAGTCAAGGATTCTTTACTTCAAATTAAAACCCAATTAGAAGCGCTTCGAGATCAACTGTAAACCTGAACTAACTTCGGGCTTACATGAAATCAAACCAACTAACTTCTTTGAAGATTGGCCTAGCCATCATTATTTTTCATCTACATGGACCTTGCCATAGCCAACCAACAACGCCCTTAGGCGCAGAGTCACACGCACTCTCCAGCATCAGACTTGGCGCACAAAACACTTGGGCAGCATACAATAATCCTTGCGACATGCATGCAGACACCATACTGCGAATCGGACTGTCGACACAACGACCTTATGGCATTTCCGATCTAAAAAGTGCTACGCTATGTGCGATATTTAATGGCAAACAAGCCGCATTTGGAGGATACTATAACTACCTTGGATATTCAGTCTCCAACAACACTTTAGCTGGCTTTTCTGCCTCGAAAAATTTAAGCAAAATGCTCTCTCTTGGCATTGGTATTGGTCTTATATCCCACCATGTCCGAGCTGAACAGCGTACACGTCAAATTTCTATTTCGTTAAGCGGAAAACACGAGATTCAACACAACAAGACGCTATACTTTTTAATTGAAAACGGATTGCCAAGTAGCACTGCCGTTTCAACGTTCGTAAATTCATATGCGGGTATTTCTTTCCAACTCAACGCGAAACTCACTTGGCTTAACCAACTTCATGTAAGTCCAGAAACCAGAGCTGGTTTGCAATCAGGTATTCGCTACAAGCTGAAACAGCATTTTGTATTACTGATCGGAATCAACACACTGCCCGCTTCTATTTCTTTTGGATGCATACTGACTCTTTCTAAGATCAATATCAACCTGGCATTTCGTAGCCATCAAGTGTTAGGCTTCACACCAGCAATATCCAGCGAATGGTTAAAAGTATAGCGCTCATCTTACTTATCGTAATCAGCTCTAAGGCTTACAGCCAGGACTTCTCCATCGAAGATGAGGAATCAGCTGGTGCTAACACCTTATTTGCTGAAACGATAGAACACTTCAAACAACATCCTGTGAATTTGAATGTACTTGAAACTTCTGAGCTCGTTGAACTTGCTATCGTTTCACAAGAAGTAATTGATAAAATAAAAGCACATCGCGCCGCGTTTGGAGACTTTATTCACGTTTTGGAGTTGCAGCAATGCGATTTGACGTTGGCTGAAATCAAGCACCTTTTGCCCTATGTTTTTGTTCCTCTGCAAACGCAAAGTATCTCTGTGAACAAACACATCATCGTGATGACGGCATTACACCAAAAGCAAAAAAACAATAAGAATACCAGCGCAACTAGATACAGCGGTGGTGCATCCACAACAATTTTACGCTATCGAGGTCAGTTCAAAAACAACGTCAACGTAAGTTTTACTGGAGAAAAAGATCGAGGTGAAGCGTATTTTGAATCAAACCCTTATACCGCATTCGATTTTAATAGCGGGTCCATTCAATTTAACAACATAAAAGGCAACACCTCAATGATTCTTGGAGATTACACCTGCGATTTTGGCCAAGGACTTACACTTGGGAGCGGTATGCGAATCGGTAAGTCTTCGCGCACTGTTCAAACGAACAAATCAAGTTTTGGGTTAAAACCGTATCGGTCCGTTACTGAGTTTGGATTCAATCGAGGGGTCGCATTGTCAATGGTCAAGAATCAATCTCGCTACCATTTCTGGCTTCATCGTAAAGGCGCAGATGCAACGTATCAAATGGTTGATGGTGAAAGGGAATTTCGAAACTTGAGTAAGACGGGGTTACACCGAACCGAAACAGAAATTAAAAACAAAAACAGCATCATGTCCTGTCAAATTGGATTTAACTATACCGTCAATGTTAAACGAATGCATATGGAATACACGGGTGTCTTCACAAAATACAATGGACGTTTTACCGCACCCGCACGTGTTTATCAACGTTTTAAACATTCAGGTCAATCGTATGGCAAACATGGTATTTCGTATAGATATGCACTCGCCAACGGCTACCTGTTTGGTGAAACGACTATATGCTCAAATCGCAAGATGGGGAACCTGCACGGACTCGTCGTTGGACTTGACAAACAATTAAGCATGACAACACTTTTTCGCTGTATCCAGCCTGGTTTTTTATCCATCGGTAGTGCTTCGTTTACGGAAGCGAGTGACGTTAATAACGAGAGCGGATTATACATTGGATTACAGTTCAAACCATTCCCACAAACAACCTTATCTATCTATGCCGACTACTACTGGTTTCCGTGGCTCAAAAGCGCCACGTTGGCATCAACCCTAGGCACGGATTACTTTATGCGAGGCGAAACAAGAATATCAAAAACACTTTCTTGGCACATTCAAATAAAGTATGAAAAACAGGATAAACATGTACCAACTGGTCTTCAGATGAAAAGTACAGGCGTTTTAGGGTTGCTCAAAATAAGGGTTCACCTGAGTCATACATTGTCAAAAAAAATCAAACTACAAACTAGATTCGCCAGGAATACGACCAGATTACATGGTAACAACGCATATGGTTCAGTATTATACCAAGATATTCAATTCGAACCTGCGAATTGGCCTATCAATTGTTATTTCAGAATAGCATCAGCCCATATAGAGGATTACGCCGTTCGGATCTATACCTACGAGAACGATTTGGCTTATCGTTTTAGCTTACCGTCCTTCACCAACAATCAGGTCAGGTCATACCTGTTGTTGCGATGGACTGCAACTAAGCAGATTGACTTTTGGGTTAAATATATACGGACGCATAAAAATATACGAAATCATTTTGGAAGTCATGGGGATTCTGTTTCTTCGCCCGACGTATCCAACATCCATTTTCAATTAAGAGTTAAATTATGAGTGCTCCAATTTTAAGTGTAAACATTAACAAGTTTGCGACTATTCGTAATGCACGTGGTGGCAACAATCCGAACCTTATACAAGTTGCCAAAGACTGCGAATCGTTTGGTGCTCAAGGCATCACCGTGCATCCTCGACCAGATGAGCGGCATATTCGATACGCCGATACTTTAGCACTACCTGATGTCATAAATACAGAATACAATATTGAAGGAAATCCAACGCAAGCCTTTATCGACTTGGTGTTACAAGCCAAGCCAACCCAGGTCACATTGGTGCCTGATAGCCCCGAAACACTAACTTCTGATGCTGGATGGGACTGTATACATCAGGCAGCATATCTCCAAAAAACAATCTCAATTTTTAAAAAAGCAGGAATACGAACGGCCATCTTCATCGATCCCGTTGTTGACCAAATTAAGGCAGCAAAGCAAACCGGAACAGATCGTATAGAGCTATACACGGAAGCCTATGCTAGTGGATATGCAAATGACAAAAATGCTGCTATTGCCCCGTATAGATTGGCTGCCGAAGAAGCGGGTAAACAAGAAATTGGGTTAAATGCAGGTCACGACTTGGATTTAGAAAATCTGAAGTTTTTCAAACAATCGTTACCAAATCTGTTGGAAGTGAGTATCGGTCACGCATTGGTGTGCGATGCCCTATATCTTGGGCTACACAATACAATTGTAGCTTACTTAAATCAATTGAAATAATTATCTGTTGCGCAACTGCTGAACGACGTCATTGAGGGTTTCGATTACCTCGTCCAAAAGACTTGGAATCAATTCCACATTCGTTCTGTTTTTCCCCCATTGTTCAAGATCTCTAATCTTTTGTTTCAATGAAGTTATACCCATCATATCAATTGAAGGCTTCACCTTATGTGCGGCAGCACCTAAGTCTTCCAAATCATCTTCAGACAAAGCCGTTATCATTCGATCAACAGATTCCGGTGCCATCTGGATGAACATGTCAACCATTTTATTGACAAAGGCCGTATCGCCTGAAGCAAGTGCCTCAAGTTGATGTAAGCTATATAAATTCTCTTCCATTTCAAAGTAGTTTTTGTGTGCATTAGTAGTTATGTTTAATTATTGGTAAGCGATACTGTCTCTTCCTGTAACATTCTGTATATCGTTGACTTTCCGATATTCAGTTTTTTCGCAACTGTGACAACATCTTGATTGTATTTATCCAAGTAGTATTTTACAATTCTATTGGTATACTCTCTAAGAGGCATTTCTGCTTGAAGTAAGGTATCAATAGAACCTGACGAGTTAAACGTTATGTGTTCATCGTCTATTGTGTTCGAATCCGTCATAACACATGACAATTCAACAACTGCCTTTAGTTCACGAATGTTTCCAGGCCAAGGATATTTCAACAACTTGTTTTGTGCCGAAGGAGAAACGGTTAGTTTACCCATCTCATTCTCTTTACAATACTCATCGATAAAATGTTTAGCTAGCAGTAAAATATCATTCCCTCTTTCTCTTAAAGCTGGCAGACTAATAGGCAAACCAAGCAATCTGTAGTATAAATCTTCTCTAAAGTTTCCTTTACGTACTTCTTCTGCCAAATCTTTATGCGTTGCAACAAGGATTCGAGAGTTCAATTTGATTACGCCAGTACCACCTACACGGGTTAGCTCCTTTTCTTGTAATACCCTTAACAGTTTAGATTGCATGTTAATATCCATCTCACCAATCTCATCTAAAAAGATTGTGCCGTCCGTTGCTTCTTCGAATTTTCCAATTCGGCGAGCAATGGCTCCTGTAAATGCACCTTTCTCATGACCAAACATTTCACTTTCCATCAATTCTGATGGTATTGCGGTGATGTTGACAGCCACAAACGGCTTTTTAGCTCTGGCACTGTTATAATGTATCGCCTTGGCAACAACTTCTTTACCCGTTCCAGTTTCACCCGTAATAGACACGGTTATATTACTTCCGATGGCTTTTTGGATAAGACTAAAAATACGCTTCATTGGCGAACTGTTGCCAATAATGCTCTTGCTGAAGTCGTATTTCTGAACAATTTGGGTTTTAAGTTGAGAGATCTCCTCTTTCAGTTCTTCCTTCTCCCGTATATTTTTGATAACATTCCAGATGCGGTCTTTCGTCTCATCATCTTTTATGATGTAGTCGTAGGCTCCGTCCTTTAGAAGTGATATGGCTGTGCCTATATCTTCTTGACCAGAAATAATTACGACAGGTGTTTCAGGACTATATTCCTTAATACGCTTTAAAACTTCTTCACCCGAGATATCAGGTAATGAATAATCAAGCGTTACAAGAGATGGTTGTTCATCAAGACATTTTAGAAAGTCTTTTCCATTTGTGAATTTCTTTACCGTAACATCTGGATTAAGCGAAAGATGGTATTCGATTACCTCGCCATACCATACGTCATCTTCTACAATAAAGATTTTAAATTCGTCGGCCATAATAGTAGCATGTTGTTTATCAGTTACAAAAATAAGAGCAAATTCCCAATTATGGAAATTTTCTACAAAATATTTTTTGTTTCATTTTTATAGAGCCGCTTTTACAGGCAAAAAAGTCCTCCGAAAGCCTTGATTATTAGTGGCTTTCTATCAAGAGCAAAATCCTTCGGTTTTTTTTACAATTAGGTTCGGTTTTTAACCCCAGTAACCATACTTTTGCCGCAAATTTATAGGCATATAAAAATAATGGCAAACACAGGTAAAATTGCTCAAATCATTGGGCCAGTTGTCGATGTAAGTTTTGAAGGTGAAGGCTCTAGACCACCACAAATTCTTAACGCACTACATGTAACATTAGAAAATGGAGGAAAACTAATCCTTGAAACACAACAACATCTTGGTGAAAACCGTGTTCGGACTATCGCGATGGAAGCGACAGAAGGACTGGTAAGAGGTATGGAAGTTGTTGATACCAACGCTCCAATTAAAATGCCAATCGGTGAAGCGATTAAAGGCCGACTATTTAATGTAGTTGGAGAGGCGATTGACGGAATTGAAGAAGTTGATAACACTGGCGGTAGAGCTATTCACGCTGAAGCCCCTTTATATGAAAACCTATCTACATCATCTGAAACGTTGTTTACAGGTATCAAGGTAATTGATTTGCTTGAGCCTTATGCAAAAGGTGGTAAAATTGGTTTGTTCGGTGGAGCCGGTGTTGGTAAAACTGTATTGATTCAAGAGCTTATTAACAATATCGCAAAAGCATACGATGGTTTATCTGTATTTGCTGGTGTTGGAGAAAGAACTCGTGAGGGTAATGACTTGATGCGTGAAATGATCGAATCAGGTATTATCAACTACGGTGACGATTTCAAGAAGTCCATGGAAGAAGGTGGATGGGACTTGAAAAAAATTGATAAAGAAAAATTAAAAGAATCTAAAGCAACATTTATTTTCGGTCAGATGAATGAGCCTCCAGGAGCAAGAGCTCGTGTGGCTTTATCTGGTTTGAGTATTGCTGAATACTACCGTGATGGTGATGAAAACTCAGGTGGTAGAGACATTCTTTTCTTCGTTGACAATATTTTTAGATTCACGCAAGCGGGATCTGAGGTATCTGCCTTGTTAGGTCGTATGCCTTCTGCGGTGGGTTACCAACCTACACTAGCATCTGAAATGGGTGTGATGCAGGAACGTATTACATCAACAAATAGAGGATCTATTACATCGGTTCAAGCGGTTTATGTACCTGCAGATGATTTAACTGATCCTGCACCAGCAACAACATTTGCTCACTTAGATGCAACGACGGTATTGTCTCGTCAGATTGCTTCTTTGGGTATTTACCCAGCTGTGGATCCATTGGATTCTACCTCACGTATTTTGACTCCAGAAATTTTAGGAGACGCTCACTACGACACTGCTCAGCGTGTTAAGCAACTTCTACAACGTTATAAGGAACTACAAGATATCATCGCGATTCTTGGTATGGATGAATTATCTGAAGAAGACAAATTGGCTGTACACCGCGCAAGACGTGTTCAAAGATTCTTATCTCAGCCTTTCCACGTTGCAGAACAGTTTACAGGCCTTAAAGGTGTGTTGGTTGATATCAACGATACAATTAAAGGTTTCAACATGATTATGGACGGTGAATTAGACAAATATCCTGAAGCAGCGTTCAACCTAAAAGGTGGCATCGAAGAGGCTATCGAAGCAGGAGAAAAAATGTTAAAAGAAGTTAACTAATTAGCATGTATTTAGAACTCATAACAGCAGACCAAACCTTATATGAAGGTGAAGTCATTTCAGTGAAGTTTCCTGGCTCAAAAGGTAAGTTTGAAACGTTAAACAATCACGCGGCTATTATTTCTAGTTTGGATGAAGGAACGCTTAGTGTTAAAACAGCTGAAGGCGTAAAAGATTTCGAAGTTAAAGGTGGCATTGTGGAAGTACTGAATAATAAAATTATCGTACTCGCATAAATCTACTTTCAGAATATTATAAAAAAAACCCGATGTATTTACATCGGGTTTTTTTGTGTTAAGCTTATCCAATTATTTCTGGACAATCACTTTACGAATCTCGTTATGCCATCTTGATTGGATAGATACGAAGTATATTCCGTTTGGAAGCTCTGTTGCATCTATGGCAACGAAGCCGTGGCTTGTAACTTGAGATGCGGCAACCTCTTGACCTGCCAGGTTAGTGATTCTAACTTGCTCTCCGTTGGCCCCATTCACCTGAATATTAACCTCGTTTCTAGCCGGGTTTGGATAGACAACAACAGTACGTTGCTCAAAAATATTGACAAGTCTTATTTCTGAATACTCAAACTGACCGTCAAAATCAACCTGTTTTACTCGATAATAAATTACCCCATTTGGTACATTAAGATCTACATGGTTGTAATGGTTTACCTCAGATGAGTTACCCGCACCGTTAATGTGTTTACTAACGCTTTCAAAAACTTCTCCATCCAATGAACGTTCAACCACAAAATAGTTATTGTTTTCTTCAGAAGCAGTCGACCAGTTTAAGTCAACATCGTTGGCACCAACCACCTTTGCTTCAAAATCCAACCACGTCACAGGCACTGGACCGTTAAAAGCGATGAACACCGTTGTGGTAAAATTTTCTAATCATGCGACTATAATTAAAAGTATGCACAAGGCACACTTTGACTACAGCCTATGGTTTGCAAGTAACTTACCAAAGAATATTATACACCTAAGTATTTGATTTTAAGTGTTTTGGGAATATTTATTTAGTGAACACCTTTGGGATTATTCCCAACAAGTAAACGGTGATTCCAGAATTGGGACAGTTTTTAGTACTTTCGGAACCAACTCTGCATTTTCATTTGGATGACTCCAAAAAGTGCTTCCTTGACAATTCCTTTGCTCATTTTCGACGTCCCTTTTGTGCGGTCCGTGAATATGATTGGAACCTCCGAAATAGCGAATCCATGCTTAATTGCGGTGAATTTCATTTCAATTTGAAAAGCGTATCCGCGGAAACGAATTTTATCCAGATTTATCGATTTTAACACCTCCGAACTATAACAGACAAAACCTGCTGTGGTGTCCATTATTTTCATCCGAGTGATGAATCGAACGTACATAGAGGCAAAATAAGACAATAACACCCGTCCCATTGGCCAATTTACGACATTCACTAAGTGGTCAACGTAGCGAGAGCCTACCGCGACGTCGGCCTTCCCATTTTGACACGCGTCCCATAATCTTTTAAGATCTTTGGGATTATGTGAAAAATCACAATCCATTTCAAAGATATAATCATAACCCTTTGCTAAACACCATTTAAACCCATGAATGTAAGCCGTACCGAGTCCATTCTTTTCTTCTCGTGATTCAATAAACACGTTGCTAAACTCGTTTTGTAGAGACTGAACACATTGCGCTGTGCCGTCTGGAGAGTTGTCGTCTACAACCAAAACATCTACATCGAAGTCCAAGCCCATAACGGTCCGAATCATGTCTTCGACATTCTCAATTTCGTTGTAGGTTGGTATGATGACGATGTTTTTCATAATCGCGGTAATAATAAATAAAAAAGAGCAACTACATGTAGTTGCTCTTTATAACGTTTTTGTTATCCGATTAGTTGCTTGATTTTTTGTGATCAGCTAAAAATTTAGCTAACCCAATGTCTGTTAATGGGTGGTTTAACAATCCCAAAATTGAGCTTAATGGACATGTGCACACATCGGCTCCAGCTTCAGCGGCTTTTACAATGTGCAATGGGTTACGAATAGAAGCAGCAAGAATTTCAGTTGAAAACCCTTGAATTGCGTAAATATTGCTAATCTGCTCGATTAACTCCATCCCATCCCAACTGATATCATCAACTCGGCCGATAAACGGAGACAAGTATGTAGCACCTGCTTTTGCCGCCATGATTGCCTGACCTGCAGAAAACACCAAAGTACAGTTTGTTTTAATTCCATTGTCGGCAAAATACCTTATCGCCTTAATTCCTTCTTTAATCATTGGAACCTTAACCACAATTTTATCGTCAATTTGAGCAAGATTTTCACCTTCTCTTACCATGCCTTCGAAATCCGTAGAAATTACCTCAGCACTTACATCACCTTCTACCAGGTCACAAATGGCTTTGTAATGCGCCAACACATTATCAACTCCAGAAATCCCCTCCTTTGCCATCAAGCTTGGATTTGTGGTTACTCCATCCAGGATTCCTAAATCTTGGGCTTCTTCAATTTGTTTTAGGTTAGCGGTATCTACAAAAAATTTCATTTGATATGTTTTAGACTGCAAAGCAACATAATTTTTCTATTGGATGAATAAAAAGTACAGAAAAATACCCTCCATTTTTCCACGAAAAAAATGGCATAAAAAAAGGCTGACATCGCACCGCTACAACCTCCTTACCCTTGCTGCATTCCTGCCCTGGGGGAGTTCGGAGGGAGCTGGTCGTGTCAGCCGGCGCAAAAGTAACACTCTTACCGCTTTTGATTCAAAAATTTTGATAAATTTATTTATAATCTCAAATCGGTTACTCCGCTGGAATCCTATATTTGACATATGAATTCGGAGCAATTAGAATTTAACAAAAACGAAGACAAGTATCGTCAGTTACTCACCAAACTAAACAGCCAAATAGCGGCCATTGCTAAGGGTGGAGGAGACAAATCTGCGGCGAAGCAAAAAAGCAAGGGCAAAATGCTTGCCCGCGAGCGAATCAATTTCTTAAAAGATAATGATGCTTCGTTTTTGGAAATAGGCGCACACGCTGGATATGACATGTACGAAGAACATGGCGGTTGTCCTGCTGGAGGCGTCGTAGGCGGAATAACTAAAGTGAAAGGTCGTCAATGTATCATTGTTGCAAACGATGCGACAGTTAAAGCCGGTGCATGGTTCCCGATCACAGGTAAAAAGAATTTGCGTTTTCAAGAAATCGCAATGGAAAACCACTTACCCATCATATACTTAGTTGACAGCGCTGGCGTATATCTACCCATGCAAGATGAGATATTCCCAGACAAAGAGCACTTCGGGCGAATATTCCGAAACAACGCTGTAATGAGTAGTAAAGGCATTATTCAAATTGCCGCTGTAATGGGTAGTTGCGTGGCAGGAGGTGCTTACCTTCCTATCATGTCTGACGAAGCGCTTATCGTAGATAAAACAGGTTCAATCTTCTTAGCGGGCTCTTACCTTGTTAAAGCGGCTATCGGTGAAGATATTGACAATGAAACGTTAGGAGGCTCTGTGTCGCAGACAGAAATATCAGGCATTATAGACGATCGATTCCCTAATGACAAGGCTTGCTTGGAGCGGATCCAATTCTTAATGGATAAAATAGGGAGTTTCGAAAAAGCTGGTTTTAACCACAGTACAGAAAAATTTGAAACGCCAAATCAAAAAGACTTATACGGAATTCTTCCTGCAGAAAGATCCAAACCCTACGAGTCAGTAACATTGGTTGAGCAACTACTCGACAATGGAGATTTTAAACAATATAAAAAAGACTTCGGCAAAACGATTCTTTGTGGATTTGGCAGAATAAACGGCTGGGCAGTTGGCGTCGTTGCAAACAACCGTCAAATAGTAAAAAACAAAAAGGGTGAGATGCAGTTTGGAGGTGTCATCTATAGTGATTCTGCCGATAAAGCTGCCAGGTTTATAATGAACTGTAACCAAAAGAAAATTCCATTGGTGTTTTTACAAGACGTTACAGGCTTTATGGTGGGTTCAAGGTCAGAACATGGAGGCATCATCAAAGATGGCGCGAAAATGGTTAACGCTATGAGCAACAGCACTGTACCGAAATTTACTGTTGTTGTAGGTAACAGTTATGGCGCAGGTAACTATGCTATGTGCGGTAAAGCTTATGACCCAAGACTAATTGTTGCTTGGCCCACAGCGAAGATTGCCGTTATGGGTGGAGAGCAAGCTGCCAAGGTTCTGCTTCAAATTGAGAAGGCTTCACTAAAAAAAGCCGGGAAAGAAATTGATGAAGCAGATGAAAAAGCGCTTCTCAATAAAATAATTGACCGCTACAACACTCAGACAACACCTGAATATGCTGCTGCACGTATATGGGTTGATGCCATTATTGACCCAATTGATACACGAGATTGGATTTCGTCTGGGATTGAAATGGCAAACAATAACCCAATTGAAAAATTTAACGTAGGCGTTTTACAAACCTAGTATCCAGTAATGGTCCCAGGATTTAACTGTCCTCCGGTCTGAAAATTGTACGAAAATCCTACGGTAAAACTCGGACTGTAACGGGTTGTACTTGGATAGTCGCTTGGATTAATCTTTGTATATTTCTCCATATCGAACTTTTCTTCAAGTAGAAGTTCCTTCTCTATTGATTCATAAGGGCTAATATTCATAATGAATATCAACGACACATTTCCGAGGTTTCGGCCGTAACCAATGCCCCCGGCCATTTTTTGATTGAACAAACCAATCTTAAACTCTTCTCTATTGGTTACATCGCCTAATGGTACATTGAAAATCAAGCTGTGCTTTTCTTTAATCTTATATGCCATAAAACCACTAAGAATGAAACTCAAACCATTTTCGTTACCATACTCCCCTATCGTGCTGTCGTTTTTAACATAATACTTTGGTGGACTGCTGGTAAAATAATTAAACCCAAATCCTATACCGAAGAACACCCCGTTCTTGTATTTTTTCAACTCATTATCGAGTTCCATATTCTCGGTTTGTAAAGACTGGATTTCTTTGTTCAGATCAACTGTATCCCTCTGTAAAAGCTCGATTTGACGGTTTAATTCCAATTGCTGCATTTTCAACTCGAGCACTTGAATACTTGACTGCTGGTGCAGTTGTTCCGATTGAGGTACTGTATCGGTTTGCAATGGTGTTTGTCCGCTCACAGAAGCGCTAATGCCAACAAACAACAAACATAACAACTGTCTAAACATTTCAATTTCAAATCAATAGGGTACTACTAATAGCGTGAAATCGAATGTAATTATTGTGTCATCGTAAAATAATGACATAAAAAAACCCAGTCCATAAGGACTGGGTTTAGCATATTAAAAAATTTTGCTTACGCTTCCAAAGCAGCTGCTCCACCAACAATTTCTAAGATCTCTCCAGTAATTGCTGCTTGACGTGCTTGGTTGTATTTCAATTTCAACTTTTCGATTAGCTCACCAGCATTTTCAGTCGCTTTGTCCATAGACACCATACGTGCACCGTGTTCAGAAGCTAATGAATCAAGACACGCTTTAAACAATTGTGTTTTGACAGCTCTAGGAACTAAGTCATACAATATCTCGGCCTTACCTGGCTCGAATATGTAATCAGTTGCTTTTGCGTTTGTACCTTCTGATTCGAATTTCTCCATCTCAACAGGTAACATTTTTTCAACTTTTACGATTTGTGTCGCTGCGTTTTTGAACTGATTGTAAATCACACGAACTTCATCAAAATCGCCGCTTTTGAATCTATTGATGATTCCTTCAGCTACTTCAAAAGTGCTTTCTGCAGTGATCGTCGTTAAATGCGCCATGCTATCCGTATTCAAACTATAGTCGCCTCTTTTAAAAGGGTCGTAAGCTTTTTTACCGATGAACATGAGTTCAAAGTCTACTCCATTAGCATCGTAATGCTCAGCGATTAACTTATTGGTTGCTTTTATTACGTTCGAATTAAAAGCACCACACAATCCTCTATCAGAAGAA
>CAJQIC010000036.1 GCA_905478335.1 uncultured Bacteroidia bacterium | reverse complement strand
ATAAATATTAAGAATAAGCGCTGGGCCGATGATTTATCACCAATTGATGCGGAACTAACGCCCAATTATTCGAAAGCATACTTACGTCACTTAACGATAAGTAAGGAGTATTTGGCTGGACAAATAGCAAGTACACATAATTTGTCTTTTTATTTGTGGCTGGTTAGAGAAGCAAGAAAACATATCTTAGAGGGGGATTTTGCTACTTGGAAAAATGAAATGGTTAAAAAAGTAACAACACGGTTGTAATATGGATCCACAAGCAATTTATAACAAAACCAATACGCTAGCGAAGGCGTGTTTAAAAGTAGCAATGGTGTTACCACATGACCACCAAATGTCTGCTTTTGCACGTGTAGAATTGGTGCGCCACGCATCTGATTTGGGTGTAAAAACACGTGGATTGATGGTAGGTCAACTAGGTGAAGTATTTGTTGAACGATTAAGTAAAGCAGTGGATAGCTGTAACGGATGCGGTTTTTGGTTACAACTTATAAACGATGATGGAATCCTAAATAAACCAGAAATTATCTCACCTTTGATAAAAGAATGCGATACCCTTTCTGCCATGTTCTTAGCTGCACTAAAGACAGCAAAGAATAAAATGGATTAAACCATGATCAAAAAGATAGATTGGTACATCATTAAAAAGTTCCTACTGAGTTTTGTACTCACGTTAGGGCTATTTACTGTAATCATTATTGTCTTTGATGTAGCTGAAAAAATTGATGATTTTGTAGAAAAACAAACACCCTTTGGTGAAATTGTTTTTGATTACTATTTCAACTTTATTCCTTTCTTACTCAATCTATTCAGCCCAATATTCGTCTTCATTACGGTTATTTTCTTCACGTCAAAAATGGCGGATAAATCCGAGGTAGTGGCTATTCTATCAGGTGGTGTTTCGTACATGCGTTTCCTAAGACCGTACATGTTGTCTGCACTAATTATTGGGGCATTTTCATTTTCGCTAAATGCATGGATTATACCTAGATCAGATAAAAAGCGTGTCGAATTTGAAAACAGGTACACACGTAATTTAGAGAACAACTATAAAAAGAATATTAAGCAACAGATACGACCGGGCATGATTATGTCACTCCAGAATTACAATTATCTCGATAGTTTTGGCTACAAAATACAGCTTGAACACGTCGAAGATGGTCGATTGAAGTCCAGATTATTTGGCGACAAAATCCGATGGAATAAGGAGAATGAAACGTGGCGGATTTCAAACTATAGAATCCGTGAGTTTTTACCCAACGGTAAGGAACAACTTCATTCTGGTGCGTATTTGGATACCATGGTTCCGTTTGACCCTGAAGACTTTTTTAGGAGACAAGAGGATGTGCAGTCTTTTAACATGGAAGAGTTAGACAAATACATCGCTTTGGAAAAAATGCGGGGAACGTCAGACGCTTTTTTCTATAAGACAGAAAAACAACGTCGGTATGCAAGTCCTTTTTCCATGCTTATATTGACATTTATAGGTGTGTGTGTCTCGTCTGCCAAGGTTAGGAGAGGAGTTGGTAAAAACTTGGCCAAAGGCATTTTAATCAGCTTTTTCTACCTCTTCGTGATACAATTCTTTAGCTCGATAGGAAGTAAAGGCGCCATGCATCCCGTCGTTGCTATTTGGACTCCCAATATTGCCTTTATGTTTGTTGCAGGCTGGTTGTATAAGAAAGCACAGAAGTAATCTACCGAACTACTTGAATTTTGCTGCGATTATATATACGGTTTCCACTGTATTCTACAACATAAACCCCATTCTTGATGTGTGACGGCAATTCTTCAACTTTGTTGGACACCAGCTGACTGTGAACCAATATACCATTAAGATCTAACACCTTGCACGTTGTAACTTCACGTGGGAAGAAAAGCCTTCCTCGACCGTCTGAACGTACGCTTACATTGCCACCATTGAGTTGTATTTGCACTTCGTTAGATGCGACTTCTTCGCCAAAGAAATCATGATAAATTACGTAGTACTTAACAAAAGTTGATTTTGTGTTGTAGTGATAGTCTTTGTGGTTATACAATGCACCTGAGCTGTTATCACATTTCACCACAGCGATCTGTTTTGATTCTTTATTGTCTTCTTGTCTGTGAACCGTGTATTGCTCGCATTCGCTTACAAGGTTTGTTTGCCATGTAACCAAAATGCCTAGATCAATTTTACGCACAATCATTTGGTTAAATTTCGGCCCAAGGTCTACGTCAAACGTGTAGTCAACCGTCTTTTTGGCGTTTTTAGACCTAAGCAAAGCAGGAATCGTACTTGTTTTCGTCGTATTTGGATATCCAATCGCAGGGAAATTGCTGTTTTGTAAAAAGGATGGCGCTTTACTGAAATACAAGGAAGATATCAGGCTACTAACTCCGGAAGGAATCATTTTGCCATTTTGGTTATTGGCATACTCATAATGTCCTCGTCCGCATAAGGAATACAATCCTTTTGGGAATGGCACTAGTCCGTTTGATGATGTACCGGTGCCGGTAATCTCATTGCCAATAAAAGCTTGATTATCAGTTGCTGGGCTACAATTCATAAATATGCCAGCATTTTGAATTCGGTTTCGTAAAAAGACGTTACCTGGTCCATTGATACCATGTGAGTTATCTATGACGAGGTTTTGAATGATGTTTCCTTCGATTAAGTTTAGGAAGGGATAGTTGCCATGCATAACGATGTCTCCACTAAAATCGGAAGGGCTAAAGACACCCGTCCAGTATGCATCGTGAGAATAGTTGTAGCCTACAATATTTCCGTTAGAACCAGCTTGAAACAGAATAGAATGTCTTAGTCTTTTAAAAATGTTGTTTTCGATAACACATTGCCCAGAAGTAAACGCTAAAACAACACCATAGGCTTTTCCTCCTCCGCCATGATTGAAAGCGTTTGTAAAATAAGAACCTTCTACACGGTTTTTGTAGCTGTATATGTTGTTCACGTGGGCAAAATTGCAAGAATCAGAGTGTACTCCGCTGACCAAAGCATTATCCGTGTATTCAAATCGAATGTTATCCGTCTGACCTGCAGTTTGATCCAAACGAATTATTTTTAGATTCACCACACCCAAATTACGTTGCGGGTTTACCTTAATAATCTGCGGTTGATAAATAGAATCAAGGTCAAGCCTCAATGGGTCTTCCAATTCAATTGTAGCATCAGTAACGGACCGTACCCTTGTTATTTGACCGATTGACCCGTTTGCCCAATCTGAAGTTGTTCTTGATTTGTCTGTGATACGTATACGCACCATGTCGCCTGCAGTTAAATATTCATTTTTACTAACTATCGTGTGCTCATCTTTATGCGCTTGCTGCAGTAAGTTTGTCCATTTGGCAAATGTGTTTCCTCTTGCATAGATTAAATGTCCGCTACCACCAAGATCGAACTTTAATATGGTTTGAGTGCTCCCGTCACCAGCCAAGTATTGGTTTGAGGTAAGCTCGATTGATTCATTGAGCAAATAAATTCCTTTCGGGAAATAGATAATGGCACCAGTTTGCCTTGAGTTTTCGACAGCCAGTTTTACGTATTTGTCACAAGGTGTTTCTCCGGTTATATCAGCGCCTAATCGCTTTATGTTGATGACGTTTTTTTGAACAATGTTTTGATGAGTTGCGAGGCTCTGCCAGTTGGCGGAGGCGGCTTTAGGTATGCTTTGCCCAAAAGAAAAGGCATAGCATAGCAACATGGCAATAGCAGTAGTAGTAATTTTCATCAGAACAAAAGTAGAAAACTATGCTATAAAAACAGCGTTTTAAATGTCATATTTCCACATATAAGACAAAATGTTCCCAATATGGGAAAAATAAGGTGGAGCGATGGTTGAAAAAAGTAATAAAATTAAGGCCTTACAGGAGGTATAAATCTTATTTTTGCCGTCAAATTATACAGCATGAATATTCACGAGTATCAAGCAAAACAAATTCTTAAATCTTACGGGGTTGCTATTCAAGAAGGTGTCGTTGTAAACGACAACGCAATGACTGAGTCAAGCGTAAATCAATTGAAAGAAGACACCGGAACGGATTGGGTTGTAGTAAAAGCCCAAATCCATGCAGGTGGTCGTGGTAAAGGCGGTGGTGTTAAGCTTGCCAAAAATATGGAGGAAGCAAAACAACGCGTTAACGACATATTAGGCATGCAGTTGGTTACTCCACAAACTGGACCCGAAGGAAAGAAAGTGAACAAAGTGTTAATAGCACAAGATGTTTACTATCCAGGTGATTCTGAGCCGAAAGAGTATTACATGAGTGTTTTATTGGATAGAGCTTTAGGTAAAAATGTAATCATTTATACCACCGAAGGTGGAATGGATATAGAAGAGGTTGCAGAAACACATCCTGAAAAAATATGGAAAGAGTGGATTAATCCTGCTACAGGTTTACTCCCATTTCAAGCACGTAAAATAGCCTTTAACTTAGGCTTAACTGGCGTTGCAATGAAAGGCATGGTGAAATTCGTAAATGCATTGTACAATGCATACGTAGATACAGATTCGTCCATGTTTGAAATAAACCCAGTGTTAAAAACATCTGACGATAAAATTATCGCGGTAGATGCCAAAGTGGATTTAGACGACAATGCCTTATATAGACACAAAGATCACGCAGCTTTAAGAGACGAAAGTGAAGAAGATCCGACTGAAGTTGAAGCAAAGAAATTCAACTTAAACTATGTGAACCTAGACGGAAACGTTGGCTGTATGGTAAACGGTGCCGGTTTAGCGATGGCTACAATGGATATTATCAAATTGAGTGGCGGAGAGCCTGCTAACTTTTTAGATGTTGGCGGTACGGCAAGTGCTGAAACCGTTGAAGCAGGATTCCGTATCATCTTAAAAGACCCAAATGTAAAAGCGATCCTAATCAATATTTTTGGAGGAATTGTTAGATGTGATAGAGTAGCACAAGGTGTTGTGGACGCGTATCAAAACATCGGGAATATTCCTGTACCCATTATTGTAAGACTACAAGGAACAAATGCAGTAGAAGCCAAAAAGATAATCGACGAAAGTGGATTAGAAGTACGCTCTGCTATTCTTCTTCAAGAAGCAGCAGATGCTGTTTCTGAAGTGTTATCATAAGTACATATGCCAGCCGAATATCTAGAACTTCATCAAGAAACACCCGATAAACGGCGTGTCAAACAACTTGCTGAAGCGTATAGAGACGGCAAAATTATAATCATTCCAACAGATACAATTTATGCGGTATCATGCGATTTGTATAACAAAAAATCCATTGATATACTGTGTAAATTACTTGGCAAAAAGCCTAACAAAGCCAACCTATCTCTGTTGTGTAAGGACTTAACAGATTTAGCGGCATATTGTAAACCTTTGTCAAACCCTATTTTTAAGCTAATGAAAAGGGTGCTTCCTGGGCCTTACACCTTTATTCTGACAGCCACCAATGAAGTTGCTAAACTGTTTAAAACAAACAAAAAAACGGTGGGAATTAGGGTTCCGGATTCGGATATAGTTCATGCTTTGGTTGTCGAATTGGGTAATCCAATCGTGTCGAGTTCAATTCACTCTGAAGATGAAATCTTAGACTATATTACAGACCCTGCTGAAATCTATGAGAACTGGAAACATCAAGTTCATTACGTTGTTGACGGTGGGATAGGACAAAACCAAGGCAGTACAGTTGTAGATTGTACAGAGAAAGTGCCGTATGTGGTCAGAGAAGGATTGGGTTTAGAGGCCCTTCTGTAAGTCTTAAGAAGCGCTTGAAACCGGTTTTAGACTTGTTTCAATCACGATGTCAACGTTGGGCCAAAGCTTGGATACGCCGTCTTCGCCTTTGTGTAAGTCATCACATACCTTATTTAAAGCATCAACACTGGGTTCTGCTTTCCAATCACCCAAATGAAGACTTGTGTTGATTGTTACTTTGTTACCATCTGCAGCATAGGTGCCATCAACTTCATAAGCAATATCGTTCATTGAGATTTCAATGCGTATAGAGCCGCTAGTATCATTACCAGCAACACTCGTAAATTTCCCAGCAATGCTTTCCGTATTCATCATCGAGCCAAAAAACGAGGCTACAATCTTACCATCTCTCTCTTCGTTTTCGGAGTTAGTGGTAGACACAGGTATGGAGAATTCCAATTGATCAAGTAACGCGGTAACTGTTCCGTAATTAACGCCTGGATCAACATTAAATTCATCAAACGACCCATTTACACCAATCTTGGCTGTTGTTTTATAAGCAGTCCAAGTCAGCTTTGTGAATGCACGCTGATATTCGTAAAACTGAACACTATCTGCAGTAGTTTCTGTGGTTTCACCCGACTCTGTATTTGTGTTGGAGTTACAAGCCGAAATGAGCAAACCAAAAAGAGAAATTAATAATACTTTTTTCATAATATATATAACAGTCAAAGATAGAAGAGGTTTGCAATTAATGTGGTTTATCAACGAAATTTTTGACCTATCGTTTCATGTTCTTTCTGCCGTGAATACTGCAAATTGGACATGCTGAAACATCGTGACCACGTGCTGGGCAAAATTTACGTCCGAAATAAATGATCTGGAGATGAATGTCATTCCAAATCTCACGCGGAATTAATCGTTTGAGGTCCTTTTCCGTTTGTTCTACACTTTTACCCGTACTTAAACCCCAACGATAGGCAAGACGGTGGATGTGCGTATCTACCGGAAAGGCTGGAACACCAAATGCTTGCGACATCACCACAGAGGCCGTTTTATGACCAACGGCGGGCATTGCTTCAAGCGCTTCAAACGACGCTGGTACTTTGCCATTGTGCTGATCAATAATCATCTTACTCAATCCAAATATGCCTTTAGATTTCATTGGTGACAAGCCACAAGGTTTTATAATCTCTCTGATTTCTTCAACACTGAGTTTAACCATGTCGTGTGGGTTGTCGGCACGCGCAAATAGTTTGGGTGTTATTTGGTTGACGCGTTCATCGGTACATTGTGCAGATAGCAATACAGCGATTAGCAAGGTATATGCGTCTTTATGTTGTAAAGGAATTGGAGGGTTTGGGAACAGTTCGTCTAAAGTTGATATGATTTCCTCAACTTTCTGTGCTTTTGTCATATCCTATTGCGAGAAATAATTAATTTTCAGAATTACCGTTTCAAAAGTATCCATTTGTACAATATGAAGCTTCAACTAACCTGTTTATTCTTTCTGTCTGTAACCCAATTGTTCGGTCAGACTAGAAACGGACGAACAGAAGTGGGCATGGGATACGGAAGTTATGCAGGCCAAAGTACCAGTACAAATTCAGCCTCACACATACAGCACGTGGTTTCAGAATCAATTGATTTTGGCAGCTATACAAGAGGTAAATGGTATGCAACAGCAAGACAGATTCGTAACTACGACATGCAATGGCTTAGACGGATTAATCAATCAAAGAGCCTAAGAAGGGAATTGTATGTTGGCGCTAAAGTTTCGAGTCAGTTCCAACAGCGTACGCGCTATATCGGTACAAAGGAATATTTGGAGGAAGAATCTGTTGTAGATCAAAAATTAGGCATTGTAAGACGGACATATGGTTTTAAAACGGATGCCTATGCAGAGTTAAACGACTATCTAAATGTTGGCCCACATGCCTTCTATCGTATCATCTTGAACGATTATTTTTCGGTTAATACCTCTATTGGGATGGGCACTTTAATTCCGCTTCGTGCGGGCATACAGATTTCTTCTTACACCGGTAAGCTGAGCAGGCTAATGGACGGGGAGTCGGTGATATCTGAAGCTAAACAGTACGACGGTGAGCTAACGTTTGAATGGTTTCGAGCGGCATATAATCCAATAGTGAGGTTTGAATCTGCTTTTTCGGTAGAAATCAGGCCTTCAATTAAAAAGCCGTACTACATTAGTTTTGGAATGCTATTCGGTCAGCAAATCAACTTTAATTCAAATGACGATATGCATTATTCTGGTTTACACGTAGGCATACAGTCTCAGTTTTAAATGATAACATCAAAACCAGCCAAAGCAAAGGTTGCTTTTGAATAGGGTTTGCCTACCAAAAGGGATGTTGTTTCCTCTTGTTGGTCACCATCAACTACCGACGTTATGAGTCCTTTTTGAACGCTGACTGTTACACTATTTGTGTTAGACAACTGCACGGTAGATTTGAATTTTGGCGAATATCCCAGGTTCCATTCCCATGTACCAAATTTTGTTTCAGCCAAGTGCTCAATGGCCTGTAAATCAGCCGAGTTTAAGGTGTATGTAGTTGCTTTAAAATGCGCGATTAAGAATGCGCTCAACTGGTTATTAAAGCCTTTAAAATCAATAGATTGTTTGAAAAAATCGGTAAGATTTTTAACCTTGCTTCTCATAGATTTAACCGCGTGTGTTTCAAATGTAATGTGATTTTTTGGTGCGATAGAGTCACGAAGTGACTCTAAGTCTGCATCAAACAGTAAGGTGCCATGATGAATAACACGCTTCTTTTTGCTAAACACGTGTTCGGCGTTTCCCGATACTTTAAATCCGTCAACCAGAATGTCATTTCGGCCACTATAGACTGCTGGTAAGCCAATTGACCGAAGAAATGAAATAACAGGTTCTAAGTGCTTCTTAAAGTCGATGAGTTTTGAAGCATCATCACCATTTTTGATGAAACAGAAATTTAGATTTCCAGGGCCATGGAAAACGGTGCCTCCGCCGCTAAGTCTGCGGGCAATGTGAATACCATTGCTCTTACAATAGTCCACTTGACACTCTTCAAACGCATTCTGATGTTTGCCAACAACTACAGCAGGTTCATTCACATACAGGAAGATGACGTTTTCTTCAAATTCGTGAAGAAAGTACGATTCTGCAGCAAGATTAAAATAGGGGTTCTTGCTCTGATGTTCAATGACTATGAAAGGCTGGCTCAACGTATTCTATTTACTCCTTGTCATTAAATCTGATGCCAATGATTCGATTAATTCCGTGTTGTACTGTTGCCGAATTATATCAAGGTAGTTAGACGCTTTGGTAGAAAACTGATGCATCATTTGCTCGGCATATTTGTCTACTTCTAGGGTCCTAAATAATAACGTTACGGCATCAATTTTTTCTTGGCTATCAATGGTTTTACCGTACCATTCGTCCAACGATTTCAATTGATCTGGCTGCGCTCTTTTTCTTGCTTCAATCCACAAGAGTGTTTTCTTGTTTTCTAATATATCTCCACCAATGCGCTTACCAAAACTTGCTTGGTCTCCAAAGGTATCCAAGTAATCGTCCATTACTTGAAACGCCAAGCCAATATTTAAACCATACTGATACAAGGCATCTGTTACCGTTTTATTGGCTCCTCCTAATTGCCCTCCTGCTTCTAAACTAAATGCCAACAACACCGAGGTTTTACCTTCAATCATGGCTAGGTAATCAGATTCGTTTACAGTTTCTTGTGTTTCAAAATTCATGTCAAACTGTTGTCCAACACAAACTTCTTCTGCCATTTTACCAAAACCATCGGTGATTTGAGTTTTGGTTTCTAAATCTGTTTGAAGATTATTTAACATTTGATAGGCTTTGACCAACATCAAGTCACCGCTCAAAATAGCGATGTTCGGATTCCACTTAACATGAACTGTAGGTTCACCTCTGCGTACATCGGCATTATCCATAATGTCGTCGTGCATCAAGGTGAAATTGTGAAACACTTCAACGGCATTGGCTAGCGGTAAAGCCTTTGTTACATCTGTATTGGTAAGGCCGTATCCGAGTAATACCAACAAAGGTCTAACGCGCTTACCTCCAAGTTGAAGGATGTAATTTGCTGGATCATATAGTTCATCTGGCGCTCCTGTAAAAGGATTGTTTTTAACGTAGTCCAGGTATTGCTTTAAATAGTTTTTATATGTGGTCATCTCAGAATCAAGCTAAAATCTGCGGTACGTTTGTGCATATTTGTTTTTTTGATACGCACCTTTACATCGTCTCCAAAGGTGAATCGTCTACCTGTCCGGCGGCCGACAACGGATAAATCCTTTTCATAAAACTCATAGAAGTCTCCCTTCATATCGCTAATGCGCACCATGCCTTCACAATGGTTGTCTTTAAGCTCAACAAATATTCCCCATTCTGTTACCCCAGAAATTATCCCGTCAAATACTTCTCCCACATAATCAGATAAGTATTCTATCTGTTTGTATTTGGATGAGGCTCTTTCTGCCTGAGTCGCTTTCTGCTCCATTTGAGAGCTGTGTTTACAAGCCTTTTCTACGTCGTCAACTTTTGGCGCTGATTTGTTATTTAAATAATCAAAAAGCAACCGGTGTACAATGAGGTCAGGATACCGCCGTATCGGACTTGTGAAGTGCGTATAGTAGTTGAAATTTAAACCAAAGTGATAGGTGTCCTTTGTTGTATAAACAGCTTTCTCCATACTTCTAATCGCAAGGGGGTGCAGTATGTTTGCCTCCACTTTACCTTCCGATTTTTCTACCATATGGTTAATCGTTTTGCTGATTGCTTCGTTGCTTTTTGTATCAATATCATACCCGAATTTTTTCGCCGTTTGAATGAAGAATGCCATTTTTTCAATATTCGGTGAATCATGAACACGATACGGCAATACTTTTTTAATCTTGGTATATACATGCTTGGCAATGGTTTTGTTGGCCAATAGCATATAATCCTCAATCATCTTATGTGCATCTACACGTACCTTTTTTATGACTTCAACAGGTTTGCCTTGTTCATCTAACAGAAACCTAAACTCGTCGCTCTCGAATGAAATTGCACCATTTTTAAAGCGTTGGTCCCGGAGTTTATGGGCAAGTGTATTTAATTGTTGTATTTCAGTTTGAAGTTCTTTTGATTTTCCTTCAATCACCTCTTGGGCTTCTTCATAACTAAACCTGCGATCTGAATGAATAACGGTTTTGCCCACCCAGTAGTTAACGATGTCGGCCTTGTTATTCAGTTCAAAAATGACAGCAAAAGCCAATCGATCAACGTTGGGTTTCAACGAACACAAGTGGTTGGATATCCGCTCAGGGAGCATAGGAATCGTGCGATCAACAAGATAAACAGATGTGGCACGGTCAAACGCCTCATCATCTAAGGCAGAGTTTGGTCTTACAAAATGGCTAACATCCGCTATGTGGACGCCCACCTCGTGGTTTCCGTTTTCTAATTTTTTGTAAGAAATGGCATCGTCAAAATCTTTGGCATCAACTGGGTCGATGGTAAAAGTGAGTGTATCGCGCAGATCCTTACGTTTCTGTATTTCTTCTTTCGAAATCTTGTCTGGGAAGCCTTCGGCATCATCCAAAACGTTCTGCTCAAATTCGGTTTTAAACCCAAATTCTGCAACAATGGCATGCATCTCCGTGTCGTGCTCACCCGCCTTACCAAGTATCTTGGTGACTCTGCAATACGGGTTTGGCGTACTTAAAGGCCAGTCAATTAAGTCAACCAGCACTTTGTCTCCGTCTTTGGCTTTGTTCATATCCTCTATGGATACAAAAAAGTCAACATGAATTCGGCTGTTATCCGGAATTATAAAAGCGAACTTCTTCATGCGCTGAACGGTGCCAACAAACTGGGTTCGTGCGCGCTCTACAACTTCAATAATTTTACCCTCTAGTCGGCTTCCTTTTTTCTGTCTGATTAATTCAACGGTAACCGTATCGCCATTTAAGGCCATTCCAGTTAAAGACTTGCTAATGTAAATGTCTTCATCCAGGTCGTCAACCAAAACAAAGGCTGCTCCACGTTGAGTAAACTCAACTATGCCTGTAAACAAGCTATAGTCAGGGATGTAACGGTATTTGCCTCTTTCTACTGCTTCAATGATTTCCTCTTTCTCCATAACCTGGAGAATTTTTATAACATCATCTTTTTGTTCAGGAGATGAAATCCCTAATTGATGCGTTATTTGTTTGTAATTGTAGGATTTTCGAGGGTTTCCGCGAAAAAAGTCCAGTAGTTGTCTGTATTTACCGGGCAGTTTTTTAGGCCCGGATTTATGTATTTTTTTCTTCTTTTTCAAATCGTTGCGAAGTTAAGTGATTTTCAGAGGTTAATCTGAAGGTGTGAATGGTTAGGTGAGGTTTAATGTTTTGGTAATGTAGAAGTAGAGTAGGGCTTATGGTACCCAAAAGTCAATGAGGTTCTCTGGTTACAAAACCGCCTTTTAGATGTTATTGACTATACTCTAGACAGTTGAACGTAGAATTTGTTCATTTAGGCAGTCACTTAAGCCTGCAATAACTTCTTGGTATAGGCTTCTTTCGGATTTTCAACAAGTGACTCAGTATCACTCAGTTCAACAACTTTTCCTTCTTGCATCACAACGATACGATCGCAGATATAACTCACAACGTTTAAATCATGACTAATAAACAAATAGGTTAATTGCCTATTCACTTTCAGCTGGTTAAACAAATTAAGTATTTGCGCCTGTACGGATATATCTAAAGCCGAAACCGACTCGTCGCAAATAATCAAATCTGGCTCTACAGCTAACGCACGGGCTATGCTTACACGTTGTCGTTGACCACCAGAAAATTCATGCGGGTATTTAGCATAATCTTTCTCTCGTAACCCAACTTCAATCAACAGCGCATGTACTTTTTCTTTTATCGCTTGCTTTCCTTGCGCCAGTTTATGTACCCGAATAGGTTCCGAAATAATATCACCAACCTTCATGGCAGGATTGAGCGAGGCATAGGGGTCTTGAAATATCATCTGAACCTTCTTGGCAAATGCCTTACGATCACTGTTGGCCGGCTTACCCTGAAAAGTGATACGGCCACTGTCTGCCTCCAGAAGTTGTATAATTATTTTAGAAAGCGTTGATTTTCCGCATCCAGACTCTCCAATTAATCCTAGTGTTTCCCCTTTGTGTATGTCAAAACTTACGTCGGTTAACGCTTTGGTTACCGTCTTGCCGTTTGGAAATGATTTAGAAATGTTTTGTACTTCAATGTAGGCCGCGTCGTCAATTTTTTGAAATGTAAAGCTGTGATTATTAAATGGTTTGGCTACAAATTCTCCATCTACATAATCGGCAAGTTCATGGATGGTGGGAAGCACGGTAGATCGGTTTGTAAACTTGGGTTGGCATTGCAACAGGCTCTTGGTGTAAACGCTCTGTGGGTTGTTTACCACTTGCGCGGTAGACCCTGTTTCTATGATATCGCCCTTATACATAACGATAATTTCGTCTGTAAAATCTTTGACCAATTGTAAATCATGTGAGATTAATACAAGTCCAGTATTTCTTTTTTTACAGCTTTCAACCATGTGCTGTGTTAAGGCTTTTTGAAGCACACTATCTAGCGCCGTTGTAGGCTCGTCTGCAATAAGAATGGAAGGGTTGTTGGCCAAAGCAATGGCAATCATTACCCGTTGTCTTTGTCCTCCAGATAGTTGATGTGGGTAACGTTTATACAGTCTTTCGGGCTCTGGAAGTTGCATCTCAATAAGCAAGTCAAGTGCCTTTTTCTTTGCTTTAGTTTTGTTAATAGACTGATGCTGAACAATGGCTTCAACTACTTGCTGTCCACAGGTAAATAGCGGATGCAAAGCCGTCATAGGTTCTTGAAATATATACGATATTTCATTACCACGGATGGTTTCTAAATCGGCATCATCTGAGTTTAAAAGGTCAAGTTCAATCCCTTTTTCTGAGGTGAAAGACATGTTGTCGGCCCTACAAATCGCATTAGAAATGAGTCGAGTAAGACTCAAAACACTAACACTCTTGCCAGATCCAGATTCTCCAACGATTCCGATGATTTGACCTGGTTGTAAGGTCAAGTTGAAACCTTTGACAACCTGCTCAGGTCCATTGTCAGACGGGAATGATATGTCTAAGTTTTGTATGTTTAACAGGTCTTGCACTAACGAATACGATCTAGTGAACGTACAAGTTTTTCGTCTTTACCAATCCTTTGATACGCCAGAATGGCGAAAACGAAAATGGCTAAGGGTATACCCGCCCCATTTAACACCGCCTGTTTGGTATCAATGTCTGTATACCCATTACCGAAGCTAACCAAATACATCGCCACAATCACTACCACGTTCATAGCCATTATGCCAAATACCAAACGCTGCTGTAATTTTCTTTTCTTAAATAAAAATAGGGTAATTAAGGATAGTAGAGCTATGCCACCAAGGAAGTAAATTATCGTATGGTTCGTCCCGATTTTACCTTCTTCTGTATCCGTAGAATTGTAATCTACCGTGATGGTCGTTGAAGCATATGCTGTTGCGTCACCGGTATTTTCATTGGCAACACTCGGTTTGCCAGTTTCTGAATAGAAAGGAATGTCGCCAAAAAGAAGCAAACTACTTATTATGGTAATGGCTATCAAATAGAGGCTTTGCAATCGTTGAATCATATGGACAAAATTAAGCCATTATCAATACCTTTGCACGCTCAAAAATTGCAATATGAAAACAGCTTACGTCATTGATGCGGTGCGCACACCAGTCGGAAAATTTGGAGGTAGTTTGGCAAGTATTCGTCCAGATGATCTTGCCGCCATTGTAATTAAATCCATTGTAGAGCGTAATGCATCTGTAGATTTTAGTCGAGTTGAGGATGTGATAATGGGCGCAGCAAATCAAGCTGGCGAAGACAATCGAGATGTCGCACGAATGGCGGTATTAATGGCTGGTCTTCCGATTACAGTGCCAGGGGTGACGGTCAATAGACTTTGCGCAAGCGGATTGCAAGCCATTGGCGATGCGGCCAAAAGTCTAATGGTTGGTTATGGTGATTTATACCTAGCTGGTGGAGTAGAAAGTATGACCAGAGCACCTTTTGTTATGGCTAAGGCTGAAACGGCTTTTTCCAGAAAACCAGAAATTTACGATACATCGATAGGGTGGCGGTTTACAAATCCCAAACTGGCCAAAGAATACCATCCATTTGCTATGGGTGAAACAGCTGAAAATGTGGCTGAAAAATGGAATATCTCGAGAGAGTCTCAAGATGAATTCTCTCATCATACACAAGTTAAATATGATGCTGCGCACAAAGCAGGAAAGTTTAATAATGAGCTGACTGCAGTGTCTATTCCGCAGCGTAAATCTGATCCTATCATCTTTAATAAAGACGAACATCCAAGGTTAAGTTCAATAGAAAAATTATCAACCTTGAGGCCTGCTTTCCGTGAGGGAGGAACTGTAACTGCGGGTAATTCATCAGGAATAAATGATGGAGCAGCTATGTTGTTGATGGCTTCTGAAGAAGCGGTCAAATCCATGAATTTGAAACCTATCGCACGGGTTGTCGCAGAGGCTGAAACAGGAGTGCACCCAGATATCATGGGTATAGGCCCAGTATCAGCAACTCAAAAAGCACTAAAACGCGCTGGTTTGAATATGCAGGACATTGGCTTAATTGAACTGAATGAAGCTTTTGCGGCTCAGGCCATAGCTTGTGCAACTGAGTTAGACGTAAACATGGACTTGGTAAACGTGAATGGTGGGTCAATAGCCATTGGTCATCCGCTAGGAGCCAGCGGTGCTCGAATTTCAACTACCTTACTACACGAAATGCAAAAGCAAGACGTCCGGTATGGTTTAGCCACGATGTGTGTTGGTGTTGGTCAGGGTAAAGCCGTTATTTTCGAAAAGCTTTAGATTAAATGCGTATAGCATTAGAGCTCAAATATGACGGTGGGAATTACCATGGTTGGCAATTCCAAAACAACGTCGAAACGGTTCAGGAAGTTATTCAAGAAGCATTGCATAAGCTTCTAAGAAAAAAAACACCTATTACTGGCTGCGGTAGAACCGACACTGGTGTTCACGCCAAACACTTTATTGCTCATTTTAATTACGATGGTGACCTTGCCAGTGACTTCTTGTTCAGATTAAACAATGTACTGCCAAAAGATATTGGTATAGACGCTGTTTATGCTGTGCCTGATAACTTTAATGCCAGATTTGATGCAACTGCGCGAACGTATCGATATTATATATCGCGAGAAAAGAATCCTTTTAATCGTCACTATTCGATGGTGTTCTACCGTACATTAAATGTTGATTTAATGAATCAAGCTTGCGCCATTCTTATGAACCATAAAGAGTTCGGTGCTTTCTGTAAAAGTCATACGCAAAATAAAACCAATATTTGCGATGTAACAGAGGCAGAATGGACAGAGGAAAAGTCGATGTTGGTTTTAACCATCACCGCAAACCGGTTTTTACGAAATATGGTAAGGGCAATTGTGGGGACTTTATTAGAGGTTGGAGAAAACAAAATATCACTTCAGGAGTTTGAAGATATAATCGTTTCTCAAAACAGACAGCGCGCAGGATATTCTGTCCCAGCGCAAGGTTTGTTTTTAGAACATGTGGCATACAACACGACTGACTGGAAAGAAATTTAAAACAAGTGAGTAATAGTAACGACAAAACAGGTAATGCGTTCGATCTCAAGCTATTGAGACGTATTGTTTTGTTGGCAACGCCATACAAGAAATATGGTTTGATTGCCGTGTTTACGACCATCTCATTGGCCATATTGATGCCGTTACAGCCGGTGTTAATTCGCCTTTCGCTGGATAAGTATATCGCAAATGGTGACTTGGAAGGCTTGACACGGATGCTAATCTTGTTGATAAGCCTGCTGATTTTGCAAACATTAATCATGTTTGTCAATACGTATTTAACCAATTGGTTGGGCCAAGAAGTAATAAGTGCTTTGCGTGTTCGCGTGTTTAAACACCTAACGAGCCTAAAAGTCAAGTTCTACGACAAAACACCAATTGGTACCATGGTTACCAGAAGTGTATCGGATATCGAAACGGTAGCCAATATTTTTTCTCAGGGAATCATAACCATATCAGGTGATTTTCTGACCTTGTTTGTGATTACCTTTTTGATGTTCTATACCGATTGGAAGCTGACATTAATTTGCTTGGCCGTTTTGCCATTGTTGATATACGCATCAAATCAATTCCGTAAAGGCGTAAAAAGTGCTTTCCAACAAGTCCGGACTCAAATCTCCAGATTAAATTCATTTGTTCAAGAACACATCACTGGAATGAGTGTGGTGCAAATTTTTAATCGAGAGGCTGCAGAGATGAAAAAGTTTAAGGACATTAATCGACTGCATCTAGAAGCGAATAAAAAATCAATTTTTCACTACGCTATTTTCTTTCCGATAGTGGAAATCATAACAGCTACATCAATCGGATTAATGGTTTGGTACGGATCTCGTAACGCGCTTAGCGGCAGTATAACGCCTGGTGTAATGGTGTCGTTCATTTTGTACTTAAACATGTTTTTTAGACCGATTCGAATGATTGCAGACAGGTTTAATACCATGCAAATGGGAATGGTTGCCTCTGAAAGGATATTTGCGTTGATTGATGACCCTACGTATGTAGAAGAAAATGGTACCCATGAGGCTGAAGTAATAGGTAATGTGAAATTCGACCATGTTTCTTTTGGCTATACGCCTGAAGAACAAATAATACATGACATTTCGTTTGATGTAGAGCCTGGTAAAACACTTGCCATTGTAGGGGCGACAGGTTCAGGAAAATCGACTTTAGTTAACTTGTTAACCAAGTTTTACGACTACCAATCTGGCGAGATAAGCGTGGATGGCGTAGATATAAAAAAGTGGGAGTTAAAGAGCTTAAGAAGTCAAATTGCTTTTGTACTGCAAGACGTGTTTTTGTTTTCGGGCACCGTTGAAGAAAATATTCGATTGGTTGAAGATCGTATTTCTACAGAGGACATGATGGAGGCGGCAAAACAAATTGGCGCCCACGATTTTATTCAACGTATGGAAGGCGGTTACGATTACAATGTAATGGAACGTGGCAGTTCTTTATCCGTTGGTCAGCGTCAATTAATCTCGTTTGCACGCGCGCTCGCATTTAACCCTAAAATTCTCATCTTAGACGAGGCAACGTCATCTGTTGATTCAGAAACTGAAGCAATAATTCAAGAAGCCATAACAAAGCTAATGCATGGCCGAACCTCTATTGTTATTGCGCATAGACTCAGCACCATTCGCAATGCAGATACGATTCTAGTGTTAGACAAGGGGAAAGTCTTAGAAAAAGGGTCACACGACCTTTTGGTTAGCCAAAAAGGAGCCTATCATAAGCTGTTGATGAGTCAACAATTCGAGGAGGCTTAATATTACTGATATTTCACCAAATCCGTAAATTCACTACAAGTAGTGATGTTTTCTAGAGGTATTAAATCGTGTTTTGTATTAAACACTTGATTTCTGTTACAGAAATCGGAAATAATATTTACTACAACTACGGAGAATGGGTCAAGAGAAATGGCAAAATAAAACGGCTATACATTTTGGAATCAACAATGCTTTACATCATGATTTGCAGTTTGATGGAGAGAAAGATGCCGATTATTTTCATCTGTTTGCAAAGCAAAAGGGGTATGAATCTGAGTTAATACTAAGCTCTAAAACAGAGATCAGCTCAGAGCAGATTAAGCAGCAATTGACTCAAATAAAAAAAGACACGCCAAGCAAGGGCCTGTATTTTATAAGCATATCTGGTTTGTCTTATGTCGAAGGAAGATGGTTTAATCCATTTAAAAAAAGAGGGAATAAATCATTGTTGTTGTCTGATAACAAGGTGTTTAGGCGAAAAGATTTAATCGAATGTTTGTCTATTTTTGATGCAGATGATCGTGTTTTCTTTCTTATTAGCGACTGCGAAACCAAAGGTCAAGTAGATAAGTCTTTAGAGGATTATGCGAAATTTGAAAAGCAGAACGTAAAGACCAAAGCGGCAGTTTTGTCTCTCGGTTTTAATCCACGGGCTATGAAACACTTAAACATTAGCTCTGGAGCGCTGGATTTTGAATATGCCATAAAAACCGCTACCACATTTCAGGATGTGATAGACAATCTAGATTCTTTAAACGCTTCAAATATTAAATACGTAAACTCCGCTTTAGGGTGTTACAACACCCATAAAAATGGGGCATTTGTGCTGTAGTTACATATAACTAGTTAGTGCTACTTGAATCGCCGGTTTGCCTCTCTTTTTTTCTCTTCTATACGTTGTAAATAATATATTGCAGTTTAAAAGTGACTGTGCTACAAGAGCGTGTGTATTTGAATTTTAGGGCTACTATTTGGATGGCAATGTCGTTTACTTTGCTTCTCTGTACGCATGGATGCGTTCAAAAAGAGAGCAAACAAGACAAACCTGTTCTTACGCAGTTAGATTCGTTAAACGACGTAGCTAGAACATTTTTAAAAGTCGACCTTGACTCAGCCAAGTTGTTAAGCAAGTCGGTCTTAAACCAAGCACAATTAGACAATGATTTAAAGAGCCAAGCTCGAGCGCAATTGGTGTTGGGGCGTGTGCATTACGAAAGAGGAACCTGTGACAGTTCAATCTGGATGTTCCGGAACGCGCTAAACATTGGTTACGCATTAGCCGATACAACATTAATTGGCAAGGCGTTTAGTAGCATCAGTACGGCATACATGTGCATTGGAAACTTTGAGAAAGCCAGTGTTTATTCTGACAGTGCCTATAACACGTTAGGTACCCAAAACGAGTACGAGTTAATGGCTAAGGCGGCAACAAACGGTGCAATATGTCATATTCAACTTAAACAATATGATAAAGCCGATAAGCTCTTTGCCAAGGCGATTCTTTATGCAAAGCAGTCTAGCAATAGTGGTTTTCTAGTTACACTATATAACAACTATGGATTGTTCAATAGAGATTTTGGATCGAAAGACACCGGAAGTCTATATCTAAACAAAGCCTTAAGTCTTGCACGTGCTGAAGAACTTCATGTTTCACTAGCGACGATATACTTAAATTGTGGACAAGATTTACAGTTTGAAAACCCTGAACTTTCAGAAGCATTCTTGGATTCCGCACTTCAGTTGTCCATAAGATACGGGTTAAGCGATTTAGAAGAAGTAACGTTGGGCGCTATAGCGATTAGTTATCGTGACCAAAGCAAGTCAGCGGATATTGTTGGAGATGCCTATGAGCGTTATGTTAAAAAAGTACAAGACAATCAAGACGAGGCACGTTCACAATCTTTTGAGGAGTTCGAAGTAAAATATCAAACGGCAGAAACGGAATCAGAAAATTTAAGATTACTGAACCAAATTCAGGAGAGAGAAGGCAGCCAAAGACTAATCATTTTTATTTCTGTTGTTCTCGGTTTAATAAGTTTGTTTATCATCTGGTCGTTATTCCAAAGCAGGAAACTAGCCCTTAGAGATCGACAAATTTACAGTCAGAAAGTGGATGCCATGTTAAAGACACAGGAGATTCAAAACATTGACATTATGCTTGAGGCTCAATCCAACGAGCGGAACAGAATAGCAATAGAATTAAATGATAGGCTTGGGAGCATTTTAAGCGCGGTTAAGCTAAACTTTAGTTCCATGGATGAGCATTTTGGAGAGAAGCAAGAGTCGGCAAAAATTAGGTTTGATGTAGCAAAAAAATTGATTGATGAAGCCGCTTCTGAAGTGCGTAAGATATCACACGATTTGGCATCTGGTGTTTTAGCCAAATTTGGTTTGATGCACGCCGTTGAGCATTTGATTGAAGCGATTCAAGCCAGTGGTAAAATAAAAATCAATTTGTTCCATCATGGCATGGATGAAAGACTCTCGGGTCAGCAAGAAATTGTACTTTATCGCATTTTACAGGAATTGGTAAGTAACGCTCTAAAACATGGTGTCGCTGATGTTATTGACATTCATTTAATAAAAGAGCATGGCAAGATGAGTTTAATCGTTGAAGACAACGGGTCTGGCTTTGACAAAGAGAATATGGATCGTTCAAATGGCTTAGGTATACCCAATATTAGAAAGCGCATAGAAAAAGTAGGCGGTAGCTTTGCAATTGACAGCAACGAAAAATCAGGTACAACAGTAATCTTAGAACTCCCAATAATTATATAAAACGTATTAACCAGTGGCAAAACCAAATAAAAAATTAATTGTAGTTGATGATCACCAAATCGTTTTAGACGGTTTGATTATTTTACTTGAAAAAATTGACGGTGTGACCGTTCTCAAAGGGTTTACAAACCCAAAAGAAGCATTGACTTTCTTGGAATACAATGACGTTGACATTGTACTCACAGATTTATCCATGCCTGAAATGTCTGGTATGGAGCTGACACAGCGCATAAAGGGAAGCAACAGCAATACCAAGGTAATTGTATTAACCATGCATATTGATGTTAAATCCATTAAGAATATCGTGCAGCTGGGTGCCGATGGGTATCTTTTAAAAAACACGGATTTTGACATATTACGTGCGGCATTGGAATCCGTCATTAGCGGGCAACAATACTTTGGAACAGAAATCCTTGAAGCCATAGTGAACGACTTTAAGCCTAATATAGAGTTAAATGGTAAAAAGATAAACCTGTCTAAACGTGAGTTAGGCATCTTGGAGTTGATTGCAAAGGGAATGACAACAGATGCCATCGCTGAACAACTCTACATTAGCAAACACACGGTTAATTCACACAGAAGAAACTTAAACGTAAAACTTGGGGTGAGTCGGCCAGCCGAACTGGTTTCTAAAGCAAAGAGTTTAGGACTAATTTAAAATCACCGAGCTTTTATTCACATATTCTTTTAGGTTATACCTAAGTCGTATTTTTGCCGCTGAAAAATCTCAGTTATGAAGACAGTTGTAAGCGGAATTAGGCCAACAGGGAAGTTACATTTGGGTAATTACTTTGGTGCTGTTAAAAGTTTTTTGCAAATGCAGGAAACCCATAATGCTTTCTTTTTTATCGCTGACATTCACTCCCTAACCACGCATCCTACGCCTGCAGATTTACATAGTAATGTGCATCAAGTTTTGGCCGAGTATTTGGCTATGGGCTTAGATCCTGAAAAATGTACGCTGTTTGTTCAAAGCGATGTCCCTCAAATATCTGAATTGTATACATACATGAATATGAATGCATATTTAGGGGAGTTAGAGCGGTCTGCTTCTTTTAAAGAAAAGGTAAAGACACAACGTAACAATGTAAATGCTGGCTTGCTTACCTATCCAGTATTAATGGCGGTAGACATCCTGATACATAAAGCGGACGTTGTTCCTGTCGGAAAAGATCAAGAACAACATTTGGAGATGACACGGGATTTTGCCAAAAGATTTAACCATATGTACGGTGTACAATGTTTTAACGAGCCTGAAGCGTATAGTCGAACGGGCAAATTAATCAAGGTTCCTGGATTGACCAACAACGGCAAAATGAGTAAGAGTGGTGGGGAAGGAGATGCTATATTTTTTGATGACGAAGAAAAAGTGACGCACAAAAAAATAATGCGGGCTGTAACTGACTCTGGACCAGAATCCATGAATCAAGAAAAACCCGAAGCCATTCAAAATTTGTTTGACATCATGTCTCTTGTTTCTTCTGCTGATACAGTTGATCACTTTGATGCATTGTATAACAAATGTGAAATTAGATATGGAGACTTCAAGAAACAGCTGTCTGAAGATGTGCTTACATTTATAGCACCTATAAGAGAACGCATACAAGAAATAAAAGAAGATAAAACCTACCTTAAGCAAGTAACTGAAGCAGGTGCAGAAAAGGCTAAATCAAGTGCAGAGGCAACCTTAAAAGAAGTAAGGGAAATTATTGGTTTTAGAAGGTTTTATTAAATAGATTTGAACGGAGTAATAAAGTCACATTAAAGTCAACAGAGAAGGAAGATGCACATTGCAATAGCCGGAAACATCGGAGCAGGAAAGTCAACGTTAACAAATTTACTTGCCAAACATTACAACTGGGAACCACATTTTGAATCGTTAGATAACAATCCGTATATCTCTGACTTTTATGAAGATATGCAACGTTGGTCATTTAATCTTCAGGTATTTTTTCTAAATACTAGATTCAACGGTGTACAAAATATCCGTTCACGCGGAGAAACGGTTATCCAAGACCGAACAATTTATGAAGACGCATACATTTTTGCACCCAACCTTCATGCAATGGGTTTGATGAGTACACGTGATTTTGATACCTATCAAGCTTTATTCTCAAGTATTAAGTCGATGCTTGAACCACCAGACTTAATGATTTATCTACGAGCCAGCATTTCAGCGTTGGTGAATCGAATCCAAAAAAGAGGAAGAGAATATGAAGATTCTATCCGACTCGACTACCTTAAACGTTTAAATGAGCGGTATGAGGCATGGATATCTACCTACACAGACGGAAAATTGCTAATCATCGACGTAGATGATTTAGAGTTTGAAACAAGTCAGGAAGACCTAGGTAAAATTATCAGCAAGATCGATGCTGAGGTTCACGGGCTGTTTTAAATTTACAAGAAGCGGGAGAGCTGAGAGCTGATAATTGAGAGTTGATAATTGAGAGTTGAAAATTGAAAGTTGAAAATGAACATTCACTCATTCACTCATTCAATCCTTAAGTCATTCAGACATTCAGACCTTCAGACATTCAATCCTTGACTCATTCAATCCTTCAATCCTTCAATCCTTCACTCATTCAATCCTTCTAATAGTACGAGTAAGGAACTAGCCTATAGGAATTGGTTTTTGTCAAGAATATAGACTAAAGACTAAAGACGGAAGACTCAGGACTAGATATACTGCCGTTGATATTGACCCCTTCAATCCTTAAGTCATTCAGACATTCAGACCTTCAGACATTCAATCCTTGACTCATTCAATCCTTCAATCCTTCAATCCTTCACTCATTCAATCCTTCTAATAGTACGAGTAAGGAACTAGCCTCTAGGAATTGGTTTTTGTCAAGAATATAGACTAAAGACTAAAGACGGAAGACTCAGGACTAGATATACTGCCGTTGATATTGACCCCTTCAATCCTTCAGTCCTTCAGACATTCAATCCTTCAGACATTCAATCCTTCAGTCCATCAATCCTTCAATCTTTCAGATCTTCAATCATTCTTACAGCCGTATACGCAGCTTCTTCACCTTTGTTGCCGTGCTTTCCACCTGCACGATCTAAAGCTTGTTGTTGATTGTCTGTGGTTAAAACCCCAAAGATTACGGGTTTGTCAAACTTCAAATTAACATCACTTATACCCGTAGCCACGGCTTGGCAAATGAAATCGAAATGTCTTGTTTCACCTTGAATGACACAGCCAATTGATATAACCGCGTCTATGTCCTCAATTTGAGCAAGTTTCTGACTTCCTAAAATCAACTCAAAACTACCAGGAACGTTTACAGTTCGTATGTGTGAATCAGGTATTCCAGCTTCTGCAAGTACTTTAAGCGCTCCAGATAATAAGGAACCTGTTACGGCTTCGTTCCACTCAGAAACGACAATACCAATCTTTGCGTTCGGTAGTATAGGAATTTTGCCTGAAAATTCAGATAAGTTTTTGTCTTTAGAAGACATGCGTTTTATTTTATAGCAGCTTCAACACGTGCAATCTCTTTGACTATGTTAATGCCGTATTGTGTCTGCTTATAATCTTTCTTTACACGTTGAAGCGATTCTAATGCCCCATCCCAGTCTTCGATATGCATTTGAACTTTTGCAGCCTTCATTAATGCATATGGAGTGGTGAATGTGTTGTCTCTTAAATTAGCTGCTTTTAAATATTTAGAAACACCATCTTCAAAATTGTCCATTTGAACGTGGCAATCTCCTTCAAGACAAACCGCCAATGGTGCAACCATTTCGTCATCAAAAGAAACTTGTTGTAGGTATTCTAATGCTTCGTCGTAAGAACCTTTGTTTAACAAAGCACTTGCAGCAAGATATGCCGCGCGTTCCCCTGCCGGTGTATTGCCAAATTCTTCAGCAACATCTTGCAAGCCTAATACTTCACCACCGTCTCCATTCAACGCCATGTCTAGTGAGTCTTTTTCGAAGAACTTTTCTGCTCTAAATAACTCATCATTTGCCGCCGCATTTCTTTTTGGTGTGTACACAGATGTGTAATACCAAAATCCTGCTGCAACAACCAATAACGCAATACCTGCGTACATTAAGTTTTTCGAATTGTCTTCGATATATCCTAGTACCGAAAATGGTTTACTTTCAACAACTTCTTCGGTATTGTTTTCCTCGTTACTCATCGCTTTAAAAATTTCTGCAATTATAGGGGTTATAAATGGTTTTTATTCAACAGTTATTCTACAATAAATGGGTAGTCTTCTTCATACACATCTGTATACAATTCACTCGCATCTGGATATGGAGAAGCCTCAGCGAATTCTACGCTTTCGTTAACCTCTATGTTTATCGCATCTTCCATTTTGTCTAGGTCAGCTTGAGTAGCCCATTTTTTTGATATCATGGTTTTACCAACTACCTCAATTGGGTCAATTGCCTTGTATTTCTGAACCTCTTCTTTCGTTCTATACTTCGCTGGGTCAGACATAGAGTGACCTCGGTATCGATACGTTTTAATCTCTAAGAAGGTTGGCCCATCGCCTTTACGGGCTCGTTTAGCTGCATCTGCAATGGCTTCATGTACGTCTTCACACTTCATACCATCAATTTGGTAGTTAGGCATGTCGTAAGCCAATCCAATTTTGTGAATGTCCAAGACGTTGGTTGTTCGTTCTACTGAAGTTCCCATCGCATATTCGTTGTTTTCTACAACAAAAATGACAGGTAACTTCCATAACATGGCCATGTTAAAAGCTTCGTGCAAGGCACCTTGTCTTACAGCACCGTCGCCCATAAAGCATACAGTAACGTCTTTTGTGCCGTTATATTGATCTGCCAGCGCAATGCCAGCACCAAGTGGAATTTGACCTCCAACAATGCCATGACCACCAAAGAAGTTATGTTCTTTGCTAAACATGTGCATACTTCCACCTTTTCCTTTCGTACAACCCGTTACTTTACCGTATAGCTCAGCCATTACCTCGTTAGCAGGTATACCTGCAGCCAATGCATGACCATGATCACGGTACGCTGTGATAAGCTTATCATTCTCTTCTAATGCCGTCATGCAACCTGCAATAACAGCCTCTTGCCCGATGTATAAGTGACAAAACCCGCGAATCTTTTGTTGACCGTAAAGTTGTGCTGATTTTTCTTCAAAACGACGAATAAGCATCATTTGCTTAAACCATTTGGTATAAATCTCTTTTGTAAATTTTACTTTTGCCATAATAGATGATAGGAAGTAAAATACTTGTTAAGGCATTTTTTCCGGCTGCAAAAATACGATTTCCGCATAACAATGTACATCCAAAAATTAAGGTTGACACAGTTTAAAAATCACGAGAAATCGGATTTTGAATTTTGCCCTGGAATCAATTGTTTTCATGGTAAGAATGGCGCTGGCAAAACCAATGTCTTAGACGGCTTGCATTACTTGTGTAATGGCAAATCATATTTTACAAGAACAGACTTAAACAGCATTCAGTTTGACACAAGTTTTTCACTAATAGAAGGTGTGCTCAACACCGGTGATTCTCAAACAGCTTTGAGCATAGGTTTACAACCAGCAGGCAAGAAAGGCTTAAAAAGAAATGGTGCTTCAATTCAACGACTTGCAGATTACGTTGGATTCTTGCCAGCTGTAATGATTACTCCAGGTGACATCTCCTTGTTAACTGGCAATAGTGACGAACGCAGAAAGTATATAGATAAAGCAATTGGTTATACCAATCACGAGTTTTTAGTGGCCCTGTTGAAACATAACAAGCTGCTTGATAGTCGCAACGAATTGTTGAAACAGTTTTACGTCAATCAATATCGGGATATGTTAACTTTAGAAGCTATCGATGCGCAGTTGATACCCTTGATGAATTTTATATATGCAACGAGAAAGGCATTTGTCGAAGAGTTACAAAAACCATTGTTTGACGTGTATAATGCCTTGGTGATGGAGGAAGAAACATTAACAGCCAGTCTTGATTCTTCTTTACACGAGTATGATGCAGAAACGTGTCTAAAAATGAGCTTGAATCAAGACTTAATGGCTCAGCGCACAACCTCAGGAATTCACAAGTCCGATTTGACTGTGGTTTTAAACAATGTTTCGGTCAAAAAATTTGGATCACAAGGTCAAATTAAGTCGGCAACAATAGCGCTAAAATTAGCCGCCTATGCGTACATGAAGTCGAAAATTAATTATGATCCTATTTTACTACTCGATGACGTTTTTGAAAAAATTGATGACATCAGGTCGAGTCGATTATTGAACTTAATATCTAGTTCAGCGTATGGTCAAATATTTATTACAGATACCAGTGCAGAAAGAATGAAATCAAAACTGAAAGCAGTGGCTTCGGAAAAAAAATTCTTTAATATTGAAAGCCCATAAGAATGGTGAAATGAATGAGCGAGGAAAAATCTCTTAAAGATCTAATATTCAGCATGATGGACTCTTACCATCTTTCTGATAAGTTGGTGGAAACCCGCGTAAGAAATGAGTGGGAGGTTTTAATGGGAAAGACAATCGCAAAAAATACTTCACGACTTTCAATTCATAAAAAAACATTATACCTAGAACTATCTTCTGCTCCGCTTAAAAATGATTTATACTATCACGAACAAACAATCGTTGAGAAGGTAAATCAATACATCGGACAGCAAGTAATACATCAGATAAAAATAAAGTAATGAGCCACTTAGTTGCCCCTTCAGTTCTTTCAGCAGATTTTAACAATCTAGAACGCGATGCTGAAATGATTAATAATAGCCAAGCAGATTGGTTTCACGTAGATGTTATGGACGGTGTATTTGTTCCAAATATTTCATTCGGATTTCCGGTAATTAAGGCACTCAACAAAGTGGCTAAAAAACCATTAGATGTGCACTTGATGATTGTTAGACCTGAGCAATACATTACACAATTCCGAGATGTCGGTGCTGCAATATTGACTGTACATTATGAAGCTAGCCCACACTTGCATAGAACCTTGCAGGCGATAAAAGACGCTGGCATGAAAGCAGGAGTTGCATTAAATCCACATACGCCTGTTTCGTTGCTGGAAGATTGTATTTCGGAAATTGATTTGGTTACTGTGATGAGCGTAAATCCAGGATTTGGAGGTCAAAAGTTTATTGAAAATACCTATAAAAAAGTACAGGATTTAGTTGCGTTAAAGAAGGCAGCTAACCATGAACTTCACATAGAAATAGATGGCGGCGTTAACCTTGATAACTACAGCAAGCTTGTCAATGCAGGAGCAGATGTTTTAGTGGCTGGTAGTACGGTATTCTCCTCTAACAATCCAACACAAACAATTGCTGACTTAAAAGTTCCAGTTGGTTAAAACCGCAAGCCGCATATCGATTTACCTGATCCAGCTATGCTGTATTTTCCTATGCAGTGCCGTGCACGTTTATGGGCAGAGCAAGGTAGCAACGGTTACTGGCCTAGTAACTGATTATGAAGACAGCCTTTTAAGGGATTATCCGGTTTATGTAAATGGTTTACCCGTTGTTAAAACGGATAAAAAAGGCCGATATACGGTAGCCTTAGCGTCTAACGAAAATCACAGAATTGAAGTAAGATATTTTTCAAAATCGGTTAGTAAAAGAATTAATAAACCAAAACCGAATTCGGTCATTGAATTAAACTTCCAATTATCGAGTTATATCCTAAATCCAACCGATGTAACGCCTCCTGATAAAACAAAACCTTCCATCGAGATCGACGTCATTGAGGTGCAACCAAAGGATCTTGTACAATTCCCGCAAATGCAGATTGAAGATGGTTTGGCTAAAGTGTTTCTTGGTGTTAGGAAACGAAGCGAGCTGAGCACATCGTATAATGTAAGAGGCGGAAACTTCGACGAGAACCTTATCTATATAAATGATATTGAGGTATACCGACCTTTTTTAGCAAGGAGCGGCCAACAGGAAGGTTTGAGCTTTATTAATCCGTACATGACAAACAACGTTAGTTTTTCGTCTGGTGGATTCGCAGCAAAGTACGGAGATAAATTGTCGTCAGTTTTAGACGTGGAATACAACAAGCCTACGAGTTTTTCTGGTAGTGTAGAGATGAGTTTGCTTGGTGCCAGTGTTCACGTTCAAGATCGTTTGGACGTCGGGAAGAAAAGAGATCGATTCACCTATGTCGTTGGTGCACGGTACAGAACCTTGCAATATATTTTAGGTTCCTTGGATGTGTCTGGTGATTACAGGCCGCAATTTGTTGATTTTCAAACCTTAATGACTTACAAGGCAAGCTCAAAACTCAAGCTAAGCTGGTATTCTACTTATGCGAATAATAGATACCTAGTCGAACCCCAAAGTCGAGAAACAAACTTTGGTACCGTGCAGCAAGCAGTTCGTTTATTTGTCGGGTTTGGAGGCGCAGAACGCATCGACTACCAAACATGGTTGAATGCCGCAACAGTTGATTATAAAGTTAATGACTCAACCTTATTTAAAGTAATCGCAAGCAATTATAATAGTTCAGAGCGCGAACATTTTACTATTGAAGGCGCGTATAGATTAGAGGAGCTGGAAAACAACCTTGGATCAGACAATTTTGCTGAAGCGAAATCAGTGTTGGGGTTTGGATATTTTATCAATCATGCCCGCAATGAATTAAGCATCGATGTTTCGAGCATAAAGGCGTTAACCCGCATTAAAAGAGGAAGACACAGAATTGAGGTAGGTGTGAAGCATCAAACCGAGGCCATCATTGATGGTTTGCGAGAGTGGAATTATAATGATTCCTCTGGTTACAGATTGAACGCAAACCAACACCCTCAAAACGAAATCCGGTTAGATGACTTTATTAACGCGACCAACCAGCTAAATAGCAGAAGATTGTTAAGCTACGTTCAAGACAATATTCTCTTGAATAAAAAACGTGATGTAAGATTGAATATTGGGGTGCGCTCGCATTACTGGAGTTTAAATAATCAAACACTAATATCACCAAGGCTTCAATTCTCGATTGAACCGAATAAAAAACACAATGATGTACTTAAGTCTAACATCAATCAACGTTTCTATGAAATGTCTTTGATCGACACTGTTGGGTTAGATTACCGCCGTGCTAGATCGATATACGATTCGCTTAAGAAAAAAGATTGGATTATTACGGCTGCTTTTGGTGCTTACGGACAACCACCGTTTTACCGAGAATTAAGGGATAGCAGAGGGCAGTTGAACAAGCAGCTTCAAGCTCAGGAATCTGTCCATTTTGTAATTGGTAGTGACATATTGTTCACGGCTTGGAATAGACCATTTAGGTTGATTAATGAGGTGTATTATAAGCATATGACAAACCTTGTGCCGTATACCATTAACAATGTGAAACTAAGGTACGACGCTGTGAACTCCAGTGAGGGGTACGCCATGGGATTTGATACAAGGGTAAATGGAGAGTTTATTGCAGGACTAGAGTCATGGATTAATTTGTCGTTGTTGTCTACGAAAGAAAATATTAGCTATCTGGATGAAAATGGTTTGAGTCAGGAAACTGGTTTTATAAAAAGACCAACCGATCAACGGGTCAATTTTTCAATCTTGTTTCAAGATGAGTTGCCAACCGATACAACGTTTAAAATGCAACTGAACCTCGTGATTGGTTCTAAGATGCCGTACTATTTCAATGGGCCGTTCAGATACAACGAAACCTATAACTTACCAGCCTACCGACGTGTAGATATTGGCTTTAGCAAGGAAATTGCCAAGTTTACCGGAGCATCAAAAACAGGCGGACCATTCCAATCCCTATGGGCGAGTGTTGAAGTCTTTAACATCCTACAGGTCAACAACGTGGCCTCATATTTTTGGGTAAAGGATTTAAACAATAATTTGTACGGGGTACCCAACTATCTAACAGGGAGAAGGCTAAATCTAAAGCTAATCGGGAGATTTTAGCGTTTGCTTTTAGGGCATCTATACCCACAGAATTGATAGCTGAGAATTGATAGTTGAAAATTGATAGCTCATTCACTCATTGCATTCAGACATTCAGGCCTTCAATCCTTCAATCCTTCAATCATTCAGACATTCCTTGCTTCAGTCATTCACTCATTCCTCATTCACTCATTGCATTCTGACATTCAAACATTCAGACATTCAATCCTTCAATCCTTCAATCCTTCAAACATTCATATTTTCCCCAATTGTGGATATGTACCCAACCTTTTTAAAATTAACAACGTCAAGGAGTTGATTTATAGGTTACTTTAACTTTAATTTGTGCCAATACCGAATGAATATGCGTAAGACTTTACTCCAAACCTTGATATGTGGATCGCTCATTTTTGCAGCTTATTCTGCTCAGGCTCAGCAAGATCCATACTACTCACACTTTAAATTTGTAAAGCAAGCATACAACCCAGCGACTGTTGGAGAAAAGAACGATTATATCTGTGCAAATGCAGTAGCGCACAGGCAATGGTTGGGCTACGATGATCAAACTTGGATTGATCGTACTACGGGTGAACCTCTTGAAGGCGGGGAGTTGATTGAAAACGTTGCGCCACAAACATATAATTTCAATATGGGTGGTCAGATTTTGGGAAATAAGAATCGTCAAACGCCTATTGCCGCTGCTGGAGTATCCATTTTTGATGATCAACTTGGTTTTATGAAGACAACCTCTTTTAAAGCACAAGGCGCTTACTTTTTACCTATTCAAGGGAATTTTGCAAGGTTATCTATTGGTGTTGAAGTCGGTTTTACACAATTTGGTTATATAGATCCTAAATGGAGACCTAGAGATCCAGGAGATCCAAGAATACCAGCTGGCGGTGGAAGTGGAAACATCAGTGATTCTAAGCTTGACTTGGGCTTTGGTGTTTTTTATAAACAAAACAGATTGGGCAGTAGTATTGAAGACTTCTATATTGGAGCATCTGTCTCACACTTAAACGGCTCTACCTACGATTTGTCTACAAGTGGGACGTCTGGTAACTTGTATGAGCTTGATCAACACATTTTTGTACATACTGGAGCTAACGTGCCTTTAGGGTCAGGAGCAAACGTACTTGAACCTGCTGTTTTGGTAAAGTACAATTCTAAACCTCAAATTGATTTGAACGTTACGATTTTGAATAATCAAACCTATAGAGGTGGAATAGGTTACAGACAATGGGGTACAATTGATGCAATCACCTTATTATTGGGTTATGTAAATGGTCCAATGCAATTTGGATATAGCTATGACATCACAGCGAGTAAAATTCAATCCGTTTCAAACGGAACACATGAAATTTATGCGAGTTATTGCTTCCAATTTAAGCCAGGTGATCCTGCTCCAAAAACCTATAAAAAGTCAGCGAGAGAGCTGTAATCAAAAAATCTAAGATTTTAAAACAATAATCATCTTTGTGTCAGCGTTATAACCCTGATTTTCAAAAACAAAAACCTTGTTTTGTTGAAATTATCAAATTATTATTGTGGATTCGTTAAAATAGCGACGGTATGAAGAACATTTTTAAAATATCATTTTTGCTAATCGTAATGGGGCTAACAAGCTGTATGAACAGTACAGATTGGGAGTTGACAGGTGTTCAAGGTAGACGACCTTGGTTCCATCCTCAGCCATATGGCACGGTTTATATTCCTACAGGAACTTACCATTCTGGTCAGAGTGATCAAGATATCTTTAGAAGCTATATTGCTCCTAACAAACAAGTGTCAATTCATTCCATGTGGATGGATGAAACTGAGATAACCAATAATGAGTACCGTCAGTTCGTTAATTACGTGGTTGATTCTATTGCTGCTATTACTTTGGAGTACGTGAAAGAAATCGAAAACCCTGAAGAGACTTATGAAGTAATTGATT
>CAJQIC010000035.1 GCA_905478335.1 uncultured Bacteroidia bacterium | reverse complement strand
TTTATTTCCTAAGAATAAATAAGCACCTAACCCAATGCTTAACACCAGTGCGATGCCAAGAATCTTGTTTCCATTCATATAATCTTAGATTATAGTAGTTTACGTACTTCTTCGCTTTTCTTAACCCTGTCAACGAAAGTTTTTGCAGGCTTAAATTTTGGAATAAAATGCTCAGGAATAGTAATCTGGGTATTCTTCGAGATATTTCTAGCTACTTTTTCCGCCCTCTTTTTAAGCGTAAAACTGCCAAACCCTCGGAAATAGACATTGTCTCCTTTCGCTAAGGAGCCCTTTACAACCTTAAAAAAGGTCTCAACCGTTTCTTGAACATCGTTTCTTTCGATTCCAGTTCTTTCCGCGATTTCGTTAATTACTTCTGCTTTAGTCATTTTTTTTGTGCTTTTTATCCAATCTTTGCCAGATAATTGTCTTGCAATTATAGATAATAATTTAATACGGAAAGCTAGTATTCAATCTTTTACAAAAAAAATCCCATGAATTATTCGTTTACCGTTACCCTTCAAAAGTGGTATATCAACCACAAACGTCCTTTACCTTGGCGTGACATTTCAAACCCATACCTGATTTGGTTAAGCGAAATAATTTTACAACAAACTCGTGTTTCACAAGGTTTACCGTATTACGAACGCTTTGTCGAACAATTTCCCACCATCAAAGACCTTGCGGCTGCTTCAGAAGACGAAATTCTTACGCTTTGGCAAGGATTAGGATATTATTCTCGGGGTAGAAATATGTTAAAATGCGCCAAAATGATCGTCGCAAACTACGACGGGGTATTTCCTTCTGAAATAAAAGAGGTAAAAAAACTCCCAGGAATAGGTGATTACACAGCTAGTGCGATTTTGTCTTTTGCTTTTGATCAGGCTCATCCGGTTCTTGATGGCAATGTGTATCGGGTTTTGTCGCGGTATTACGGCATAGACATACCCATCAACACGCCGCTCGCTTTTAAAACCTTTAAAAGCCTTGCAGGCGAAATACTTGACAAGAAAAATCCAGCGCAACACAACCAAGCAATTATGGAATTTGGTGCCCTGCATTGCACGCCTAAGAAGCCAGATTGCGGTGCTTGTGTGTTTAATGAAACGTGTGTTGCCGCCAGAGAAGGAAAGGTGCAAAACTTGCCTGTAAAGTTGAAAGCAAAAGCCAAGAGAATCCGTCATTTCAACTACCTTGTTGTTCTGTCGAACGACAAAACTTGGATTAAAAAAAGAAAGTCTAAAGATATTTGGCAAGGTCTGTTTGAATTTCCGCTTCTTGAAACCCCACAGGCGCTGAGTAACGCCCAATTTATCACATCCGTTGACTCGGAATTTGGCATTACAAATCCTCAGGTAAAAAAGGTGGATTCAATCAAGCATTTATTAACACATCAAACTATTTATGCAGATTTCTGGGTAGTTACGTCGTCACACTTCAATTTTAATGGAATTTCAGATACTTTTGAAGTAGATTTACAAGCATTAGGAACTGAATACGCTATACCCGTATTAATCAGTAAATTCTTGGAATCACCCTTAATGAACGTGTAATGTCAATAAACAAAGTCATATTAGTTGGTAACCTGGGCTCTGACCCTGAGGTAAAATATCTTGATGGCGACCGCGCTGTTGCAAACTTTTCTCTAGCAACGAACGAGTCTTACAATGACAAACAAGGTAATCGAGTGACGCAAACTGAATGGCACCGAATTGAGATGTGGGACTCTCTTGCAAAAGTGGCCGAAAAATATTTGACTAAAGGACGACAGGTATACATTGAGGGGAAGATAAAAACCGACAAATGGACAGATCAAAATGGTGTCGATAAATACACCACGCGTATTCGTGCAAACGTTTTACAAATGTTGGGAAATCGAGAAGATAGACCAGACAATGCAAAACAGCCAGATGTACAGCCACAGAAACAACCTGTTCAAGAACCTCAAGCCCCTAGCCCTGAACCAGATGGACTTGATGATCTTCCATTTTAATACGTAAACTTTGGAAGGAGAACAGGAACAACAGATCGCCTTATTCTTTACATTGCTGGAGCAAGTGCCACCAGTCATTAATATTTTGCAATCCGTAGGACTGTTTATTGTTATCGTTGGATTGGTGTTTTTATCTGGATTAATATCTGGTTCAGAAAACGCCTTTTTTAGCCTAAGTCTTGATGATTTAAACACGCTAGAAGAAAAACAAACCAGATCCTCAAACTTTGCGCTAAAGCTGCTAAACATTCCCGATCGAGTAGAAGCCACTCAAAATTTGCTGGCGACTATCCTCATTTTGAATAATTTTATCAATATTTCTATCATCATTGCCTCTTCTTATCTCCTTGGAGATTTATGGCAGATATTAGATTTGGCCACGTGGGCCGTTGTGGCAATAGAAATAGGTGTTATCACATTTGTATTGGTATTGTTTGGCGAGATTATTCCTAAAATTTATGCCACGCAGAACAACTTAACGTTGGTTTACATAACAGCTCCAATTCTGTTTTATGCAAACAAAGTGTTGGCCCCTTTTGTATGGGCCCTAACCAAAAGTACATCGCTGATTGACTCTCGAATTGCAAGAACCCAAAAGGCGGTGAGTTTGGAGGAACTCAATCAAGCCATAGAAATTGCATCTGAAGACGACAATATTGAAGAAAAGAATATCCTCAAAGGACTGGTTAACTATGGCAATATAAGCGTGAAGCAGATTATGCGACCAAGAATGGACGTATCTGCCGTTGACGTAAATATGGAGCAGCAGGAATTGATTGACTTAATCAAAGACATGGGGTACTCCAGAGTTCCTGTTTTCGAAGATAGCTTCGACAAAATTGTAGGTATTTTGTATATCAAAGATTTGTTACCTGTATTAACCAATATTTCGAACCAGAAATGGCAATCGTTTATGAGGGATCCATTTTTTGTACCGGAAAATAAAAAAATCGATGACCTTCTTGAAGAGTTCCAAGACAAGCGGATTCACATGGCCATTGTCGTTGATGAATATGGCGGTTCAGAAGGAATTGTAACTATGGAGGATATTTTAGAGGAAATCTTTGGCGACCTTGTAGACGAATTTGATGAAGACGAACTGGTTTATTCTAAACTAGATGAATCCACATACATATTTGAAGGCAAAGCATTATTAACTGACATGTGCAAGATTTTTGAGCTCAATACGGATTACTTTGAGGAAGTTAAAGGTGAGGCGGATACATTAGGTGGGTTGTTAACGGAAATGCATCAAGATATTCCAAATCGAGGAGATGTACTAAACCATGCCAATTTTGAGTTTAAAATTGAAAGCGCTGATAAACGTCGTGTAAAGCGTGTAAAAGTAAGTTATGAACCTGATTCTGAGGAAGCTGAAGTATAGTTATCGTTTACAATTCATTGCATTTTTAGCTTTGGCGAGTCTAACAGGCTGTGGAAATTATACACCCAAACCGCATGGTTTCCCAAAGGTTGATTTCCCTGAAAAACGATATAAGACATTCAATGACGACTGCGCTTTTCACTTCGACATTCCGGATTACGCTATCGTAGAGAAAGACACACATAGGCATTCTGAACCGTGTTGGTATAACATCAAGTTCCCAAGCTTTGGTGCTACCATTTACTTAACGTATAAACCAATTCGCGGTATAGATCAATTGGATTCGTTGTCTGATGAAGCGTTCAAACTAGCTGGCGAACACCGCAAAAAGGCGGACGCGATTGAAGAAAAAGAGATTTATATCAAACGTACCGAATCAAAAGGAATGATTTTCGAATTGATGGGTCCGGCGGCCACACCTTTTAATTTCTACATTTCAGATGAAAAGCATCACTATGTGCGGGGGGCATTTTACTTTGACAATCATACAAACACAGATTCCGTTGCTCCGGTCTATGACTTTCTTAAAATGGATATGATGAATTTGATTAATAGCCTAGAATGGCATGATTAACGGACACGCAAACTTCTACCAATTCTTAAGGTAGTACTTCTTGAAATACCATTCAATCTGCATAAACGGTCTACAGACGTTCCGTAACGTTTACTAATTCTCCATAGAGAATCACCTGAACGCACACGGTAATATAAACGTCCGCTAGGGTTTGGCGCCCCTGACGCATATTTTGCTGTGTATTTGAAATCCGTTATGCTTAAATCTACAGTATCCATTTTTAAGCTATGGTCTGTAAATGAAATAATCTTGTTTGGATTTATTTGGCAACCTCTATATAACACTTCAAAGTGCAAATGGCTTCCTGTCGACCGACCTGTGTTACCACCAAGGCCAATGACCTCACCTGCCTTTATTGTTTGATTGGGTACCGCAATTCGTTTGGATAAATGACCATAGAGGGTTTCTAATCCATTGTAATGTCTGATCACAATATAATGGCCAAAACCTCCATAATTATATTTTGCGATACGGACAACGCCGTCAAAAGCTGCGTAAACAGAGTCTCCAGTTTGCAAATCAATGTCAATACCTTTATGCATCCTGTAGCGTCTCCAACCAAAATTACTGGTTATCGGGCCGTTACATGGATGATGGTAAGCACATTCTGATTCTACTAAAGACAAAGAAACAGCAACAGAAGTATCACCAGGCTCAACTTTAGGTTGATCAAGGTGAAGTGAGTCCCAACTATAGTCGTATAAATCCGAGCAAGGAATTAGAGACGTATCAAACGCAAAGTAATTAACATATTTCACATCTGCCCCATCCGAAACATTTGGCGCAATCGAATCAATTGGTTCAACCGGCAAGTTTGCTTGCAGCGATGCAACGGCCAATGGCTGTGCCATGGTGCTCAGTCCAACTAATGTTAATGCTATACTTAATGCCAGTTTCATATCTCAAAAAACGCTTTTATCTCAGTTTGATCGGTTTTCAGTTGCTCTACCAATTGTTCCTGATTTTCAAATTTACGCTCATCCCTCCAACGTTTAAAGAACAAAATTTCAATTTCTTGTCCATAAATGTTGTCACTAAAGTCGAAAATATGCGTTTCGATAGCCAATTCATTCATTTTAAACGTAGGACGTGTACCTATATTTAACATTCCAAATAGGGTTTCGTTTGCAATTATCACTTTTACGGCATAAACCCCTATTTTGGGAACGAGCTTATAAGGATCTAATTCTCCAAGGTTAGCCGTTGGAAAACCTAATTCCGTTCCTTTTTGTTGTCCTGAAACGACCATTCCGGAAATACTAAACGGCCTTCCCATGAAGTCATTGGCAAGTTCCAGATCTCCGTCTAATAAGGCCTTACGCACCTGCGAAGAGCTTACAATGCAATCGTTTATGTCTTGTTCAGGAATTTGTTCAACTTCATAGTTAAACTCATTGGCATATTTTTCTATTTCAAGAATAGACCCCTCTCGGTTTTTGCCAAACCGATGGTCATACCCTATGATTATGGTAGAAATGTGAAGTTTCTTTACCAGGATGTCTCTAATAAAACCGAATGGTGTTATGCGACTTAAGTCTTTGGTGAAAGGAAGAATAATCAAATAATCAAGTCCAAAAGACTTTAGTAGTTTCGCTTTTTCTTCAATGCTTGTAATGAGCTTAAGCTCATTATCTTCTGGGTACAAAACCAGTCGAGGGTGCGGATAAAACGTAAGTAAAACAGACCGCCCATTAATTTGCTGTGCACGGGTAACCAATTGGGTTAAGATTTTTTGATGCCCTAGATGAACGCCATCAAAGGTTCCTTGAGTCAGAACAACTGGACTCTCAGGTTGAAATTCATCTAAATCACGTATAATCTGCATGAAATACTTACAAAGTTGGCGAATATACGGCAGACCTTACTTTAATGCCTTGACCATTTCTTCAAATGTTTCAATGGAGTAAGCATCTTCAATTTTAAACTCCCCGATGCGTGTTCGCCGCAATTCTGACATGTATGCGCCACAACCTAAAGCTTCACCTAAATCACGCGCGATACTGCGTATATACGTACCCTTGCCACAAACGATTTTAAAGCCAATATGTGGTGGTTCGAAACTGGTTATCTCAAAACTATGAATCGTCACTTCTTTGGGTTGAATAACAACGTCTTCTCCTTTTCTGGCCTTGCTATATGCCCGCTCTCCACCTACTTTAACAGCAGAAAAAATGGGTGGTTTTTGGAGAATACTTCCGACAAAGTGCTCTTGTATACAGGTTTCAACTCCTTCTAAAGTAATCTGATCAAACGACAACGGATTCTCCTCAGGCTGCTCAGCATCATACGATGCAGTTGTAACCCCTAACTTAAACTTACCCGTATATTCCTTTTCTTGACCTTGATACGTATTGATGATTTTTGTGTGTTTACCTGTGCAGATGACAAGTAAACCTGTAGCCAACGGATCTAACGTTCCTGCATGCCCAACTTTCTTGGCCTTAGTCAGAAACCGAACCTTTTTTACCACATGAAACGAAGACCATGTTGCAGGTTTGTCTATACAGATGGTTTGTCCAGCGTTAAAGTCTATCATATAACCGCAAATTAAATGCGATTTTAGACGGATGTTGCACTCATTTCAATTTTCTTGATGAACACTACAGCAATTGACTTGTTGAATTATTCAAGCTTGAAATTATGCCCTATCTTTGAGGGTTCTAATTCTTATGGAGGACAATACATCTGCAAGAAAAGCGAGTCATATTGACTTGGCTTTTAAATCTCAAATAAGTACACTGGATCAACGGTTTAATTATGAACCTTTGATGAAACCGCATCCGTCTGAACCATTAGCCCCTTTTAAGTTTCTGAACAAACAGATGCATTTCCCGTTGTGGATTTCTAGTATGACTGGTGGCACGGAAAAAGCGGCTGAGATAAACAAGAATTTAGGACTGGCTGCTGGAAAATATGGATTGGGTATGGGCCTCGGTTCTTGCCGAATCATCTTAGAAAGTGACACGTATTTGCCTGATTTTCAGCTTAGAAAATATATAACGGAAGATTTTCCATTCTACGCAAATCTTGGGATTGCTCAATTAGAAGAACTGATTGAGGCAAACAAATTACACCTTATCAACGACCTCATTGAACGCACTGAAACGGATGGTTTAATCATTCACGTTAACCCGTTTCAAGAATGGCTTCAACCTGAAGGTGATAGATTTAAACATGCTCCGATAGAAACCATTAAGCGGGTAATCGATGCGGTTAACACGTCTATAATTGTTAAGGAAGTTGGACAAGGGTTTGGACCTAAGAGCCTTAAAGAATTGTTTACGTTGGATATTGATGCCATCGATTTCGGCGCACACGGCGGTACAAATTTTTCAGTCTTAGAGCTATTGCGTGCTGATGAACAAAGACGGCAACAGTATGAGCCCTTAACCATAGTTGGACATTCTGCAGAAGAAATGGTTAACGTATGCAACGAACTATCTTCTGCAAACCCGGCATATCAATCAAAACAAATCATAATATCTGGAGGTGTTAAAACATTTCTAGACGGTTATTATTTAAATAAAAAATCTACCAATCCATCGGTATATGCACAAGCCTCTGCCCTACTGAAACATGCGGCTCAAGGCTTTGATGCGTTAGATGCTTTTTTAGAAAAAGAAATTCATGGCTACACACTAGCCAATCAATATTTAGACCTACGAAAATGACTGTTCAACCTATAAAAGGATTTAGTAAACTTAGTAAAGAAGCTAAAACAGAATGGTTGATCGATAATTACTTCGAGCAACCTGACAAAGCGCTATCATTAATTAAAAGCTATTGGCATACGGATGCTGATTTGCAAAAGCTTCATGACGAGTTCATTGAAAACACCTTAACCAATTATTACATGCCTTTCGGTGTGGCGCCAAACTTTCTAATAAATGGTAAAATGTATTGTTTGCCGATGGCAATCGAAGAAAGTTCTGTCGTTGCTGCCATGGCAAAGTCTGGCTCGTATTGGTTAGAAAGAGGTGGATTCAAAGCAGAGGTCATTTCAACCACCAAAATAGGTCATGTACATTTTGTTTGGCGCGGTGCTGATTTCAATGATTTAAAGAAATACTTTGATAGAGTCAAACCATTGTTGATTGAAGAAACCAATGATATCACGCGCAACATGAGGGCGCGTGGTGGCGGGATATTGGATATTGAGCTGATTGACAAATCAGACTTAGAACCAAATTATTACCAAATCAAAGGTTCTTTTGACACCAAAGATTCTATGGGTGCCAATTTTATCAATACCGTTCTTGAAAAGTGGTCTGAAGTTTTTGAGCAACATATCGTTGATGCGGCTGAGTTGACTCCAACGGACAGACAGATTGAAGTGATCATGTGCATTCTGAGTAACTTCACTCCTGAATGTTTGGTGCGTGCAGAAGTGTCGTGCCCTGTTGAGGATTTAACGGCAGGTACCGATATGGACCCGCAAACGTTTGTAGATAATTTTGTAAGGGCAGTTCACGTGGCTGAAATCGAACCTTATCGTGCCGTAACGCACAATAAAGGGATAATGAATGGTGTAGACGCCTTAATAATTGCCACAGGAAACGATTTTAGAGCCATAGAGGCCTCCGTTCATGCTTATGCAGCTAAGGATGGGCAATACAAAAGTTTGTCCCATGTAGAGGTTAAAAATGGTCAGTTTACTTTCTATATTGAACTTCCGCTATCTCTCGGAACTGTTGGCGGTATCACCTCATTGCATCCAATGGTGAAATTTTCGAATGAGTTGCTGGGTAGACCAAATGCCGAAGAGTTAATGCAGATAGTTGCCGTTGCAGGGCTTGCACAAAACTTTTCTGCGCTTAGATCTCTGACAACAACGGGTATCCAAAAAGGTCATATGAAGATGCACTTAATGAATATCTTGAATCAATTTGAGGCAACTTTGGAAGAAAAGAATTCTATCGTTAATACGTTCAAGGACCGTGTTCCAAGCTACTCTTTGGCACTTGAGGAATTTTGCAAACTTCGAGGCATTACCGTTGATGAGTTTGCGGCGATGAAGAAGAGTTGAATGTCGGAATTATTCAATTATTGAATGTTGGTTTTTTGATTTCAGATTTCAGATTACCAATACGCACAAAATACCAATAGAATCCAAGTAGTGCTAATGCCTTGCGCTTAGCACGTAAAATGGATTGAAGATTTCAGATTGAAGATTACCATTACGCACAAAATACCAATAGAATTCAAGTAGTGCTAATGCCTTGCGCTTAGCACGTAAAATGGATTTAGATTTCAGATTGAAGATTTCAGATTGGAGATTGGAGATTGCGTTGGCTACGGTCGAAATGTTAATTGTAAAACCTAGGCCTCCAATGTCTCCAAAACCAACTTTCTAAGTCTTGCAGCTTCATTGTTAGATTCAACCATCAAGGTTAGTGCATCCTTTTTAAAGCTATCTCCTACTTCTCTGTTTGACAAGTCTTTGGCATTTACAAGAACATTCATCCCAGCACCTTGGATTGCAAGATCAATACAAAGCGCTCCTACACCAGCATCCGTCACAGAGCTTTTATTCCCTTTTGTAATCATGGCCTCAATACACGCATAAGCTTGAAAAGCAGTTTCCATCACTTGCTTTGGTACCTCAGTTGCATAAACTGAAGCTTCTTCGATGGCTTGTTTCCTTTGTGCTTTTTCCTCATCGCTATCTTTAGGCAGTCTAATTGCATCGATAATGCCGTTAAACGACCTTGTATCCTCATCTACATAAAACAATAGTTTGTCTTTCACTTCCTGAGCTTTCACCGCCCATTCAGAGAATTCTGGTACTCGTTCTTCCCAACCTCTTTTATTTGCTCCTAAGTTAGCAACCATGGAGGACAATGCAGCGCCCAAACTCCCTACGTAAGCTGCAATACTTCCACCACCTGGCGCCATGCTTTCAGAGGCTGTTTCATTGGCAAAATTGGTACATGTCATATCAACCAACCGGGTATCCTCAGCGCGCTTTAGTGCGTATTCTATGATCTTTTTGTCTGGGTCAAATGGCCCTAACTCGTCTAATCCAAGTGTCTTGACCGCTATATGGACAATCTCTCTTTCGCTTACACCAATAGACCGACCTTGCTTCACTAAGTAGTGTCTTCCGGCTTCTAGCATTGCCTTTAAAGGCACAAGACCAACCAGCTCGCTTCCTGTAACGCGCACACCTCTTGATATAGCGCTTTTCTCTACCTCATCAAAAAACGTATGCACAGGCGTTACATGATAGTTGGTAAGGTTTGCTGAAATCTGAGCAACTCCGTACTCTTCTATAAACCACCCTACTGCCTTCACTTCTTTACACGCCCCAGGTATTCTTATGGTTTCTCCGTTTTCGTCTTTTGCAATTGGGCCTGAATATGGATTACCCGTTCGTTTAACACGACCGGCTTCACGTACGTCGAATGCAATTCTATTGGCAATACGCGTTGAGGTCGAGTTTAAGTTCACATTGTATGCAATTAGAAAATCGCGTGCACCAATTACGGTTGCGCCACTAAAAGCGTTCATTTCAGCTTGACCGAAATCAGGCTTCCATTTGTCTTCCTTTATTTTATTAAAAAAGCCTTCGTACTCACCAGATCGGATTACAGATAAATCATTCCTATAGGCTTGTTTCTGAGCTGCACCATATAAATACACTGGAATTGATGTATGTGTGCCCACGCGTTGAGCCAACTTAATAGCATATTCCGCCGTTTCTTCCAGTGTGATGTTTGCAACAGGAATAAACGGACAAACATCTGTTGCACCCATGCGCGCATGCTCTCCACTGTGTTTTGACATATCTATCAGTTTTGAAGCTGTTACGATACCTTGGTAAGCACCTTCTACAACAGCATCAGGCTCTCCGACAAACGTGACAACCGTTCTATTGGTTGCTTTTCCTGGATCTACGTCCAACAGCGTCACTCCATCTACAGCTTCTATGGCATTGGCTATTTGTTGAATTACTGAGGCGTCGCGGCCTTCACTAAAATTTGGTACACACTCAATGAGTTTCTTCATGCTTTAAAAAATTGACTGCGAAAATAACCAATGGATTAAAAACTGGGGTAAAAAAAAAGCCCATCTAACATCGTTAGACGGGCTTAAATCTTTTAAGTCTTTAGACTAGTATTCCCATAGATCATGTTCAAAAATGAACAAGTCGTTTCTAATCGCTTCACTTTTTAATAAAGCAGCAAATGGGTTGTCTTCGTTTTCTTCGTAATATTTGATGTCATCATCCCATACGTTTGATTCTTTAACAATGTAGCTAGAGAACATGCGCATTTCAAACCAATCATCAAATGATAATCGAGCTGCGTCGTTATAAGGGTTAAAGAGTTCTTGGTTAACCAATATTGGACGTAAATCATCCATCTTTACCCAAAACAATGATGCTTCACCTAATTCCACTCCCTCACCAGCAACTTGCATAAACTGTGGTGCGATAGCGATAATGGTTGCACGAAAATCAGAATAGTTATAATCAAAAATCCAATCCTCCATAATACGGTACTTTTTCAGTTCCGTCTGGTCAAATGGGACAATGATTGTTGTATCAACAGGATCACCGAATTCGTCTTCAACCGATGTAATTAACTCATATCCACCTCGACCTAAAATCTCAGTTGGTGAGTAAATTCCACCGTTCTCAAGAGAATCACTTGTGTAAGCTACTACCGTTCCATTTGGATTGTCTGGCTTAGTTGCTGCTTCATAAATAATATTATAAAACGGGTTCTTAGGCCAGTGCATTGGAAGGTTTTGCTTTTCACGCACGTCAATAACGCGGTGAATACGTTTGTGGTATTTTACATTGGCTTCACGGGTATAACGATGTGGAATGACCTTTCGCTCATTCACAGCTTGTTTATCGTAAGTCCAATCTTCTTGAGCACTCTGAGCCATTCCGCTCAATACGCAACCTAGAACAAATACACTTAATAATAAGACTCTTTTACCCATAAAACTTAATTTAGAATATAAACGCAAAAATATAACTATTATTTTAACTCTTTGTAAATGTGAGCCTAACAAGCCAAAATTATTGACTAATTAGGCACACATTATTTATTTCAATTCAATCAAAATTGGCTTCAGATTTCGCTGCTTACCATCTGGTCCAACGGCTCTAATCTTATCAACCAAGATTCTATCTCCTTTTTTAGATCTTCTAATTCTTTCGCTAAATGCTGAAGGAATTGAAGCTCCACTTTGAGACTTCATGTATGCTTCACCTTTTCTAGGTGCTAATACAAATCGATATCCTGTTACTCTATACTTCAAACCTTCAAAAGCGAATTCTGGTCCCATTCCTGCACGCACTGTACGGTGAATAGAAACAGCAGCTCTTGCCATTGACGTACCACTTTCAACAGTACCCCACTTAGCTTCCGGTTTAGGAAGTTGCTTCACACGATATTCCATCTGTCCCATTCTTCGAACAGTACCATCACTCATTGTTGCAGAAGCAACAATAGAAGCTTTTCCTTTCTTGGTTACTCTAGCAACCCAATCTTTACCACTTCTTCTGATTGTTCCACCAGACATTGAAGCACGCACTCCTGAAGGGTTCACACCAGGAACACCAACAGATATAGGATTGTCAACGCCGATGTATAACACATTCATTTTGGTAGCTGAAATAGTTGCACCACCTTGGAATACTTGATATTCACCCTTAAAAGGGTATGTTTTATCTCCTTCGGCTGTTTTAACTTTAACAACTCCGCTATACTCAAAGCTACCAGGGCTTCCACCTCTAGCAACATAATAGTGTTTGCCATTCTCTTCAACCAATTCAGAACCACCTTTCTCAAGGATGTATTCATCATTTTCACTACCTGAAGTAATCGCAGCTAAGAAGATTTCCGCTTTATACTCATCACCTGACATTACAACGCCGCCGCCAGATACTGGAGCAACAACAGGAACGAAGCCATCTACTTTAACAACAGTAGCTTTTCCTTGATTCAATACATCTAATACAGCACCTTGTGTAGCACGTGCATCACTTTGCATTTTTGTTAGCATGGTAACAACACCAGCTAATGGACTATGCTCTAAGTATTTAGCAGACCAAGAAGGGTATTTCTTTGCTTCCTTTTCTGTTAATACTGTATTCAATTGGCATCCATCATCAACGGCTTTCATTTGCTTAGGATCAATCGTCAAACCATTTGCTGTATCTTGTTTCAATACACCAACAAGTTTGCTTCTTGTCTCCATTACCTTGGCCTCAAGTTCTTTGCCTTTCCAGCCTTTTTCCTTTGAACCATCAGCATTATCAACCATAAAGTAATTTGCATGAACTTCCATGTTGTCCATACCAGTTAGCTCAGCTTCATATGCTGCGCCTTCTTCACCATCGTCAAAATCCTGACGACCGCCAGTTTTTTCGATTAGGTCTTTTTTAATGGTCTCAATATAACTTACAAAATCATTAGTAATCGTTTCCGCTTCTACTGCTTTATTGTAATAAGGTTTCAATTTCGGGTCGTTACCTGCTTGTTCAGCAAAACCCTCCATTTGTCCTTTAATTTTTCCGTCAAGATTTTCAGATGCCTTGTTAAAAGACACTTCCATCAAATGGAAAGATTTAAGGATCTCTTTAGATACGTTTAGTGCCAGAAGGGCCGTTAACACGAGATACATCATGTTAATCATCTTCTGACGGGGACTTAATTTACCACCTGCCATAATTCTTTTTAATTTTTAGTTGAACAAAAAAAACGTTAGGGTAAATTAACTATTTGGTCGCATAGCGTTTAACATACCGCCATAGATACCATTCAAGTTTTGAATATTTTTATCAAAATCAGCAAGGTTATTGTTTACTGATGAGATAGTTGTTGTTGAAGCTCTAAATGCTTCTGTTGAATCTGCTAAGCTGTCAAGTGCTTCAATAGCTCTTGAGTAAGAAGTGCTCATCGCACCTAGATTCGTGCTCGCTTTAGCGATGTTTTCTGCATATTCTTTGGTCGCAACAGTTGCGCCAGACAAATCAGCCATATTGCCAACGTTGTCGCTCAATGAACGTAATCCAGTTCCTAATCCTTCAATTAATTCTGGTCCAACTTTAGCTTCAGAAAGCATCTTGTCTAATTCCTGAGAAACTGACTCTGAACTTCCACCTTTACCGTCGCCGTCCATACCAGCTAATTCAGGATAAACAAGTGTCCAATCCAATTCTTCGTGTACTGGTTCGAACGCTGAAATTGCGAAAATAAATACTTCTGTACCCATCCCCGCGATTAGCATGATGTCTGCGCCTTTCCAGTGCATAATTTTAAACAGTGCACCAAGGATAACGACAGCGGCACCAAGACCGTACGCCATTGCTAATAATTTCTTCCCTTGCTTACTTTCAAATACATTTTGACTCATTTTTTTACTACTTTTTTAAATGTTTAACTTTTAGACTTTTAAATTGTTTTATTCTTTGGTTGGTTTGGTATATGTCTTCGATTACTTGGTGTCTAACGCAGATCGACCGATGTACGTTTGCACACATCTAAATCCAATAGATGATTTACAAGTATCTTGGTATTCGTATGTTCTAGAACCGTTTTGGATGAAGTAAGCGATGTCTTTCCATGACCCACCTCTTACTACTTTTCTCGACAAGCTTAAGTAATCTTCACCATCTTGCTCCTCAACCGCATCATAGCGGTAGTCAGGGTTTAAATCATGTGAAAATTGCATTGTAGACTCCGTATAGGTATTGATTGTCCATTCAGCAACATTACCTGCCATGTTGTACAATCCGTAATCATTAGGGAAATAAGAATCGGCACGAACTGGGTACAATCCACCGTCGTCCATATAATTCCCTCTATTAGGTTTAAAGTTAGCTAAGAAACATCCTTTACTGTTTCTTGTGTAAGGACCTCCCCAAGGGTACATGTTGTTGTCACGACCACCTCTTGCTGCATATTCCCATTCGAATTCCGTTGGAAGTCTCCAATGTTCAGTCATAGGCATTTCCACCTCATCCCAGTGATGCTGCATGATTCGAGTTCTCCAATCACAGAAAGCATTGGCTTGGTGCCAGTTTACACCCACAACTGGATAGTCGTCATATTTAGGGTGATAAAAATATACACGAACCATAGGATCATTGTGAGAGAAAGCAAAGTCTCTAATCCAAACTAACGTATCAGGATAGATTTTAACTTTCTTTTTCTTGATAAACACACTTCTATCAAATCGTTCGTTGTAATAATCTCTTGAATTCGCCGCAGCAACATAATCTTGCCATTGGTATTCATACGTTAATTTACGAATGTCTATCTGACGTGCATGATTGTAGCGTTGGTTAACACGGTAGTACATGTCTGACAACTCTTCCGCATCCTCTTCGTAATCGATTTCTTGATCGTAATCAATTACTTCATAAGTCTCTTCAGGGTTTTCGATTTCTTTCACGTACTCCAAAGTAATAGCAGCAATAGAATCAACCACGTAATTAACGAACTGACGGTACTCATTATTGGTTATCTCAGTTTTATCCATCCACATTGAATGAATTGACACTTGTTTGTTAGGAGCAATATAGCTTCTAAAGATATCTTGATCACTCTGACCAGAATGGTAAGTTCCTGTAGG
>CAJQIC010000034.1 GCA_905478335.1 uncultured Bacteroidia bacterium | reverse complement strand
TTTTAAGAATAAGCTTGCAAAGAGTATAGTCAATATTCTGACTAAGGACTAATTGACTAAGGACGCAGGACTAAAATTCTGTTCTTCAATCCCGCAACCCTTCAGACATTCACTCATTCCAAATTCACTCATTCAGACATCCAATCCTTCAATCCTTCAATCCTTCAAACATTCAATCCTTCAATCCTTCAAACATTCAATCCTTAACAGGCCACTCCAAATAAAACGTGGATCCAACATTTAATTCTGAGTCAAACCAAATCTTCCCATGTGCGCCTTCAATCATCTTTCGTGTAATCGCTAATCCAAGGCCCATTCCACTATTCTTCGTGCTGAAATTCGGGACAAAAATTTTGGATGCATCTTTCGGGTCTATGCCTTTTCCGTTGTCATTTATACTGACCACAACTTTGGCGTCTTGGATGTTCATGTCAATGACTATTAGTCCTTTACGATCTTTGGAAATGGACTGAATGGCATTTTTAATCACATTATTAAAAATACGACCAAGTTGTTCTCTATCTGCATGTACCAAAACATCAGGGAGGTTGTCAGGGTATTGAAATACAACGTGTTCGCTTTTTTCGAACAAAGTAATGGTGTTGATTAGGCTTTGTGAAATGTTACAATCTTCAAAATTATGTGTCGGCATCTGTGCGAAAGACGAAAACTCTGTGGCAAGTTTTGATAAGCTGTCTATTTGCTCTATCAATACCGTTGTCACTCTCTTAAAGGTTTCTTCCAAACGCTCATTTTTGTCACCCCAAGCACGTTGTAGATGCTGAATGTTCAACTTCATTGGCGTTAACGGGTTCTTGATTTCGTGTGCCACTTGTCGTGCCATTTCCTTCCAAGCACCTTCTCGCTCGCTCTCACTTAACTTGGTTGCACTTTCACCTAACTGAATAACCATTTTGTTATACTGTTTTACAAGGCGACCTATTTCATCGTTGCGTTTCCATTCAATTAGTTCATTTGCACTCAGTCCTGTCCGTGACATCTTTTCACGTATAATTTGCAGCGGTTTGCTGATGCGTTGTGATACGATATAGGCCAGTGTTATGGCGACTAAAATCAAGAATAAATAGAGGTTTACAAAAGTTACTGTATACGAAGAAATCTCACTGTTTAGCTCTTTTTGTCGAGAGTAATACGGAAGATTTAAGTATGCGACAATCTGCCTTTTGTCGTTGATCAAAGGCAAATAAGCAGAGGTGAATTTTAAGTTTCTAATCGATTCAGATTGCAACAATTGTGAGGTGTTTTCCTCTTTGAAAGTTCGTAACGCTTTCGGGTTCATTAAAGGAGCGGTTAACCCTTTCTGATAGATGTCTTCAATGCTTGAGGCCAAAAGAAAGCCCGAACTGTCAAACAGGTTGGCGTCTATTTTATAAATGTCACCAATGTCGTTAACAATGAGTTGACGGGATTCTTGATCTTGCAACTTGGTGGCAAAGTCTACCTCATTTTGTAGCTGATTGGCCACTTCGCGAATCTTATACATCAGTTCGTTTTCCGATCTGTTTTGGTCATTAATTTCGATAAACTGTATGGTCACATAAATAGAAACCAAAAGTCCGGCAAACACAAGCAACACCATGGCTAAACGAATTCGTGTACTTAGGTATACTTGTTCAATGCCCAGCTTGTCGAGTTGTTGTTGACGGGTAAACTTAAATGACTTGAACTCGGTTGACATGCCCCATTTTCTGAGAAACCACTGTTGCAGGCTAAGCGTCAATACCCAGATTATGCCAAACGCTGTGAAACACAAGATGAAAAAGATAAATCCAAAACTGAATGTCGACACAGTCCTCTTAAGTTGGTTTCCAGGATGACTTAAAACCACGATGGCCTGTTCCTGATCACTGATAAAGTGCTTGTAACTGGCCGATGAAAATAATGAGCTGCTCGAAACAAAGTGTAAAGAGTCGTAATGTAAGTTATACGGGTAGGTTCCTTTTTGGTTTAAGAGCTTGCCGTTACTGTAAAGGGCATACGAATAGTCATCAATATCGAACAGCCGGTTGTCTTTTTTACGACTAATCAGTTGCGGGTATTCATAGGAACTCTGAATAAACTTGGGTTCCAAAAGAACAAACACCGATCCGTAGTGACCATTTAAATCACAATTTTCGAATTTTGCCAAGTATCCGTTAAATATTCTATCACTTTTTACTTGGTAAAAATGGTTGCTCAGTGTTTGAAAAGACTTGAAATTGTAAATCTCATCCAGATCCTTGAAGTTGTATAGCGTTGATGAATTGATGTTGTTTCCTAAAGCGTCAAAACTCAATACCAACATATTGTATTTATCCAAATATCCAGAAAAGTATAAGCGTCTAAGCCTCTGCTCAAATTGCTCCTTCTTTTGGCTGAATATTTCAAAATCTTCAGGAACTAAGAACTGCTGCGCCAACTCATTCTCCATCTCTTTGAATAAATATTCAGCTGGTAAGTCTTTATTCGAAATGAGTTTAGAGGCATAAAGGTTTAAATACTCTGCTTCCTTTTTTTCTTGAAACAATTGTATCGAGGTCGTGTAAAAAACAGTAAAAAGAACGATGTAGCCGATGTATTTATAAATGCCAATTTTTCTTTTTACCTTAAAAATCGCATAGTACAGAAAAGCTGAAGCGGTTAACGTAAAAAGGATGGAAGGGGTTAAGCCAGCCAAACTTCTTTTGGCATCAACGGTTTGGAAAACCACAAATATTGCAAGACCGATAACAACCGCCACTACATAATGGAGACCTTGTCTGTCAATCTTTTTAATACGCTGAAACAGTGCCGATGTCAACGCATACCAAATCCAAAATAGGAGCGAAACCAACACAACGGCTATAAGGGTGTACGCCGTAATTGTTGAAAGATGAGTGACGTCAAAGGAAATGTTTGAATTGGCAATGAGGCTTCTTAAAAGTGAACGGATTAAGTCTGCCGAAAAGAATCCGAATATTGTTGTCAGCGTGAAGGCTATAAACACCATCCCGCGCCCTTTTATTTGAATCTTTCTTAAGGCTTGAAGAAGAGCAAGTGTGACAATAATTGCCGTGCAGATGTGCAACCCTAAATCACCTAAAGACGGGAGTAAATCCGAACTGGCATAAATCATAGGGTCGAATACCCCAAGTGCGGCAAGACCATGACCCATAACGTCATGAAAACTAAACACACGAATGAGTATAGCAAATCCAGCAGTTGCGATACTGCCCAACAACCAACTTCTATGGCTAACAAAAGCAGTTAGCAACAAGAGAAGCATGGCAATTAGGTAGTAAGTCCCAGCAAGTTCTGGTCCCACACGTTTGCCATAAAAACTTAGATACACAGAGTCGTTCAACAACCCATACTTGGTTTCTTTATTTTGAAGCTCAAATTGTTGTCCTGAAAGCGGTGTAAGTCTGTTTTCGTTTTGAAACTGACCCGATTCGCTTCTTGTGAGTTTATACGATAGGATTGCCTTTTGATCTGTGAGTGGAACGACTAATTCCCATCCAGATTGATGTTGATGCAGGTATGGCTCACTTCTCGTAAATACAGCGCTGTCTGGCATCCATTCATTCGAAGACCAATCGGTCATCTTGCCGTTTTGCATTCGAAAGAATGTCCAAGCTTCGTTTATGTTTTTAACGCTTGAGTTGGAAGTAATATCTTCACCAAGTGCCGTGCCTTGTTGTATTAAGTCAGTTAAGAATTGATTTGTGGCTGCTGTCCAAACTTGCTTCTGTTCTGTCTTGTCTGCTTCAGTGTCGCAATTTGATTTATGCGCTAGATAGAATAATACTGCTGAAGTAATGAGCAGTGCAGATATGACGATTTTACGAATCAAAGTTTAAAAGTAAGCATCCTGTTGCAAATAGAATTTAACATAATCGTTAATGGCATCTTCAAGACTTGTAAATCCTTTGCCATAACCTTGATGCAACGTTCGTGCCATTTCTGCCTTTGTATAATACTGGTATTTGTCTCGAATGTCTTCAGGTGTTGGGATGTATTCGATATTTGGTTGTAAACCCATTGCCTTAAAGGTGGCGTTTGCCAAATCATTAAATGTTCTTGGCACACCCGTACCAAGATTGTAAATCCCGCTTCCAGTTTTCTGATCGTACCAGAATAGCATAACTGCTATTAAGTCTTTGACATATATAAAATCTCGAGTTTGCCCACCGTCGGTATATTCTGGATTATGAGACTGGAATAGTTTCATTTTTCCAGTAGCATTAATCTGGTGGTAAGCATGAAAAACCACCGATGCCATGCGCGTTTTGTGATATTCGTTAGGGCCAAATACATTAAAGAATTTGAGACCAATCCAAAACGGAGGTTTGTTGTTTTGCGCCTTTGCCCAGAGGTCAAAATCTAGCTTACTTTGGCCATACGGATTGAGTGGTTTGAGTTGATCCATAGTAGATAGATCATCGTCGAACCCGAGTGTGCCATCGCCATAGGTTGCAGCTGAAGACGCATAAATTAATGGAACATTGTGCTCAGCACAATAATGCCAAATGGTTTTAGAGTAGTTGAGGTTTAATTGGTCGAATATCGACACGTCAAATTCGGTGGTATCTGTTCTGGCACCCAAATGAAAAATGAAGTCAATATCTAAGTCCATGAGTTGACCAAGAAATTCGCTACGGTCTATTTGCGTACAGTTTTCTAACCCGATTAGATTGTTTGACTTCTCAGATTTGCTAAAATCATCAACAAGAACAAGTGATGTGGATACATTTCGAAATAAATGATGCGCTAAACAGCTTCCAATAAATCCGGCAGTCCCGGTTACAACAATTTTACCCATGTGAGGCAAAGGTAGCAGAATGAGGAATTTATTTTTTAATTAAAAACCAGTCGTTTCTTTTTATAATCAATCACAACATTGTAGGTCTCAAGCACTTCACCACCTAAAATCATGTCAAACGGTTTTACATTTAATGTTTGATACATCGCATCCACGTGACTCACATCAATAGTGCCGACTACGAGCTTTTTTATCTTCAGGTACTTAAAACGCAAGGATTTTATTCTAACAAATTTGGCCTCCACGGATTCTGGGCCAATCCCTGAGGTAGAATTGTCTGAGACTGTAACCTCTTTTAGGCCTTTCAATGTTGCTGCAAAAGATTGCGATAAAACGGTTTTACTTGCACCGGTATCTATAAGTACGCGTGCTTTAACACCGTTAACTTTTGCCTTGCAAAAAATATGGGTACCCTCTTCTCCAAGGTGAACAAACTGTATAGGGATAGTTACTTTCTTTCTCATCAATACAGCGGGTTGCCAGTCATCTCTGTCGGTTGCTCGACATTCATTAATTTTAGAATCGTCGGTGCAACATCGGCCAGTATACCGTCGTTCATGGTGATGTTGTCCTCACCTAAAACGATACATGGCACTATGTTTACACTATGAGCCGTATTTGGTGAACCATCCGGGTTTACAGCAAAATCTGCGTTACCGTGATCCGCTATTATCACCATTTTGTACTTGTTCTTCAAGGCCGTTTCAACCAATTCCTTGACGCAACTATCTACCGTTTCACATGCCGTTTTAATTGCGGAAAAGACGCCAGTGTGTCCAACCATATCAGGGTTGGCAAAGTTTACGCAGAAAAAGTCGATGTCATTTTTATCAATTGCTGACTTCACCTTGTCCTTCAGTTCTGGAGCGCTCATTTCTGGCTGTAAATCGTAGGTCGCCACTTTTGGAGAATTAACTAAAATGCGTTCTTCTCCTTTAAACGGAGTTTCTCTACCGCCACTAAAGAAAAAGGTAACGTGCGGATATTTCTCGGTTTCGGCAGCACGTAATTGTTTTAATCCCAAGTTTTCCAAATGCTCGCCAATGGTCAGCTTTAGATCGTTATTGCCAAATATGACATTGACATCTTTAAACGTTTTGTCGTACTGCGTCATGGTGTAATACGACACATTGATTGGCGCCATATTTTGTTCATGAAATGTTTCTTGTGTTAAAGCCATTGAGATTTCTCGTCCTCTATCCGTACGAAAGTTGAAACACAGCACAATGTCGTTTTCACTGATTGTTGCCATTGGGTTGTTGGCGGCATCCACCTGAATAATGGGCTGTACAAATTCGTCTGTAACATCAGAGGCATAAGATTGTTCAATCGCTTCAACGATGTTATTGGTTTTTTTGCCCACTCCATGCACCATGGCATCATAGGCAAGTTTTACGCGTTCCCATCGTTTGTCACGATCCATGGCATAATACCTTCCAATTAGGCTGGCAAATTTTGCCTTACCCATTCTTGGGTCGGCCATAACTTCTTTTACAAAACCTTTACCACTTTTAGGATCACAATCGCGACCATCTAAGAAACCGTGAATGAAGGTCTTGCCGTCCAACCCATTATCTTGGAGAATTCCGCAAAGTGCTTTCAAGTGCTCATCACTACTGTGTACACCACCATTGCTCACTAAGCCCATCAAATGGATGTTTTTGCCGTTTTCTTTTGCTTCTTGTAATAGTTGCTGGAAATTGGGTTGTTCAAGAATCGTTTGGTCTTCAAAAGATTTGTTGATACGCATGAGCATCTGATATACAACCCGACCAGCACCAATATTGATGTGACCTACTTCAGAGTTTCCCATTTGCCCTGGAGGCAAACCAACGTTTTCACCAAAAGTTTTTAAAGTGGACGTCGGTGCTGATTCCATCAAGCCATCCACAAACGGTGTGTTTGCTTTATATATCGCATCGGTATTGTCGTGTTTCCCGATCCCCCATCCGTCTAAAATGAGTAGAATTGCCTTGTTGTGCGCCATGGCGCAAAGTTAATTCAATGGATAATTAATGATTGGTAATTCACAATTAATGATTGTGAAATAACGATTAACGGGAAAACGGCACTCGGAACAATTAGTACTAGGTGCAGGCGCAAGCTGAATAGTTTTACTCTTGATTTTTAGGTTTGAGTCATTCAGAGCGAAGCCTGAATTTTGAGTCAATGCCGCCTTGTCAAACATAACAAGATAGAATGCGCTGCTGAATCATGTTGTTCATCCTCCTATTGAGTTGTGAGGATATCTCCATATACTTTTGATGTTCTTCGAGTGTGAATAGTCCAATAACCAAGCCGCGCAATTCGGTCTTCAGCCTTGCACTCGTTTTAAACAAGTTAATAATATATGCATCAATCTGAACCGGATTAAGTGATTCCAAAGACCCTTTTGTCTGTTGTAAATAATGTTCGAAGCAACTAAAGATTAGGTCGTGTTGAAGCTTAATAATCGGTCGAAGCACCTCATTCTGAAATCTTTCTTCCTCACTAAAATTTTGAGTTAATACGATACTCGGAATTTCTGGTCGAAGTTGTTTTTTTAAATCACTCATCTGATTTTGTTACTTTACTCCATACCTTGTCACTGTTCAGTTTAAACGATCCAAGGTGTTTCCTTTTCCAAGTGTGCGGTGGAATTAATGATAGAAAATTTTCATCTCTGTTTTCTTTTTCATACAAGTGATAAACCTCGCCTATGATAGGCTCAAAGTCACAGTGTGTGTTGTACAGCAATTCATTAACGGCATATTCGTCAAGCAGTAATTCATACTCTGATTTAATGAGTTCAATCTTACTTTTTAGTACGTGATTAAAACCTGTAATTCCTCGATTTTTCCATATTGAGAGGTTATTTGCTGTGATACTTGGTGCACCCACATTTGTCCCATATGGCAATAGTTTGGCATTATATGTTTGAGATTCCTCGTCAAATACAGTGCTGTCAGGGCGCTTCTGTCTATTGAAGTTGGGTAGGTTTTCTTTCCTTGCGTACGGGATATTTGCAAATTTCTGAACTGCTGAATATTGATTTAATCCAGTAACACAAACATCATTCGCTTTTTCTAAATCTAATGCGCCATCTTCTTCTACGTAATCATTTTCAGTAATAACACACTGGACTTCACCGACTAGAAGGCGACAATTGCTCTCTTGTAGCTCAATGTCTTCAATCAGTTTCAATCCTATTTTAATCTTACTTTCAGCAACGAATGGTGCATGGAACTTGTCGAAATAGGATTCCCCCAGATTACATTCCTCAAATTCGGATTGATTGGATTCGAACTTTACCGAAGTATAATGTGCTTGGTCTAGAAAGGATTTATGGACATGGTTGATGGTATAGAATGCCGTGTCTATTATGTTTTTATAGGTGTGCCTTGGCAAAGTAAGCGGCCTCATAATAAAACCGATACGGGCTGGGTTTGAGCTAATGTGAACGATGGAATTGAAGATTGCCAAATTGGATAAGCCGTCTTTGCTTTTGGTCCCGACAAGATGAACTCCCTTATATCCAGATAGCGAGTTGATAAATTTCAATCGGTATTCAGTATTCCAATTATTGATTTCTTCTTTTTGAACGATCATATGGTATTATGACTAACTCTAACTAAAAACATCAGTCGGTTTAATTTGTTTTTGCCATAGTCCGTTTCTAAAATGATCTTAGTAAATCAACACGTTGTTCTTATGTAGGATGTGTTCTAGCGTTACTCATGAGTCTGATAATACCCCTGAGAACTCTTTAAGAGAGTCTATTCTCCATCCGTCAATTTCATCCAGGCCAAAACAACAGTCTCCTTTTAACAAACCAATGGTTTTGTTTATTTACGTTCTTTGGTGAGACATTAAGTTCTCGTGCTTTGTAGTATTCATGAAGCAAGAAGCCATATAGCCATTAAATATGAAAGGTTGGGCTGCTCCATGCATTGGTATCTTCTATTTCGGGATAAGCAGTTCGAATGATTTCCTATACACGCTGTATGTTAGGCAATGTCGTACGGTCCTTTTTAACGAACTATTCGTCAACAATCGGATTCTTATTCATGGACGATTCTCATTGAAACTAGTCTAACCACTTAATTATTAAACATTAAGAATTAAACATTCAAAATTTCTACAGGTCCTGTTGCGCAATCGCGCGTATTACCCAGTTGCCATTAACGCCAATACCGTCGTTTGAGTTCCATGTGCCGTCCTTATCTTTTAGCCAGTTCTTGGTTTCCTCATAGGCGCCATCAAACTCTTCAGCAAAAGAAGGGAAG
>CAJQIC010000033.1 GCA_905478335.1 uncultured Bacteroidia bacterium | reverse complement strand
TTCCTACTTTTCCCATTATTATTTACTTTTTAAGATTTGATAAAGCCTTGAAAGACGTCTTTCAAGATAATAAACTGTTACTTAACTTTATCTCTTAAGTGGTAAACATTAGGCTGACATTTTACACGTTGTTAGGCAAAGTATTTTTTTCATATTTATTATGGATTATTATTATTGCTAATCCAAACAGGATAGCTACTACAATTAAAATTGTACTTATTAACCCACTTACTCCGAATGACATACGGATTAAAATTGTTGAAACTACAAAACCAGAATTTCTTATTATTTTGTGAAATTTATCTGTGTAAAAGAAGGAAATTAACAGGAGAACGACATCCACTAATATCAGAACGGTGAAAAATTCGTCAAAGAATAAATTATTAACCGTTTCAAAACTGGGCAACTTGTTTGAAGTAAAGGAAATATCTGATGTCCAATTAAAAAGTGTAACCAAAGCCATCGTAAAAAATATTGGAACTAAAACAACGGCAGTTATTTTCTTTCTGCGAATGAATCTTTCAATTTTTAATTTATTGTCCTTTTGTTGCGTTGATTTTTGCATTCCTTGTTTTTGAAACTGAAAAATCAGATGGAAAAGAATAACTGAAGCCAAGATATCATAGGTAAATTGCAAATCTCCTTTTATTTCAAACCAATCTGATGACAGTTCAAGAGCAGATAAATCTTTAAATAATTTTCGGATAATTATAAGTGTTATAATTTCATACTGTTTAGTTATGTAGGTGGTAAATGATTTTGGTAAGTAATAGATTAATAAGTAAACTTCATAAACAAGTATAAATGAGAATGGGGTGTAAATTGCCGATATCGGATTTTTAAATAATTCCGATTCTAAAGACAAATTTACTATACCAAATTTTGATAAGTAAATTAAAATTAAGTGAATAAAAAAGCCAAATAACGCAACATATAGTATTGTTTTTTCAATCCGCTGTTTGGCGTATTCAGATAGAAAAATTTGGTAAAGTTTAATTAATATATTCATATTCTATTAAGTCTGATATTTTGCCTAACGGATTATGTATATCAGGAGTCACGACGAAGGAGTGATTACTTGATTATACATTGTTATATGCTGGCTTCCCATTTTTATGCTATAGCAGCTGTTAGTTTATTCCTTTTTATACGACTTGCTATTTCATCCCATAAATTTATTCGTCTTTTCAATGCTTCAATTGAAATATTTAGAACATCATTCCACTTGCTTTCATTATCGCCACAGAGCTCGGAAATCATTTCAAGTGATAAAGGTCCATGTTCATCTCCATCCACTTCAATATGTCTGTTAAGATAATATGTCAGTTTTGGGTATTTATTTTCTTGGTCACTGTTTGACTTATTTATTATTTCTAAAAACATGTCAGGGATCAAGTCTTCTCTTCCAAAAGTGAATGCAGCGGCAATTTTATGTGATTGATTAGTTTGGATAATTTTAAAAGTAAATTCTAAAAATTCTTTTTCGGCTTTCTCTAAATCTGCGATCAATAGTTTTCCTGATATATCTTCTAAAGAATCTATTGAATTCATTAAATCAGAAATTTTGTTAATATCAGCACCTACTTCATCCATGGCCTCTATATACATTTCAAAATGGCTTTTTGGTAAACCGTTTTCATTAATATCACTTTCTTCACCTAAAACTATTTCATTTATAAATCGAGCAGTTTTAGGATTTTTAGATGGTTTCCAAGGAAGTGAAACGCATGTTAACTTTTTTTGAAGAGCTTTCAAAAGTGACATAAAATCCCAAACAGCATATACGTGTTTTTCCATGAATACCTTTATATCCTCTACATCATTGAAATGATAATATAATTCATGGTTTGTCAGACTATTTCTAAATTCAAGAATTTGGTTTTCAATTAATTCGATTCGATTCATTCTGTAGGAATTTATATTGCTTAATACTCTATTAACAATAAATCTTCAAAATAGATTAAACTTCTACTGATTAGTTGCTTACATATAACGTTTAGTATATGAGCCGTTTTAATGGCTTATATACATTGTTACACAACGTTTAATTTACTATTGATAAACAACTGTGCATTTTGAATATGGTTTTCTCTTTTTTCATCTGACATTTTATTAAGTGAAAAGCATAACATAGATGTTCTTGGATTTGTACGAAAAAAATCTTCATGCTTCATAACAAAACGCCAAAACAAACCGTCCCAAATTTGCTCCCATTCACCCTTTGGGTAATTACTCATCTTTTTGATGTAGTTAGAGCCTCCGATATAGGGTTTAGTGGCAAATGTTCCTCCATCTGCAAACATACACATGCCATATACATTTGGAACCATTACCCAGTCATAGGCATCAATAAATAATTCCATAAACCAACGATAAACTTCATCTGGATCAAATTCACAGAGGAGCATAAAGTTTCCCAAAATCATTAGCCGTTCTATGTGATTACAATAGCCTGTTTGAAGTACTTTTTTAATTGTCTGATCTATAGGATCAATGCCTGTGGTGCCATCGTAAAATGATTTTGGAATTTTACCTTTGAATCCCCAAAAATTTCTGGTTCGAGAATAGCTGCCTTTACAAATATACATTCCTCGGATAAATTCGCGCCAGCCAATTATTTGTCGAATGAAACCCTCGGTTGAGTTTATAGGAATATCTTCCTCATTAGCAAATGAAAGAGTACGTTTTATTATTTCCGTGGGTAGAATCAGTCCAACGTTCAAAAGAGGTGAAAGAATACTATGATTAAGAATTGAAGATTCTTTCACAATAGCATCTTCGTATATTCCAAAGTCATAAAACCGGTACGTCAAGAATTGCTCGTGCCAATCACTCGCTTCCTTATGCGTTATGGGATATAATCGTTCATATGAGAGGCTTCCGGGGTTTTTAGAAAACTTATTCATGGTGTAATGAATAGCTTCGTCCCACACCTCTGAACTGTCTGGAAAATTTACTGCTAGGGGTAATTTATTTTTTGGATATTTTTTTCTGTTTTCATTGTCATAAGTCCATTTTCCGCCAAGTGGTTTTTGTTCCTCATCCATTAAAATGCCTAACTTTTTACGTTGCTGCTTGTAAAAGGTAGTTTGAAAAAAGGCCTTTTTCTCTTTTCTAAAAAAACCAGCTAAATCTTCTTTACTATTCAGGAACTGTGGATTTGTATAAGTATTTATGTTACACGTAGCGGAGAGTGATTCAACTCGCTGCTCCAACCAATTATCGGTAGGTTCTATAAGATTTACTGTTTGAATATTTTTAGTCTTGATTTCTTGATGAAACTGCCTTATGTCAGACAGTACATTATAAGAGTCAATATAATGAACCGTTAAGTTTAAACCTTGAAGATAATTTTGGTAAGCTTTCATAGAGGCTCTATGGAAAGCAATTTTCTGTTTGTGGAATTTGTACTGCTTAAAGAAGAGAAATTCTTCAATAAGGTATATTTCATTATTGTTTTCTAAAAGCGGACTATTTAGAAATAGCTGATGAGGAAAAATAATATTAATGGCTTGCATGTACTTCGTTGCGTTTACATTTTTCACTGCAGTATTTTACATGTTCCCAATCTTTAGCCCATTTTTTACGCCAGCTAAAAGGACGTTCACATGTAAGACATATCTTTTATGGAAGGTGTTGTTTCTTCATTGCATAAGTTCTTTTTTACATTTTTTCCAGAAAGAGAAAAATGAAGGAAAGTACCCATTAACATTGGTTAGCCAATCTCTTGGCTCTTCAACTCCCTTGTAATTAGTGTTTAATGGGTGTTCCTTATAATGTATTTTCTCCAAACTTATCTGGTTTAAAAGTTCTTCAAACTCCCCAACATAGATTTTTATGTTAGGTATATTTTGTGATAACTCAATGGCAAAATTGATGCATTTTGAACTTACAGGATACTTCTTAAATATCGAAGGCTCTAGAAGTAGAATGCGTTGAAATTTCTCTCCCTTATGCCACGAAGGATCTAAATTATAATAATTATAGATTAAAGAATCTTGATCTTCTAAATGCAATAAATTTTTGAGTTCTGATAATTGAGTAATTATTTCTAGGGGCATAGTTTCACATAAGATTTTAGGAATTTTGATGTTGTCAAAACATGCATAATCTATATCCAAAAAGGTTTTCTTCTGCGAGTTACTAAAGAAATGATTGATATTATCCTGATTAGCATAGTACTTCTTGTTAGAGAAAGCACCTGCTACCCATTGCCAACTTAATTGATTGCTTGCAATATCTCCATCTAAAAGATTTGCATACAACCATCTGGAAGGTTCTAGCCAATGCGATTTTGCGACATTACAGCAAATAGATGCAACATACATACGCATATGATTATGCATATATCCGGAGTTGTAGAGAGCTACAATGGCTGCATCTACCGCATCAACTCCCGTAGATGCATCAATTATTGCTTGTGGAATTTGGTAATTTGAAATTTGTTTTTGAGAATTTTTTAAGGCGGTATGAATGGCATCACCTTTTACTATCCATACTTGCTGCCAATAATCTCTCCACGTAAGTTCTTGGACAAGTTTTTCTGCCTCATGCCAAGGGGTGTCAAGAGACTTAATATGTTCATAAACCTGTCTTGTAGAAATAACACCGCGAGAAATATATGGACTAAGCTTGGTTACCGCACCGTCTCCAAAATTTCTTGTTTTCGCATATAACTTGGGGTTTATTAAAGAAATGCGCTGGTTTATGTCGTTTATGTTAGTTGGAAATTCTATCGTTTTGAAATTTTATTATTCGAAATGCTTTTTTGTCTCGAAGACCTAAATCGCTTGATTTCTTCGCTTCTTTTGTTTAAGTGCTTACTACTGAAACCACTATTAACACGCTTTCTCCAGCGCTTAAAAGAACTTTCTTTCAGCTCTTTACGCATTAATTTAATAACATCGGCTTCTGTAAATCCAAACTGTATTTTAATAGCTTCGAAAGGTGTTTTGTCCTCCCATGCCATTTCAATTATTCTGTCTATCTCCTTAATTGTCATTTATGTTGTGTAACGGTTAGTGCATAGCGTCGTAGCATCCCGAAGGGTGCTATGCGCTATAAACATTAGTTTGAAGACTTACAATTTTCACTTGAAACCTTTAAGGGCTAAACACCCAAAGGTATCAAAACGCTGCATTAAAATCGCAATTTGCAAGGTTTTGTGACACAATGGCTTGCAAACGCAAGGCGATGCAAAAGCTATTGAGGCGTTATCAACCTTACCCTTTTTTGGGCTTTGGGGCTCGACCTGCTTTTTTTAAGGCTTCGCTTAACAAAAATTCAATCTGCCCGTTGGTGCTCCTAAACTCGTCAGCCGCCCATTTTTCAACGGCGGCTAACATTTTTTCGTCCATACGTAAAGCGAATGCTTTTTTATTTCCCACTTAACTCACTTTTTCCATTAATACTGCATAACCTCCTTGGCTAAGGGCCATGTTAACAGCTTTGTAACCTTTGCGATGAAAGTCATTAATTCTCTTTTCAAACGCTGGGGTTTTTTCAAATAATTTCTTTTCTAAAATAACGTATCTATCCATGGCTTAATTATGAAGAGTTCCTGCATTAATGATTGGATTTGCTGCTTTGTCAGAACACAAAACCACAAGTAAATTACTGACCATCGCGGCTTTTTTGTCTTGATCCAATTCAACAATTTCTCGAGCACTCAATTGAGCCAGGGCATCATCAACCATAAGTACGGCGCCTTCGACAATTTTTTTACGCGCGGCAATAATGGCGGTAGCTTGCTGGCGTTGAAGCATGGCGCTTGCTATTTCTTCAGAGTATGCCAATTAACTAATTCGTGCTTCGATTACTTCAATACCGGCAATTTCTAACCGACGGGTCAATGCCTCTTCTAATCTTTCATCTATTTCAACACCACCGCTTCGCAATGTCAGATGATTTGCTTTGCCGTTGTGTTCGTCTTCTAAATCATCATACGGATACGCTCCTGCCAATTTTCTGATAGCCCCTTCACTTTGAATGTTCACAAAGTTTTGATAGTCATCTACATCGAATGCCGCTTTGTACGTTTCTTTGACCTTCCACACCACTACAGCACCAATTTTGATTGGATTACCAATGCTGTCGTTCACTTTAATAAGAGGTGTATCTAAGTTACGTGCCCGTAAAGAAATTTTTTGTCGCTTAAAAAATGGGTTAACCCAAAAGAAGCCATTGTCGCGAATGGTGCCTTTATACGCGCCAAACAGGGTTAATACTGCCGAACCGTTTGGGCTCACAATATTGAATCCGCCAACCATTAACAAAAAGGCAAGTGCACCAATAATAACAGGGATTGGGTTTTTTATCAGTATACCAAAAGCGATAGCGATTGGGCCGACCAATAAAACGAAGAGCATGAGGTAACCAGAAAGGGGCTTAAATGTTTTTTCCATAGATGATATTAAATTGATATCACAAATATATCACCTTTTTGGTGGTTTATTTTTGGGTTTTCCGATGGAAGGTTTTGTTTTTGGGATGAAATGTTTCGATTGGGGTGGTCGCTAAGGGCTTTCCAGCCCTATAACCCAGGATTTCATTCTTTTTAGGCAAAAAGAACGAAACAAGAAAAGCCTTAAAAATAATAAGCCCTTCGTTTTGGTACGCTCAACCCTCCACCTCATCTAGGCCACCAAAACCCGCCTTCGCACATCGCCGATTATTTTTGGCCACCCGCACTTCGTATCGCTGTTATATTTACCTGAAGCTGAACAAGAGCGTTGGTCCACCAAAAATGCGGGGGAGGCGCTGGCCTGTGTGTTAGGGAGCATATTTTTGGTAAGACTTTCCGCCGTTGGGCGGACACGTTTGTTTCGTTTTTGGTCTCAAAAATGAAAATCGGTTATAGAGCTTGTCCGACTACTGGCGGACTGATAAGCCTAATCGACGAATTCTTGAAGGCTGATAAGCCTAATAGAAGGTGAGGCGGCTGATAAGCCTAATGGAAGAACAGAAGGCTGGCAAGCCTAAGCGACGACAACTATCAATTATCATCTATCAACTATCAACTAAAGTCTAGCCCTTAAGCCTAATCAAAGAAAAGAGATTCTTCGCTGCACCCTGAATGACGCGTAGTGAAATGCGCTTAAACCTTCAATAGAACCACAAAAAAAGAAAAACAATAAAACCGTAGCTTTGCAAAAGATTCAAAAAACATTGAGTAGAAAAGACAAATTAGGAAAGCAGTTGCAAAAGGATTTAGGCGAAATCGTTGACTCTGCAGCCAAACAATTATTGCCAGGGGTAATGGTTACGGTATTGGAAGTTGAGGTAACGCCTGATTTTGGGTTAGCGAAGGTCTTTTTAAGCTTTTTAAATTCTAAAGATAAAGACAAGGATCTTGCAATTCTTCAAGACAACAAGGTTACCATAAGGCATTATCTGGCTCAGAAACTCAAAAACCATATGCGTAAAATACCTGAAGTGCAGTTTTATGCTGACGATAGGATAGATCGTGCTGCGCGTATAGAAGAATTACTCAACAAGATCAAGAAAGACGATTAGGTCAGATGAATATGGTTGGGTTCATAGCGAAGCGGTATTTATTTTCAAAAAAGAATACCAATGCCATTAATATTATTTCGGCTATTTCGGTACTGATTTTTACAGTAGGCACAGCCGTGATGATTATCATTCTTTCGTTCCTTAATGGTTTAGAGGGTTTGGTAAAGGGCATGGACGACTCTTTTGATCCTGATATAAAAATTGAAGCAAGGTTTGCCAAAACATTTAAAGCAGATTCAATTCGGGACTTAATTAAGGAAGTTCCTGGAATAACAAAAATCTCAAACACGTTAGAAGACAACGTCGTTGTCCGTTATGGAGATGCACAAGAAATTGCCAAAATTAAAGGTGTGGATCCGGCGTTTAAATCTGTTACCAATGTGGATACATTCATTGTGTATGGCAACTACGGACTTCAAAAGAACGGAAACGAATTTGCTGTGTTTGGCAGTGCGATATCGTCAAGTTTAAACATCAATCTAGAAAGCATTCAAACCAAAGCCACACTGTTTGTACCCAAAAAAGGAGTTACCTATAATCAGCTCAATCCAGATGCTTCACTCAATTTGCAATACGTAATCCCTTCTGGCGTGATTGCTTTAAACGATGATGGGGACAAGGACTTGATCATTGCTTCGTTACCCTTAGTGCAAAGGTTGTTCGACGTGCCAGGCAAAGTGAGTGGTTTGGAGGTTAAAGTCGATGAGGATGAGATTTCTGAAACCTATGAATCTTTAAAAGAGATTCTTGGAGATAACTTTCTGGTAAGAAATAGAAGCGAACAGAATGAAGCGGCGTACAAAGTCTTTAAAACTGAGAAATGGGCGACGTTTGCCATTCTAACGTTAGTGGTTCTTATTGCTGCTTTTAATACCATTGGGGCACTTACCATGTTGGTGTTAGAGAAAAAGAAAGATATCCAAATATTGAGAAGCATGGGCGCACCGGCCAATACCATACGCAACATCTTTCTGAGCGAAGGCATGTTAATTACTTGGGTTGGTATAATTGTTGGTTTAGTAATAGGCGTAGGGTTTGTATGGATACAAGACGCTTATGGCATTGTGCCTTTAGAAGGGAGCTTCGTTGAATACTTCCCTGTTCGATTAAACCCGTTAGATTTGGTAGGCGTGGTGTTTGTGATAAGCTTGCTTGGCTTGCTGGCTTCCATTTATCCGTCTTTTAAAGCCGCAGAGAACGCATGAAATATTTAATAGTAGGGTTGGGTAACATTGGCGATAAATACGCCAACACAAGGCATAATGTAGGCTTTGGCTTTCTAGACTATTTGGCAGATCAATATGATTTTGAGTTTACGCAAGAGCGGTTTGGTTCATACGCCAAGCATCGCTATAGAGGCAGAAATTTGCACTTTTTAAAACCAGACACCTTCATGAACTTAAGTGGTAATGCACTACAGTTTTGGATGAAGAAGTTATCAGTCCAACCACATCAAATATTGATAGTTACCGACGATTTGAATTTGCCATTTGGAACGCTACGCATGCGTGGTAAAGGTAGCGATGGTGGACATAACGGATTAAAGAGTATTCAGGAAGTATTAAACGGTTCCAAGTATCCAAGGTTACGCGTTGGTATCGGCGCCGAATTCTCAAACGGCCAACAGATCGATTACGTGCTCGGTGAGTGGACCGAATCAGAACAAGCCGATTTGCCACCGTTGTACGCTAAGATGAAAAAGGGCATTGAAGAAATGGTTTTTCGCGGAATCGGTATGGCCATGAATTTGGTGAATACGAAGGATAATGTCTGAATGTCTGAATGTCTGAATGTCGGAATGTTTGAATGTCTGAGGGATTGAAGGGTTGCGGGATTGAGGGATTTAAGGTCCTAACTCTCAACTTTCAACTTTCAAATTTCAATTATTGCTCAACCTAATTCCTATTGGTCTTGCTTGAGGATTGAATGTCGGAATGTCTGAATGTCTGAAGGATTGAATGACAGAAGGATTGAATGTCTGAATGTCGGAATGTTTGAATGTTTGAATGTCTGACTGATTGAATGACTGAAGGATTGAATGTCATAATTTTCAACTATCAACTATCAACTATCAACTATCAACTATCAATTCATGCCGGCCTTAAATAAAGAAAGGAGGCCCAAAAACATTTTCTCAAATGATCTTGTCCTCCTATTCAAGTCGCATGTGTAGTTAAAGTATTTAAACGGTTTTGTAAATACGCCACCGTCTCAATTTCTTATTTTTAGCTTCAATCATCACAGTTCCTCTTCAATCCCTCAATTCTTCAATCCCTCAATTCTTGATTAAAGAAAGGGGGTACAAAAACATTTTCTCAAATGCTAGCGTCCCCCTGTTCAAGTCGCATGTGTAGTCAAACTCGTATCAATCTACATTATCATGTAGAAAGCTATTATTCGTTTTAATTTCTGGCTTGCTATCAGGTTCATCTACCAACGATGTACGCGATATATCCGTTTCTGAAGAGTGCAGGGTCTGGTTTAGTTTAACACCTCTGCGTTTATAGGCAGGCACGTTTTCTAATTCTTCCATTCCTTCTTGAGAGTTCGCCGTTTTGCTTAATTCCTTAAGCTTAACGATGCGTTCTTTCATCTCTTCAACCTTCGTATTTGCAATCCTTATTTCATCTTCATCCTCTTCCTCGCTATTAATAATGTCGAAAATGGATGTTTGTTTCTGTTTTGTTGTCTCTTGAGTTGCTTCTGTTTCCTCTGGCGTATAGGAAGCAGCTTCAATAATGTGTTCTTCTTCTTCAACTATCTGTTCAACGCCGATATACCGGTTTTCTGCTTTGTGGAATCCAGTAGCAATAATGGTTACCGATACTTTAGCTCCCAAAGACTCGTCGTAACACAAACCACATTTTAAATTGGCATCCATCCCGGCTTGTTCTTGGAAAAACTCATTGATTGCGGCATATTCATCCATCCTCGCTTCTTCATCGCCGTAAGAGATGTTTATAAGCAAGTCGCTCGCACCAGTTATTTTATTGTCGTTTAGCAATGGTGAGTTTAACGCCAATTCAGCAGCACGTGTTGCTCTGTCGTCTCCTTCAGCAATGCCATTACCCAATATGGCCACACCACTGTTCGTCATGGCCGTTTTAACGTCTTCAAAGTCTACGTTTATACTACCCGCTATGGTTATAATCTCAGCAATACCTTTAGCGGCCGTAGTTAAAATATTATCAGCGTATGAAAACGCTTCGGTAATTTTTAGATTACCGTACATGTCTTTAATTCTGTCGTTTGAAATCACCAATAAGGAGTCAACAACTTCGCGCATTTCTGCCAATCCAGTTTCAGCTGCAGTGACTCTTTTGCCGCCTTCGAAGCTAAATGGGGTGGTGACAATACCCACAGTTAAAATACCCATGTCTTTAGCCGCTTTGGCAATTACAGGGGCGGCTCCAGTACCGGTTCCTCCACCCATTCCTGCGGTTACAAACACCATTTGGGTGTTCACACCCAACGATTCTATAATGTCTTCAAGACTTTCTTCTGCAGCATGTTTACCTACTTCTGGGTTAGATCCAGCACCACGACCTTCGGTAAGTTCGTTACCTATTTGAATTTTATTTGGAACAAGACTCATTTCTAAAGCCTGGTTGTCGGTATTAAAGATGAAAAAGTCGACACCAGAGATGCCCTGTTCATACATATAATTTACAGCGTTTCCGCCACCGCCACCAACACCAATAACCTTGATTATTGAGGATTTGTCTTTAGGTAAGTCTACTTTAAAATTCATGCGCTTTTATCTAGAAATCTTTAATGTCACTTTCATCCTTTAGCCATGCTTTAAACTTGGTAAAGAAATGTTCTCTTCTTTCCGCTTTGATCGTACGGTCTTTGTCTTCCGCAGTCATTTCAGCATAATCAATCTCTACAGCCACTTCTTCTTCAGCCATAAAGTTGTTGTATGCTTCAGAATTTTCGCGCAACCCCTTCAGTACCAAACCAACGGCTGTTGCGTAAATCGGGCTTTTTACCTCTTCTACTAGTCCTTTGGCTAAGTGTTCGTTGGGGAAGCCAATACGCGCATCCAAACACGTTATATATTCTGCTAGTTGTGTCACATTCTTAAGTAATGCGCCACCACCTGTAATCACAATTCCGCCAACCAGTTTCTTTTCTAAACCACTTGATTTGATTTCGTAATACACCAACTCAAGTATTTCTGCAACCCTTGCGTTGATAATCATCGAAAGATTTTTTACAGAAATTTCTTTCGGCTCGCGTCCTCGAAGGCCGGGTATAGAAACGATTTCATTTTCAGTTGATTCATCTGCCAATGCTGATCCAAAACGAGTTTTTAGCAACTCGGCTTGGTTTTTCATCACGTTACAACCTTCCTTTATGTCTTCGGTAATGATGTTACCACCATAAGGAATAATTGCTGTGTGTCGTATAATGTTTTCATGGAAGATGGCAACGTCTGTTGTTCCACCACCTATATCTACCAAAGCAACACCCGCCTCAAGTTCTTCATCACTCAATACAGAATGGGCTGAAGCCAAAGGCTCTAAGGTGAGTTCAGAAACTTTAATGCCTGATTTCTCAACGCATTTGTAAATATTTTTTGCTGCAGTAATTTGACCTGTGATAATATGGTAGTTGCCTTCTAGCTTTACACCAGCCATGCCAATTGGATCAACAATGCCAGGTTCATTATCAACGGTAAAATCTTGAGGTAAAACGTGAATTATCTTGTCGCCAGGATTAACGGATAGCTTGTGCATGTCTTGCTCAAGTTTGTCAAGGTCTTCCTGAGAAATTTCTATTTCGGCATCATTTCGAATAATCATACCTTTGTGTTGTAAACTATTGATGTGCGCACCGGCAATACCGACATGAACACGATTGATGTCTACGTTTGAGTTTTTAGAAGCTTGTGCTGATGATTCGATAATGGCGTTAACCGTTTTGTCAATGTTTGAAACAACACCACGAGTTACACCTCCATTGGTAGGCACTTGACCTAATCCTAAAATGTCAACCTTTCCATATTCACCCATACGACCTACAATCGTACAGATCTTGGTGGTTCCAATGTCTAATCCTACTATGATTTTGTTTTCAGCCATGCTACTTTTTACAAATTACTTGATCTTTAAACTTCAGGTTTATCTCTCGATATTTTTCCCAACCGAGGTTAGTTGATGCACGTTGGTAAAACTGTTCAAGTTTTTTAAGCTTCTGTTTTAACCTATCGTTATCACCCACTACTACTTCGTGTCCACCCATCTGGGTAGTGAAGATTAAATCACCATTGGGTCTGACAAATATCTGTTCAATAAGGGAGTTCCAGAAGGGAGACTGATTAACATACGACGTGAATGTGTACAGTTTACTGTTCAAACTTGGCGTTATATACCCAGTAGCCACTTTTACGTCGGCTGTATACCTCATAGACAAAGGAAACGGGTCGCCGTTTTGATCAAGGTAATAACTCGATTTTTGGTTAGGCATAACCCGTAAAACGGGTGTTTTTTGTAAAATGTCAATGACCAAAAGGCCATTCATTTTAATATAACAGTCTGCTGTTTGAATGTATGGGTTGAGGTTCAACGCAGACTCAATCCTACTTAAATCAATTTTATCAATACGCTTGCCAACAAACTTGATGGTGTCTTTGACAAGATATTCTTGAATTTCTGACTTGGTTAAAAAAGGTGTGGCATTGTCTCTAAATTCAACTTCAAATTCTTGACAAATTTGACTGGTTCTGTCTTTTTTGAAAATAAAGAACAGAACTACGATGCCGATTATACCCAGCCCCAGTACCACCCAACGAATCAAAAACTTTTTCATATTTCGATTAGGGTTGATTTAATTGGTTGAACTAGGGTGTCAATATCTCCGGCGCCCAGTGTTAGTAATACCTCTGGGGTGTTTTTTTTAATCGTCTCCACAACCTCAGTTTTGGATACCAAGGATTTTTTTGTGGTAATGTGTTCTAACAATACAGCGCTCGAAATACCTTCTATTGGTAACTCGCGTGCAGGGTATATATCTAACAAGATTACCTCATCAAGGGCAGAAAGACTCTTGGCGAATTCAGCCATAAAATCTCTTGTGCGGGTGTATAAATGGGGCTGAAATATGCCTGTTAGTTTTTTGTTCGGATATAGCTGTCTGGCGCTTGAAATAATCGCATTTAACTCCGTCGGGTGATGCGCATAGTCATCAATGTAAACCAAGTTTTCTGTTTGAACGATGTATTCAAATCGACGTTTTACACCCTTAAAGCTTTCAAGGGCTACACGAAGTTGTTGTTCGTTAACACCAACCTGAGTGGCAATGGCTGCAGCCACTACTGCGTTTTCAACATTGTGCTTTCCAGGAATACCCAGTTTTAAATGTCTATAGACGTTGGTTTCAAGATAGAGGTCAAACACAAAGGTCGATTCATGGATGTGCACATTGCGGCCACTAATTCGGCCCTGCTCAATGCCATAGGTTGTTATCGGTTTTGTAAAGTGTTTTTGATTGTCTGCTTGCACAAACAGCTGACCATTGTCATCAACCAAATCGCCAAAAGCAACAAAGGATTCTGTTAAGTGTTCCTTCTTTTCGTAGATGTCAAGGTGGTCGGCGTCCATGTTTGTAATACCGGCATACTTTGGTCTTAGGGTGAGAAAGGATCGGTCAAATTCATCGGCCTCAGTTATACTAATGCCGTTCCCCGATTCTTCGAGGCTGTTCCAGTAATTACTGTTATAGTTGCTGGCCAACCCGCCTAAAAATGCCACATGCGGTATGTGCGCTGTAGTTAAAATATGAGATAGCAAACAAGATGTGGTTGTTTTGCCATGGGTGCCAGCAATAGAAAGATTCGTAGTGTTTTGTGTTATTAAGCCAAGTGCCTCCGATCTTTTGATAAGGTGATAACCGGAGTCAGAAACATACTTTTTTATTACTGACGTTTGCGGAATAGCCGGTGTGTAAATGACTAGAACCGCCTCCTTATTCGTGTCTTTAAGTTTGGCGTTAACCCAATCCGTTTCATCTTGAAACGCTATGGATATTCCTTCGGCAGATAGTGCCTCAGTAATGTGGGTCTTCGTTTTGTCGTAACCAAATACTTCTTTCCCTATAGCATGAAAATATCTGGCTAAGGCACTCATGCCAATGCCACCTATGCCAATAAAAAAGACGCTATGTATCTGACTTAACTTCAATCGACGATTAGTTTTTCAATTTCTTTAATAATCGCATCCGTCGCATTTGGCCGACCCAGAGAAAGGATGTTTTTCTCAAGTTCTGCTAACTTGGTTTTGTTAACCATCAGGTTTAACGCTGTTGGAATTAGATCTTGCTCTGCGTTTGCATCTTTAACAATTTCAGCGGCATTTTTGCTGACCAAAGCCATCGCATTTTTGGTTTGATGGTCTTCTGTAACATTTGGACTAGGCACCAGTATACACGCCTTCCCTAAGGCGCTTAATTCCGATAAACTTGAAGCACCGGCTCTTGATATGACAAGATCTGCAGCTTTGTAGGCCATGTCCATTTCTGTGATAAAGGCAGTTTGTTTTCCGTAAACCTCTTTGGTTGTGGTGAATGACTTACCTGTCTGCCATAGAATTTGAACGCCTTGCTCACGCAGCAGATTGAGGTTTTTTTCTATGGCTTGATTTATGGTACGTGCGCCAAGACTACCTCCAATAATCAGTATCGTTGGCACGTCTTGTAGTTCAAAGTGCGCTTTTGCTTGTCCGTTGGTTTTTTGACAAGTAAGCAGTTGTTCGCGAATTGGATTTCCTGTAATAACAATTTTGTCTTTGGCAAAAAATCGCTCCATCCCATCAAAGGCAACACATATCTTGTTTGCCTTACTCGCCAGTAATTTATTTGTTATGCCTGGGTAGCTGTTTTGTTCTTGTACCAGCGTAGGAATTTTGAGCAAGTTGGCAACAAACAACAAAGGTCCGCTGGCAAATCCGCCAACACCTATTACAGCGTCCGGCTTGTTCTTTTTTATAATCCCATACGATTTAAATATACTAGATATCAGTTTGAAAGGAAATACAAAATTCCGCATACTTAACTTTCTATCTATACCGCTAATCCATAAGCCAGAAATGTCGAAGCCTGCTTCTGGGACTTTTTGCATCTCCATTTTATCTTTTGCCCCAACAAATTTTATATGGGCATCAGGGTAACTGGCCTGAAGGGCTTTGCCGATGGCAATCGCCGGAAATATATGACCGCCAGTACCTCCACCCGAAATTAAAAAACTCAATTTAGGCTTCATCTTCTGTTTCTATTTTTTGATTCGAAAAACGACTTACGCTTAATATGATACCCATAGCCAAACTGGTAAAGAGCAGACTGGTTCCACCCATGCTTATGAATGGTAAGGGCAAACCTGTATTTGGCAACAAATGCACTGCAACACCCATATTCATAAAGGCTTGTATAACCAGGGTGAAAGACAGCCCAATGGCCAGTAGCGCACCAAAAGCCTTGGGCGAATGCACTACAATGAGCACAGCCCGCCACATTAAGGTTAGGTATAAGCCCATGACGAAAAGACCGCCTAAGAGTCCGTATTCTTCCAGAATTATGGCGTAAATGAAATCGGAAAAGGCTAGCGGTAAAAAATTTCTTTGATCGCCTTTGCCTGGCCCTCTGCCGGTAAGTCCACCATTGGCAATTGCGATATTGGCTTGTTGGTTTTGGTAAGATTCTGCGGTTTCGTCACCGCCCATCACTTGTACGTAGTTTTCTATCCGCGATTTCCAGGTGGCGACTCTTCCAATATTAGTGTCAGACTTGAGTATGGCGAATATTAAAATGCCGATAACTATTGTGCCCGTACCAAACAGTGCAAAAAGATGTTTGGCGGATATTCGGCCGATAAAAAGCAGCAGCATCGATGTAGCGAAAAGGACAGCAGCGGTGGATAAATCCGCAACTCCAATTAAGGCACATACAACGACAATGACAACCAATACGGGCAAAAATGTCTTCTTAAAATCGTCAACGGCCTCTTGTCTTTTGGATAAAAATTGAGCGATGTACATCACCAATGCCACCTTGGCAAAATCCGAAGATTGGAAGGATAATCCAATGCCCGGAATTGTGATAGATCTTTTGGCGTTGTTTAAGTCGTTGCCAAAAAACAAGGTATAAATAAGCAAGATAATGGCAAGGTATATCAGGTATTTGGCTGGTCGGGAGTAGTATTGAAAATCAACCATATGTGTAAGCCACATCAGAAATAACCCCATTAGTAAGATTCCGACGTGCTTTATTAAATAATACTCCGTGTTGCCACCTTGCATTTTGTACGCTAATGAACATGTTGAGCTGTAAATAGCCAACACCCCCCAGAGGGAGAGCAAAATGACGACAAACCAAATCAGCTGGTCGCCTTTGATGTTATTGCGTATCCACTTAATCATTGTCTGCTATAAGTTGCGGACTTCGTATTTAAATTGTCTTCCTCGATCTTCATAGCTTTCAAAAAGATCAAAACTTGCGCAGGCAGGGGATAATAGAACGGCTTCGTTCTTAAATGCCATACCATTGGCAACCTGAACAGCTTCTTTGGCTGTGGTTACATTAATAATCATGTCTACATGTTTTGAAAAGGCTTGGTGCAAGGCAATGTTGTTTTTACCAAGGCAAATCAGAATGCGCACTTTGTCTTTTACAAGTGGTACTAAGCTGGCATAATCGTTCCCTTTGTCAATTCCTCCTGCAATCCAAACCACTGGTTTTTGCATGCTTTCTAGCGCATACCAAGCAGAATTTACGTTGGTTGCTTTTGAGTCGTTGATGTAGTCTACTCCTTTAACAGCGGTAACAAACTCTAATCGGTGTTCAATGTTCTTAAAGTCCATCAAGCTTTCGCGAATCACTTCGTTTCGGATAAGCAAAGAGCTAGCGACGATAGAGGCAGCCATTGAATTGTAGGTGTTGTGTCTCCCACTAATTGTAAGTTGATTTAAATCCATTTTGAATTTTATTTTTGGTTGATTTAATAGAATGTGAAATGTGTTTTGATCGGCCCAAGCACCTTCTTCTACTTCACCTTGACAGGTAAATGGGATAGACTTTGCTTGGACGGTATTTAGTTTTAAGTAGTTGGTTATTGGTTCCGAATCGGCACAGTAAATAAATGTGTCGCTTTGGGTCTGATTTTGTGTAATCCTGAATTTTGAATCGATGTAGTCTTGGTAGGTATTGTACCGGTCTAAATGATCAGGTGAGATGTTTAACAGAACGGCATAGTCAAGCTTGGTGTCAAACATGTAGTCCAATTGGAAACTGCTCAATTCAATTACATAATGCGTGTGTTTATCTTGAATGACTTGTCGGGCTAAACTGGTGCCGATGTTGCCGGCAATACCAACAGATAATCCAGCCTTGTTAAGCAAGTGGTGTGTCAGTAGGGTAGTGGTTGTTTTTCCGTTTGTACCTGTTATCCCAATGAGTGTGGCATCGGTATGTTGTGCTCCAAACTCAATTTCTGAAATCAACTTGACGCCTTTATTTAAGAGCTTCTGAACAATTGGGGCCTTGGTTGGAATGCCCGGGCTAATAACCGCTAAGTCGGCATTCAGTATGTCATCTTCCGTGTGATTGCCTTGCTCGAAAGCAATTCCGGCCGCCGTGAGTTCAGTCACATACTTTGGTTGAATACTTCCAAAGTCAGAAACAAAGACATCGTGGTTCAGATGCTTGGCTAAAATTGCCGCACCTGTCCCGCTTTCGCCTGCTCCTAATATGACTGTTCTTTGGCTCAATTTATCTTAGTTTGAAAGTGATAATGGTTAATGCCGCGAGCATGATGCCGACAATCCAAAAGCGTGTGACAATCTTGGGTTCTGGGTATCCTAGTTTCTGATAGTGGTGGTGTAACGGCGACATTTTGAATATTCGGCGGCCTTCGCCATAACGTTTCTTGGTGTATTTGAAGTAGCTTACTTGAAGCACTACAGATAGGTTCTCTGCCAAAAAGATTCCGCACAGAATAGGAATCAATAATTCCTTTCTAAGCATGATGGCAAACACGGCAATGATGCCACCTAATGCGAGGCTTCCTGTATCGCCCATAAATACTTGGGCGGGGTAGGAGTTGTACCATAAGAAACCAATACATGCACCAACAAAGGCAGCCCCAAAAATGACCAGCTCTCCTTGGAACGGGATAAACATTACGTTGAGGTATTTGGCAAAAATGGCGTTGCCCGATATGTAGGCCAGCACGGCCAGTGTCAATCCTATAATCGCACTTGTGCCAGCTGCTAGGCCATCAATTCCGTCTGTTAGGTTGGCGCCGTTTGATACGGCTATAATGATAAAGGTGACGACCAGAACATATATGATCCATGCATACTTTTTAGCTTGCTCTTTGCTCAGGAAGAAGAGTAAATCTGCGTAATCAAATTCGTGACTCTTTACGAATGGAATCGTGGTGGCTGTTGATTTAGTGTCAATGACATAAACCGTTTCACCCGCATCGTTCACGGATTTTTCAATTGCAGCAGCTTTTTGCTCTGTAGTCGCTACACTTTCATTGACAAATTCTCGCACAACTACCTCATTATTGAAGTAGAGCCCAAGTCCGATGATAAGGCCTAAACCAAGCTGTCCAACTACTTTGAACTTACCTGCTAGTCCTTCTTTGTCTTTCTTAAATACTTTTATGTAGTCGTCGACAAAACCAATCAGTCCGAGCCAAACGGTTGTCACAATCATTAGGATGACATAAATATTTCGTAAACGGGCAAAAAGCAGGGTTGGAATTAGAATGGCTGCAATAATGATGAGCCCACCCATTGTTGGTGTTCCTTTTTTCTCTGATTGACCTTCTAGTCCTAACTCTCTAATTGTTTCGCCAACTTGTTTTTTGCGCAGTTTTTCAATCAAAGTTTTGCCAAAAATCAAACTGATCATCAGTGAAACGATGATGGCTAGAATTGCTCTGAACGAGCTAAATTCAAACACGCCAGCGCCTGGCATACTAAAATGTTCTTCGAGGTAGCGGAATAAATAATACAACATAGCTTATGAAATTTGAGTGGCGTTTTTGATGAATATTTCTTTATCGTCGAAGGGGTGTTTTACACCCTTTATTTCCTGATAGGTTTCGTGACCTTTTCCGGCAATCAAAATGATATCGTTTGGCTGTGATAGGCTCAAGGCTGCACGAATAGCCTGTTCTCTATCCGTTATTTTTAAAACTTTTTTATAATGCTGTGGCGGAATGCCTGTTTGCATATCAGCTAAAATGGCTTCGGGGTTTTCAGATCTAGGATTGTCGGAAGTGAGGATGACTCTATCACTCAATTCGGTCGACACCTTAGCCATGATTGGTCTTTTGTCGTGGTCTCTATTCCCTCCGCAACCAACCACTGTTATCAGTTGCTCATTTTTAGAGCGTATGGCGTTAATGGTTTCAAGCACGTTTTGCAGTGCATCTGGTGTATGTGCGTAATCAATGACGCCAACTACTTTGTTGGGCGCTTTGATGTATTCGAACCGGCCACTTACGGCAGTTAAACTGGTAAGTGCGGTTATGATTTTTTCAGATTCTTGGCCAAGAATAAAGGCTGTAGCGTATACCGTCAGTAGGTTGTATGCATTGAATTTGCCCACCAAAGAATACCATGCTTCTTTCCGGTCAATCTCAAGGAGCATTCCATTAAAATCGTGTTCAATTATCCGGGCCTTAAAATCAGAGAAGGAGTGAAGGGCGTATGTGTACTTGGTTGCTTGGGTATTCTGCACCATGACCATTCCGTTCTTGTCGTCCTTGTTTGTTAAGGCAAAGGCGTTAGCGCCTAATTGATCGAATAAGGACTTTTTTACGTCACGGTACTCGGCAAAGGTGTTGTGGTAGTCTAAATGGTCGTGGGTAATATTGGTGAACGCCGCCATTTCAAACCGCAAGCCACCAATTCTTTTTTGGTGTATCGCATGCGAGCTCACTTCCATGAAGCAGTACGAGCAGCCTTCGTCCACCATTAACGCCAGTAACTTGTTGAGATTGATGGCGCCGGGTGTAGTATGTGTAGAAGCGTATACTTCGTCGTTTATGCGGTTTTCTACCGTGCTTAATAGTCCGGATTTGTGCCCAAGCTTGAGGTATAGTTTGTGCAACAAAGTGGCTACCGTCGTTTTGCCATTGGTGCCTGTTACGCCAACAAGTTTTAATTTTTTGCTCGGGTGATCGTAATACGCTGACGCAAGCAAACCAACCATGTTGATGGTGCTTTGTGTTTGAATAAAGGTTACCTCTTGGGGTTGTGGTGTTGGGAGGTTTTCACATACCACTACCGTAGCGCCTTTTTCGATTGCCGCCCCTATAAAACGGTGTCCGTCAACCAAGGTGCCGTTTATGGCGATAAAGACATCTGATGGTTTAATTTGACGAGAGTCTATGTGTAATTCTCCGATTTCAATTTCTGGGTTGCCAGAAAGGGTATACGGATAATCTGTAGGCAATATGTCAATCAGTCGCTTCATAGATTCGGTCTTAAATCGAGGTAAATGGTTCTACCTTTGGCCATCTTGGAGCCAGGCAATGGTGACTGTTTGAATACTTTTCCGTATCCCTTATGCTGAATCTTGTATCCCTTGTTTTCGAACAAGTAAAGGCAAGACGCAAGCCCAAATCCTGATACATCAGGCATGGTGTTATCTGCGAATGGAACGACGTCTCCAACCAGCTCGCCGTTGTCAGGCGTTAGCCTAACGTAATCATGGTTACGCGCGTCGATATCGTAAGGCACATCTAGCTGTTTGCACGCAGCTTTTACATATTTGTACTTGGCGCTGACTAAACTGGGCAGATGGGCCGTGTCAAGTGGTTCCACCTTTCTATGCACCGCATTGGCATATATCTTTAGCGCGATTTCTTTAAAAACAGGCAAGGCAACTGCAGAACCGTAAATGCGTCCTTTTGAAGGCCGGCTGATTAACACGATTAGCGTGTATTTGGGATTGTCTGCTGGGAAATAGCCAACAAAACTGCTGTGATAGTCTTTTGAGTAGCCTTTGGCGTCGTCTGATATTCTTGAAGTTCCGGTTTTGCCCGCAACGGAGAATGTTAGATTTTTAAGTTTTTGAGATGCCGTACCACGTATCACAACACCTTCTAGCATGGATTTAACATCTTGGAGTGTAGACGCGCTACATATCTTTTTGTTATTAATGTGTGGTTCATTTTCGGTCTCAATTTTGCCAAAAGAGCCTGTACCTGATATGATGTAAGGGCGCATCATGACACCGTTGTTGGCAACCGCGTTGTACAACATGGCCACATGTAACGGGCTCATTTTTGCAGAGTATCCGATTGATAGTGAAGGGATTGCCATTCCGGACCAACCTTGTTTCCCTGGGCGCAGTATGGTGGGGATGACTTCTCCTTTGATGCCTGTTTGCAAGGGTTCAGTAAGTCGTAATTGGTCAAAATATGCGATGAATTCATCTGGATCATTCCTAAAACCTTTAAATGCGATTGTAGAAATACCAACGTTAGAAGATTGCTCGAATACTTGCTGATAAGTCAAGTTGTCGACTTTGGTGTGGCCACTATCTTCTATGCTGTCATTTTCGAAGAATTTGTATTTTCCTTTATAAACCCTTACAGAATCGTCAATCTCAATATCGTCATTCTCAAGTGCTGCAATAGCCGAGACCAACTTAATGGTACTGCCAGGTTCGTAACCCGTTCCGATAGCGTGATTAAATCGTTCGGTCAAACCATCTTCGGTGTTGTCGATGTTTGCGATTGCTTTTATTTGACCTGTTTTAACTTCGAGTAAAACAGCCGTCCCATATTCTGCTTCGTTGTTAAGGATGCCTTTGCTCAGGGCTTCATGAACCATATCTTGTAGATGGATATCTACAGTGGTGAAAACATCTTTACCATCTTGAGCGCTGATTTTCATGTCGTTCTCAAGTGGTCTGTAGTTACCTCCCGTCAGCCTTCGAACCACCAACTTTCCGTCTTTCCCGGTCAAAATTTCGTCGAAGCTGGCTTCAATGCCCGCACCTTTATGGTTTTCGTTTATAAAACCAATGGTTCTATGCATCAAACCGTAATAAGGCTTTTTGCGGATGGTTCTCTCTTCCAGTAAGATGCCTCCTTTGTACCTGCCGGAGCTGAAAATTGGCAGAGACTTTATCGATTTTGATTGGATGAAACTAGCGTTTCGTATTACCGTGACGTATTTTCTTTTTTTCCGATATCCTTCTTGAATAAGGGCTACATATTCCTGCTCAGTGCGGTTTTTTAACACCTTGCTCATGCTGGCTGCCAAAAGCGATTGGTAACGCTTAAACGAATCGCGATGGTGTTCGTGAATGACGGAGAAATCAATGCTGATTTTGTAAATGGGCACCGAAGTGGCTAATAGGCTTCCGTCATCGGAGTATATGCTGCCTCTAACCGCTGGAATTTGCTGATGGCGTACGTGTAGACTGTCACCAATGGCCCGCCATTCATCTCCTTCTGCGTATTGAACTCGAACAATAGAATAAACGATTGCCCCACCAAGAATGGTCAACATTAAAATGCTGACCAACACACGCCACAATATGTCTTTTTTAACGTTCAATCGTCTTCAATGTTGAGATCTACAGGGGCTTCTGATATTGGTGTTAATCCTTTGTCTGACAGTCGTTTAGCAACGTCGGATTGCTTGTTCTGTCCTACGATTTCTGATTTTAAGGTGATGTATTCGGCACGTAACTCTTTGAGTTCTGATTTGACTTTCTCAGAACGTCTGTGTTTTCTATCGGATTGATGAGAGTTGTATACATACGGAATGGCCAACAGACCAATGAATACAATCAGGCCAAGTATTTGGCTGCTGGATAGTTCTTTCAAACTATTAAATCCAGAGCTGGACTCATTCGATATGTTGGACTTCGTGCTCACAGTCGTTCGGCTATTCGTAGTTTGGCACTTCTCGATCTTGGGTTCAGTGCGATTTCTGCTTCAGTTGCGATTATGGGTTTGCGGTTAATCAGTTTGAAAGGACGGTTTGATCTGCCGAAGGCGTCGGTTTCTACATGCCCGTCAAAATTTCCGGATTGCATAAATGTTTTTACCAATCTGTCTTCTAAGCTGTGGTATGACATTACTACAAGCCGAGCTCCAGGTTTTAAACTTTCTAACGAGTTGGTTAGTAGTGATTTAAGAACGCCTAGCTCATCATTAACCTCTATGCGGAGTGCCTGGAAAAGTTGGGCTAATTCCTTATTTCTTTGTTTCGGTATGGTAAATTCTTCGGTAAGGTCAGCCAATTGCCCTGTGGTAGCAATCGGTGTTTTTTTGCGATAAGCCACAATCTTATTGGCCAGTTTCCAAGCATAACGGATTTCGCCGTATTGTTTAAAAATGCGGCTTAGATCTTCGGCTGAGTAACTATTGACAATTTCGTAGGCGTCAAAGTCTTGATCTTGGTTCATGCGCATATCAAGTTCCGCGTCGAACCGAAACGAAAATCCTCGTTCTCCTTCGTCAATTTGATGCGACGAAATCCCTAAGTCAGCTAAGATGCCATCAACCTTTTCGTTGTCATAATATTTCAGAAAGTTCTTGATGAATTGAAAATTATGGTTGACCAAAATTAAGTTGTCGTGGTCTTCTAACGAATTAAGCGCATCGTTGTCTTGGTCAAAAGCGATTAGTTTTCCGTTTGGAATCCTTTCTAATATTGCTTTGGCATGTCCACCTCCTCCGTAAGTTACATCCACATAAACACCGTCGTCTTTCAGCTGGAGGCCTTCTAGGCACTCATTCAGCATGACGGGTATGTGATATTTACGATTCTCCATCTACGTCGTCTCCCATTACATCTTCGGCCAAGTCGGCATAGTCGTCGGGATCAATTTCCATTTGATCGTCGTATACCTTTTTAGACCATATTTCTATTTTGTTTTCGTATGCGTAGAACACTACTTCCGATTCTATTTCGGCGTAAACACAAAGTTTTTTGGGTAGTAGTATTCTGGAAGCGGTGTCGATTTTCACCTCAGTGGCGCCACTGTTAAAAAGGCGCTTAAACTTTCGGTCATTCCGTTTGAAATCACTCAGTTTACTCAGCTTTTTTGTTTCTGTGTCCCAGTCTTTTCTTGTAAAAAGTGTCAGGCATTTGTCGAAGCCTCGGTTTATGACCATTCGGGTTAACGCTTCCTTCGGAATCTGGCGTTTTAAACCGGCAGGAACGATTGTTCGACCCTTGTCGTCCACCTTACATTCAAATTCACCGATATAACCCGACATGCTTTTTAGTTGAGATAAAAATTCGATGTAAAAGTATTACAGAATTTCCCACTTTCTACCACTTTCTCCCACTTTTTTCCATAAAATGTTTCCACAAGGCATTTAATGCGTTCTTTATCAATGCTTTAAGTGGTGGGGTGAAAATGATCTTTTCGTGACGATTTTGACTGTATTGCCGTGGTTTAAACGGCAAAATCGACAAATTGGGATGTTATGAGGGGTAATATGGGGGGAAGTGGATGGAGATAATTCTGGCCTAAAATGGGTAAGTTTGTACCTCCAAATAATCTATGATCAAGAAAGCTGAAACAAAGTGGCACGTCGTCTATGTGATGTCGCGACAAGAAAAGAAAGTTGCTAAACGATTTACGGATCAGCACATCGAAAATTATTTGCCCATAGCCAAACGCTTGAGCACTTGGAGTGATAGAAAAAAGTGGGTTGAATTTCCGATGTTCAATGGCTATTTGTTTGTTAGACCGTTGCCAAATCAAAAAGACGAGGTTGCACAAACAACCGGAGTAGTAGCTTATTTAACTTTTAGCGGAAATCACGCCGTAGTGACAGACAAGGAAATCGAAATTATCCGAACCATTGAAAGAGAAGGATATTTCGCAGAAACATTTTTAAATCCAAAAGATTTTGAAGAAGGGGAGAGACTTCTGGTTGTCGAAGGGCCTTTAAAAGGGCAACAGGTGGATTTAGTGAGGAAAAATAACGAACGTATTTTTCTAATATCTTTTGATACCCTAGGTCAGAGCATTAAGGTGAATATGCCTTTTGAATTTCTACAGAAAATAAATCAAGAAGGTTAACGCGCTATACAGCGAAGCTTTCGCCGCACCCACAGGTTCTGGTCGCATTGGGGTTGATAAAGTTAAATCCTTTACCATTTAACCCGTCGGTAAAATCAAGCTCTGTGCCACACAAGTACAAAAAGCTCTTCATGTCACAAACGATTTTCTCACCATCGCTTTCGAACACTTGATCACCTTCTTTTTCTTCGTTATCGAAATCTAGATTGTAGCTTAATCCACTGCAACCTCCGCCGACAACTGAAACACGCATAAAGTATTCGGCAGTTAGATTCTCTTCTGCCTTTAGTGCGTTCAATTTTTCTAAAGCTGGTGGGGTTATCGTAATCATATAGATTGATTTTTATTAAACAATGGCTTCTAAACCTTGTTTTGAGCGGTAATCGTTAATCGCTGTTTTGATTGCATCTTCTGCAAGCACTGAACAGTGAATTTTTACAGGAGGAAGTGCAAGTTCTTCAACTATAGCCATGTTGTCAATTTCCATCGCTTCCTGAACCGTTTTGCCTTTCAACCATTCTGTTGCTAAAGATGAAGAAGCTATGGCAGAGCCACAACCAAAGGTCTTAAATTTAGCGTCCTCAATTATTCCACTTTCTTCATTCACTTGAATCTGAAGACGCATAACGTCTCCACATTCTGGAGCTCCAACCAATCCAGTTCCAACATTGTTTTCGTCTTTGTTTAACGTCCCAATGTTTCTCGGGTTGCTGTAATGATCGATTACTTTTTCTGAATAAGCCATATTTCTTTTTTTCTGTTTTTAATAATTAATGTTCTTGCCACTCAACTGATTTAAGGTCAATGCCTTCTTTAAACATTTCCCATAGTGGACTCATGTCTCTCAGTTTGTGAACTGCCGTTTTTACGTGATCTATTGCAAAATCAATTTCTTCATCCGTTGTGTATCGACCAAGTCCAAAACGCAACGAAGAATGTGCTAAGTCATCATCTAATCCCAAATTCTTAAGTACATAACTTGGTTCTAATGACGCTGATGTACAAGCTGATCCAGAAGACACAGCCAAATCCTTTATTCCCATCATTAACCCTTCGCCTTCCACATGTTTAAACGAAATATTCGCAACATGAGGTAATCGGTGGTTGATGTTACCGTTTACATAAGATTCTTCAATTTGAGTAAGTTCTGCTTCCAAACGGTCACGCATTTTTGACAATTTTTCTGCTTCCTCAGACATTTCATTTAAGCTGATTTCGCATGCCTTGCCAAACCCTACGATGCCAGGAACGTTAAGTGTACCACTTCTCATGCCTCTTTCATGTCCACCTCCGTCTAATTGAGATGTCACTTTAACACGTGGGTTTTTACGACGTACGTATAAAGCACCAACACCTTTTGGGCCGTACATTTTATGTGCCGTAAACGACATCAAGTCAATATTTTGAGCCATCACGTCTACAGGAACTTTACCCACAGCTTGTGTCGCATCAGTGTGAAACAATACGTTGTGTTTTCTCGCTATGTCAGATATTTCTTCAATCGGCTGAAGAACCCCAATTTCATTATTTCCATACATGATAGAAATAAGAATGGTTTTAGGAGTAATGGCTGCTTCTAAGTCAGCCAAATTAATAAGACCGTCTTCGTTAGGAGAGAGGTAGGTTACTTCTCCACCCATTTTTTCAATGTGCTTACAAGAATCTAGAACAGCTTTGTGCTCTGTATTCACTGTAATGATATGGTTCCCTTTTCTGGCGTACATTTCGTACACACCTTTTATCGCCAAATTGTCTGCTTCTGTCGCTCCTGATGTGAAAATTATTTCCTTAGGATTGGCGTTAATTAGTTTAGCAACTTGTTCACGTGCATAATCAACAGCTTCTTCGGCTGTCCAACCAAATGAATGGTTTCGACTTGCAGCATTTCCAAACTTACTGTTGAAGTATGGTAACATGGATTCCAGTACTCGTGGATCCATCGGTGTGGTGGCGTTATTGTCTAAGTATATCGGGAACGATAACATGCTTATTTTTATTTAGATTAATTCTATTCTGCAAATATAACGACTCTAGCACAAAAAAGGTTCAGACCAAATTGCAATTATTTACTCAACTTTTTTTTGACCATCTTTGAATAAAATTCGCAGTTGTGATACGCAAAATTGAACACCTCGGTATAGCCGTTAAATCCATTAAAGAATCAAACGATTTAATCAGCAAATTGTTGGATTCATCTGCCTACAAAGAAGAGTCTGTTGATTCAGAAAATGTGTTGACTTCATTTTTTAAGCTTGGAGAGACAAAGGTTGAATTACTAGAGGCAACTTCAGCGGATAGTGCCATTGCTAAATTTATCGAAAAACGGGGCGAAGGCATACACCACATTGCATTAGATGTTTCGGATATTGAAGGAGAACTGCAGCGACTTAAAGATTTAGGGTTTAAACTCATTCACGAGAAACCTAAAAAAGGAGCCGATGGAAAAAAAATAGCCTTCTTACATCCAAAATCGACAAATGGAATCTTGGTCGAGTTATGCGAAGACATAGATTCTACCGACGATTAAACGAAATAGGTAATACATAACTAATCCAACAAAGTATATCTTTGGAGCAAGATGAAGACAAATCAAATCGTTCGTTTCGTTCTCGGATTAGTTGGGCTGATCATTCTGGTATGGTTTGCATGGCAAGTAAAACAAGTCTTTGTGTACTTCGCTGTAGCAATTGTTTTGGCTTTGATGGGTCGACCTTTAATGAGCAAACTTGGCCAAATAAAGATTAAGGGACATGGCTTCCCTGATTGGGCAGGGGGATTGGTTGTGATTACAACCTACCTTGTTCTACTTTCACTTTTCTTCAAATTTTTAATACCCATATTGGCAGAGCAAATCGACATCATTGTCAATCTTGATGTAGAGCTTCTTTTGCAAGAGTTTAGCGGTCCCATCGCGGGCCTAGAAGCTTGGTTTAAAGACATGAACATCAATGGAATTAATCGAGATTCGATTCAAAATGAGCTCGTTGGTTATCTGAATTTTAATTCTGTTTCTAGTGCCTTTGAGAATATTTTGTCTGGATTAGGAGCGGTTTTAATTGCCTTTATGAGTATTCTGTTCATCACATTCTTTTTATTGAAAGACAAAAACATTGTCAATAATATTATTGACACGGTAACACCCGACAAATACCTTAAAAGCATACACAATGTATTGTCAGACACCAAAGACTTGCTCACCCGTTATTTTATTGGTGTCGCCATACAAGTGTCGATTATAACAGCAATTGTGAGCATTGGATTGTCCATTTTTAATGTGCCTAATGCACTGTTGATTGGATTTCTGGCAGGCTTAATAAATATTATCCCTTACATCGGTACGATTATTGGCGCAACTTTTGGCATATCACTGAGTTTACTGTCTTACGTCCATATGGATTTAGGCATGGACTTGGGTCCACTCATATTGAAAATTCTGTCTGTTTTTGCCGTTGCTCAGCTGACAGATAATTTTGTACTGCAGCCACTAATTTTTTCAAAAAGTGTAAAAGCTCATCCGTTAGAAATCTTTGTAGTGATTATGGCTGCGGGTATGATTGCTGGAGTTTTAGGGATGATCTTAGCTGTGCCGACCTATACCTTTTTGCGTATCGTTGGAAAAGAATTTTTCCAGGGATACAAGGTTGTTCAAGGTTTAACTAAAGATCTTTAGTCTGGAACAATTCCGAACTGCTTCAACCGTGTATTGAATGTCTGAATCATGGTTCCATATGTTTCAAATTTTTGGTCAAGCTGCCTATAGGGAGTGAAATACGGGAAAGGGTCCTTCAGTTGATTCATATCAGAATCAAAAACGAATATTCCCCATTTAACCTGTCCATTTTCAGATAGAAATAACTCATCGATTTTAGCATAATAGACTTCGTGCTCAGAGGTGTTAAAGGTCTCGGTTCCTTCTGCTGTGAGAATTCGAATGTTGTCTGAGTCTGCAGTCAGCAATGAGTCTGTTGTGATAACATATGATCCATAGTTATAATTGGTGCTTATGGCGTTCCAGATGTTATTCAACTTCTCAATTCTTAAGGCGTCTTTCGTTTTCGGCGACTTGTTGTTAAAAAGACTGGTTTTTTTAGATTCTGCAGTACCAATGACAAAAACGAGTAAACCGTTTCCTTCCTTTCCTAAGTCCTGAACTTGATTGTTCGCAATTGTCGCAGCATTTACCAAGTCTTCATTTTTATTTTTTATCCGGTCAGAATTTAATAACTCGTTGAATCTTACTTGAATGCCAAATTGTAAATAGTCTATTTGTCCTTCTACGCCACTGGATGTTTGTTTGCCGCCAAAAAAGTCCATGTAATTGATGGTTAATCGGGCGCCAGGGTTTAAGTCCAATCCAACGCCTAATTGAATCCCGTAGTCGAAAGGGTTGTTTTGAATCTGCGTATTGCGCACGGGCTGTTTGAAACCACTTAGGTATTGTTCTTCGTACTGAAAATTAAAAGTTGTTATGATGCCATAATTTAGAAATGTCTGACGACCAGCATCCAATGGGTGGAGAACCAATAGTGAGGCATCGATTGCATTGGATATGCCTGTATAGTTAGAAAAGTCATCAAAAAACCGGGTTTGGGTATACGCCTGATTGTACTGCAAACTGAATTTTTTAAACTTACGTTCAAGCATCAGTCCGGCGCCAAAACCAGCTTTATTGGTTAACGTGTCGGAAGAAACGGGTTTTATAAAAGACGTATTGAAGTTCAAATTAAGGCCATACTCCCATTTACTCTGTCCAAAGACAACAGTTGAGAGTAGGATAAATATAACAGAAAGGCGTACACGCATTAGACAAAGGTGTGTTTAAATACTGATGAGACTTATACTATTTTACTACCGACTGGGTCGGATTGATAACCGATTAAATATCAAACTTAATACCTTGTGCCAATGGCATGGATACACCATAATTTACGGTGTTGGTTTGCCGACGCATGTAATTTTTCCAAGCGTCTGAGCCTGATTCTCTTCCTCCTCCGGTTTCTTTTTCACCGCCAAAGGCGCCTCCAATTTCTGCACCGCTTGTTCCGATGTTTATATTGGCTATTCCGCAATCAGAACCTTCATTACTTAAGAAATATTCTGTTTCCAAAACACTGTCGCTGAAGATTGCTGAACTCAAACCTTGCTTCACATCATTTTGCATGGCAACAGCTTCTTCAATCCGATCATATTTCATGAGATAAAGAATTGGCGCAAACGTTTCTGCTTGAACAATGGGCAAATGGTTTGGGGCTTCGGCCAACGTTGGCTCTACATAACATCCAGATGTATACGCTTCACCCTCAAGTACCTTGCCGCCATATATGACGCGTCCACCTTGGTTTTCTAATTCTTTAATCGCATCGAGATAAGACTGCACCGCTTGTTTGTCTATTAGCGGCCCCATGTGGTTCTTTTCGTCCAATGGGCTGCCAATGACAACCTGTTTGTATGCATTTACAAGCATCGATTTAAACTTGTCGTACACCTCGCTATGAATAATCACACGACGTGTTGATGTACATCTTTGACCGCAGGTTCCTACACTTCCAAATACAACTGCTCTTAAAGCATTTTGTAGATCACCCTTGTTACTTACAATAACTGCATTGTTACCACCAAGTTCTAATAGCGATCTTCCTAGTCTTGCACCCACCAACTGGCCAACGCGTTTTCCCATTCTAGTGCTTCCTGTTGCAGAAATCAGAGGTATGCGGGTGTCTAGGGCCATTTTTTCACCCAAGGTATAATCACCAATAAGTAAATTAAAGATGCCTTCTGGCAATTCGTTTTCAATCAAAACTTCAGAAATGATATGTTGACATGCAATGGCAGACAATGGCGCCTTTTCTGAAGGTTTCCAGATAACAACGTCTCCGCAAACAGCCGCTATAGCCGTGTTCCAGCACCAAACGGCAACCGGGAAATTGAAAGCAGAAATAACACCAACAACACCCAACGGATGCCATTGTTCCATCATTCGGTGGTTTGGTCTTTCGCTTTGGATAGTTAAGCCATAAAGCTGCCGAGAGAGTCCTACGGCAAAATCGCAGATGTCAATCATCTCTTGAACTTCACCCATGCCTTCTTGCAAACTCTTACCAGTTTCGTAACTGACTAAATAACCAAGCTCGCGCTTTTTTATGCGCAGTTTGTTGCCAAGTTTGCGCACAAAATTTCCGCGATTCGGCGCTGGTATGTCACGCCACATTGTGGCAGCTTGTTCCGCTTCTTTAATCACATGGTTGTATTCAGATTCAGTAGCAAATACTACTGAAGCTATCTTTTCACCATCAACAGGCGAAATAATATCTTGGGTATGAGATCCAACAGGCGTAATCCATTGTTGCCCTGTGCTTGTACTCTCGTTAAGCTCTTTTAAACCGAGATTCTCTAAAACTTTTTTAATCTTCAATGTTCTTTATTAATGCGTGTATAAAGGATAGGAAACGCTCAAAGATAACGTCAACCGATTGGTTTTGCCAACGTTACTTTTGTCTTGTGCATATCTCTATTCACGTTAGTTTTATGCCACTACTTTATTTTGTGGGGTGAAAAAAGGGAAACAAATTGGTTTTATAATTCTAGCATCGGTCATGATGCTCGCTTTATTGTATACATGCAATAAGTCAGACAGAGCTGGTAGATCGAACCAAGTAGCTCCTGAGGATTCTGTTGCAACGAGCAAAGAAGAAATTGTCGTTGAAAACGAAGAAGAGGTCGTAGATGATTCAGAGGTAAGTGAACAAATCGAAGAAATAGAAGACGATGCTTCAGAAAACATTGCAAAGCGTGTGAAGTCCTCTGGATACTATGTTGCTCCTTTAGATGGACCAATTTTACTGTCTGGAACTTTCGGTGAGTTGCGGAATAATCATTTTCATGCCGGTCTTGATATTCGAACAGGAGGTGTACAGGGCAAATCTATTAAAGCGGCTGCGGGTGGTTATGTTTCTCGAATCAAGGTATCCAGTCGGGGATATGGGAAGGCATTATACATTCAACATCCAAATGGAACCACCACGGTTTACGGGCATTTAAAAAAGTATTCTGGGGCAATTCAAGATGCGGTAATTGCAAAACAATATGCACTAAAAAAGTACACATTTGACTGGTATGTGCCTGCTGGCAAGCTTAAAGTGACTAAAGGCCAAGAAGTGGCGTTAAGTGGCAATACTGGAGGGTCTGGTGGACCACATCTACATTTTGAAATAAGAGATCGGAAGGGGAACACCGTGAACCCATTACTTCATGGGTTACAAGTGGAAGACAAGATTCCACCATTCGTAAAAAGTGCGAAGCTTTATCGGTTGGATTTTAATCGATACGAAACCCATGGCATATTTGCCAATGGACCGGTCAAGAAAAATGATACGACCGTTGTGCCTCCTGGAACTTATGGCGTTGGGGTCAGTTGGGTCGATTATTTTACGGACAAACTAAACCGACTTGGTATAAACTATGCAGACGTTTTGGTCGATGGCAAAAAGGTCTTTACACAAACGATAGAAGATTTTGCTTTTTCACAAGGGCGGTATATCAATAAACACATCGATTATTGGACGTACACACAAAGAGGAGTGAGGTATGTCAAAATGTTTAAGGATAAAGGAAACAGACTTCATTTTTATAAAGGAAATGGTTCTATCAAAGTTGGAAATAACACCACAATACGCATAGACATAAAGGCATATGACTATAACCAAGCCAGTTCGACGCTAACGTTCTTTATTAAAGGTAAGGAAGGTGCTTCACCATTGGTAAATGGGGGTTTAAACAAACCGGGCGCTCAACGTTGCCTGCCAACTAAAACGAACACGCTGAATAGTGAAAACGCAACCGTAGTTGTTCCAAAAGGCAGCTTGTATAACACCACCTATATGGGGTTAACAGAAACTAAGAAAACGGGCAAGTCGGTTTCGCCAATGGTCAGAATAAACCATTCACACGTTCCACTACATAAATCAGCAACCATAAAGATTAAGATACCGGAAGCGTATATCGCAATGAAAAACAACTTGGTAATGTTATCCTATAACAAGTCGTCCAAATCGTCGTCGTACGAAGGCGGAAAGGTATCGGGCAATTATATCGTAGAGACTTCAAAGTCGTTGGGAATGTATTATTTGGCTTTGGATACCATTGGCCCCAAGATTACACCCTTGCGTGTAAATCAATACTTGAGTTTTAGAGTGGTTGACTTAACAAGCGACGTGAAGGCCTATAATTGCTACGTTGACGACAAATGGGTGCTACTAGAATATGAACCCAAGTCAAATAAACTGTTTGGCAATTTGCCAAAATCTTACACCAAAGGAAACCATTCTTTAGAGTTACGTGTTACAGATGGAGGTGGAAACACAACAGTTTATAAAAAGAATATTACGATTTAATGAGCACACTAAAGGTTGGAGATAAACTCCCAGATTTTAAAACAATTGATCAGAATGAAAAAAACGTGAGTAGTCAAGATTTTCTTGGAACAAAAAGCGTTTTATATTTCTATCCAAAAGACGATACCCCAACATGCACGAATCAAGCGTGTAATTTGAGAGACAATTACGACCACCTGATACAAAGGGGTTACAAAGTTTTTGGAATAAGTCCTGATAAAGCGGCGAAGCACCAAAAGTTCATTGCGAAGTACAAACTTCCATTCGATTTATTGGTAGATGAAGACCATGCCATTGCTGATGCATTTGGCGTTTGGGGCGAGAAAACAACATTTGGCAAAACATACATGGGGCTTAAACGCACTACTTTTGTGATGAACGAAGAAGGTATAATAACTGAAATCATTACAAAAGTGAAGGCCAAAGAGCACACTGACCAAATCTTAGGTTAGTGTTCTTTTCGCTCGGTTTCGCTTTGTAGCTGTTCAAGCCGAATACCATTTCGGGTATTGATACGTTTACTAATGCACTAATAAATCACATGAAAACCAAAGCAGAAATCGTAGAAAATTGGCTCCCAAGATACACGGGTACTCCATTAGAAAATTTTGGGTCATATATTTTGTTGACCAATTTTATTGGGTATGTAAATATATTTAGCGAGAAGTACCGTGTTGATATTGAAGGGATGGACAAGGCCATGCAGACCGCTACATACAACAATATCACAATCATAAATTTTGGTATGGGTAGTGCGATGGCCGCTACGGTAATGGACCTGCTTTCTGCAATAAAACCAAGAGCGGTCTTGTTTTTGGGTAAATGTGGTGGGTTGAAACGGAAAACAGCACTTGGCGATTTTATAATTCCAATGGCTGCAATACGAGGTGAAGGTACCAGCAACGAGTATTTGCCTGAAGAAGTGCCAGCACTGCCATCATTTCGACTTCAGCGAACGGTTTCATCAGCTATGAAGGAGTTTGAAATTGATTACTGGACAGGTGTAATTTTTACAACCAACCGAAGAGTTTGGGAACACGACGAAAAGTTTAAAGAGCGATTAGTGGAAGCACGGGCTATTGGAATTGATATGGAAACAGCAACCTTATTTACTGCCGGTTTTGCCAATGAAATTCCGAGAGGAGCACTGTTATTGGTGAGCGATAACCCCATGATTCCCAGTGGTGTAAAAACAGACGAGAGTGACAAGTCTGTAACGTCAAAGTTTGTAGAGCTACATGTGAATATTGGAATAAGAGCATTAGAAGAACTGCGTGACTCGGGTGATAGCGTAAAACATATGCGATTTGATCACAGACCATAGAATATGAGTGAAAATAAGATAAAAGTAGATGTTGTTTCGGATGTTGCTTGTCCGTGGTGTTTTGTCGGGAAACGCCGTTTAGAAGCTGCACTTGAAAAGTGGGATGGAGCAGAAATTGAAGTGGAGTGGCATCCGTTTCAGTTAGATCCATCAATGCGCTCGGAAGGAATGAATAGAGATACCTATTTGACCAATAAATTTGGAAGTGTAGAAAGGGTAGGAGAGATGACAGATAGATTGACTGAGGTTGGAAAAACAGTCGGTATTCAGTTCGACTTTGGCGATGAATGGCTTGCAGTGAATACACTCAAACTGCATCAATTGTTGCACGTGGCCCGCGAAGAAGGTTTTGGTGAAAAACTGAAGGAACGTTTTCTATCGGCCTACTTCGAACAAACAAAACACTTGAATAACTTGAAAACACTTTACAGTATCACCGATGAATTTGGTTGGGACAGTGCAAAAGTAGACGCCATCATTAATGATCAAGACATTGCGGATAAGGTAACAGCAGAAATGCGACACTATCAGCAACGCGGTGTTTCTGGTGTTCCATTTTTTGTCATTAATGACACCTATGGTTTTAGTGGAGCTCAGCCTGTCGAAGCTTTTTTAGAAGCGTTTCAGACGGTTGCCGCTGAAAGTTAGTTGTGTTCTAGGTTAATCTAAACCGCACTGGGAGATTGTATCTCACGTCGACATTCTTTCCAGATTGAACTCCTGGTTTCCATTTTGGTATTTTTTTAATTACACGTATTACCTCTGCGTTGAAGCTTGGAGCGCCCTTAACCGAGCGTACTATCTTGATATCTTCAATGACCCCTTCTTTGGTGACAACAAATTGAGCTACTACGGTACCTTGAATATTTTGGTCTCTTTCAAATGCTGGGTAACTGATATTCTTGCTGAGGAACTTCATTAAGGCATCCATTCCACCAGGAAATTCAGGCATTTCCTCTGCAAATTGAAAAATTTGAGGGGGTGTTATGGTGTCTGGAATGATTTCCATGTTTCCATCAATCACTTCTTGCGGTTCTATGATGTCAATATCTCCTTCAACTACTTCTCCAGTCATTATCATGCCAACTGGTGGGGGCGGCGGTGGTATAGATTTTTTGACTACTTTTTCTTTAACTACAGTGTCTTTCGAAATCGTTTCTTTTGCCATTGCTCTATGGTCTACCAGGTGAGAATCTGTTTGAACAATGGAGTCTTTGCCTTCGGTTAATGCTAACTTGCCATTAGAGGTATTGCTATCGCATGAGGTTAACAGTAAAGCGCCCATACACAGGATGTAAAATGGCAAATTTGATTTCTTTTCTTTTTTTGTCATACCGTCAATTACAAACATAATCTCGTTGTAAGAAAAGTCAAGTTGTGATCTGCGTATATGTCCACACACACGTTCACCGTTATGCATCAGTAAATAGGTAAGAATCTCTTCGCGTGATTGCTGTGTGAAGTCAATGACGTCTTTTTCACAAGAATCACAATGCCTTGCGTTTAAGCCAATTTTCATTTTGTTCCAATCTTCGGAACAGGGGTTTGGGATGTCGAATTTCATATCAAACTAGGTTCTAATTTGATGTAGATACCTATTGTTCAAAATAGGTAAACGGCATGTTGTTATTTTTTTGCGGCGTCTTTTACGCGGCTTGCAGAATCCCCTTTGGACAAGGTTAAACGAATCACACTTTGCTCAATGGCAAGTAGGTTGTGCTTTACTGAGGCGTCCAAGGCAATCAAGTTTCCAGTAAACAGCATGACTTGACCTTTTTCAGTTCCAAAATCTATTTGTCCTTGTATGACTTGGACGACGATAGGAAGTGGTGCACTGTGGTCTTTCATCAACTGATCTTTAACCATCGATATTCTAATTTCCTTCGAAAACGGAGTTTCTACAACGACGTCGATTTTTGGTCTTGTTGTGTCAAAGGTTACGTTGGATAGAAATTGACCTGTCTGCATTTAACTAATTCTGTTGAGGTGTTTTAATTTGGTTTTAAATATATGCGCAATGGTTTGGGCACGATGCTTGGCCATTTCGGCTTTGTCTCCAGTAAACTGCTCGTCTACATTTGTTTCAAACAAACTAATCCAGCGGTCAAAGTGCTCCATAGAAATGGGTAACGGGATGTGCTTGGGGAATGGGCGGCCTTGGTAGGTGGCACTTCCGAACAAAATAGACTCCCAAAATTGATACATTTTAGGCAAATGACTGCCCCAATCTACTTGGGCAAAATCGTTAAAAATGGGAGATAGTAAATCGTCTTGATTCACTCTTTGATAAAAGGAATCGACCAACTGTTTTACGTCTTCGCTATTCTGTATTTCGCGTTTCATTAGTAGTTGCAAAGCTAACGCCAAACATTTAGCCAACGTGGTAAGATAGAACCAGGAAGTATGATATGCCTCAGTTGCTGAGGGTTATTCTACCCAATCAGCAATGAACATATTGGTTTCTCTCGTCCCACCATTGTTTCGGTTAGATGAGAATACAATTTTTTTACCATCGTAAGAGAACATTGGAAACGCATTGAAATTACTTTGGGTTGTAATTTGCTCAAGTCCAGTTCCGTCTTCGTTTATCATGAACAATTGGAATTCGTAACCGCGTTCGGAAAAGTGATTACTGCTGAATATAATTTTCTTACCACTTGGGTGATAAAAAGGAGCCCAGTTTGCTTTTCCAAGGTTCGTAATTTGTTTTAAGTCAGAACCATCTGCGTTACAGGTATAGATTTCCATGTTGGTTGGTGCTACCAAACCTCTTTCTAAGTATCCTTTATATCTAGCAATTTCTTCTTCAGTTTTCGGTCTTGATGAACGGAATACCAACTTTGATCCATCTGGAGAAAAGAACGCACCACCGTCATAACCCAACTGATCCGTAATTTGTGTCACATTGCTTCCATCAATGTTCATGGTGTACAATTCGAGGTCACCAGATCGTGTAGAAGTAAACACAATCTTATCTCCTTTTGGAGAAACTGTGGCTTCGGCATCATAACCTGGCTCGTCTGTTAATTGTGCTGTTATGTTTCCTTCAAGGTCAGCCACAAAAATGTCGTAACCTGCATAGATTGACCACAAATAAGGTCCTCCTTTTTCAGGTCTTACCTCCGGTGGGCATTGTGAGTCAGCCAAGTGCGTAGAGCCATATAAGATATGTCCTCCGTCTGGCATAAAGTACGAACACGTTGTTCTACCAAATCCTGTGCTCAGCATCTTTGGCTTTAGCGTATCTTTTTCTGCTGCTTCGATATCGAATGTGAAGATCTGATCACAGTTAACGCCCCAAGCTTCGTTGTTGCTCTGAAACACCAATTTGCGGTTGTTGAAACTGAAATAGGCCTCAGCGTTGTCACCACCATAAGTTAACTGGTGCAAGTTTAACAAGTGAGATTCGCTAGAATCAGCAAGGTCGGGTTTTTGAGAAACAGTCGACTCTTCGGTGGTCTGTTCCGTATTTGTTTGAGTACCTTGGTTACAAGAAGCGAGAACCAAAACACCGGCGACAATTGATAATAATTTCATTGCTTAAATTTTCGGCAATATTAACCGCTATTGTTAAGATTATAAACTTTTGGAGATAAATCCTATATCGTTTTTTGTAGTTCGTTCTTTTCTGAACTTGGTGAACTGTATCGCGTAATAGTTTTTATCGGAATCACGTATGACGAATGTATTGGTATCTGTGGTTATAAAATTCTTGTTGCCCGAATTCCAGTCATACCATTTTGTACCAATAAAGTCTAACGAGTCTGTGTATGCATACGTTTGAGCGTTAAAAAAGTTCAACGCATCAAAGTCGTAATCGAATTGCCTTCCAACTTCCCTGTTATATGGATTTATAAAAATCCCATCAACCAAAGAAAATTCATTTGTTACGGAGAAGAATAAGGAAGATACGTTCTGAGTTTTGTGCTTTACGTAGGAGGTAATCAAAAAATCCCAGTCGTCTTTAGGCGGCTCAAGGTTTAACACACTGCTAGATTCGAAAGAGAGGTATACATAATTGAAACTATCGTTTTTCTCAACGTAATAGTGTCGTTCAAACTTCCCATCAAGATCCCCAATGAGAATGTCGTATTTATTGTCTTTGTAGCCTTCTACGCGCATTTTAACGATGCCCGTTGGGTTGCCGCTTAAATCTAAGCCAAGGTGGACTAAATACACGTTGCCGAAACTCTGCGGGTTCTCGAAACTAAAGTCGCCCCATTCACCAATGCAACTGTTGTCTTCTTGGCCATTCCAACGATCAAATATCCATGGATAATCACCTTCTTGATAGTCTTGGTAAAAGTCTTTTGAATTGGTGTTGAAACAACCCATGCCTCTAGCCGTGTTGAGCAAGATTTGGTAATCGTTGGCGGCACAGCTAAATGCGATATCCCATCCCTCTGTGCTATTTTGTTTGACAATTTTCTGGTCCTTTAAGCTGTAATAGATTTGTCCGTTTACAGGCTTGTAGGTGTTTATTTCAGTTTCGAAAGGCGGAAGAGGGAGAATAGGCTCTTCTTCGGTGAAACATCCAGTCAGGCATAAGCCCATAAATACTATGACAGCGTAATACTTCAAAATGATGTAACAATTGAAAACCAAATTCGACGTCCGTAGTCAATCGAAATTGGAATTTTATTATTTATGTTTTCGTCACTAATACGATCGAGGGCTAAATACGATCCACTTACATTCAATGTGTTCGTCAAATTCTTGATACCAATATGTGCAAAAATAGGTTTATCAAACAGTTGCTGGCGGATGGAAAAATCAACCAACCAAAAGCCACCTTGTTTGAAATCTTCAAGCACACCAAAGGCATTTTCTCTGGTTTCGAGTCTCTGACCCTGATATTTGGAAATAAAACCTACCGCGGTCTTGGATTGCTTAATTCTGTACATGGTTTTAAACATCAATTCTTGGGTAAAGTAGTAGTTACCAATTTCCTCTGGGAATTGATTTATTCCATTATTGCTGGCAGAAAACGCTAACTGAAATTGTTCTCCCTTGTAATCAATGTTCACATTCTGGCCAATTAACTTAGAAGCTCTTGTGTTGACAAACTGATACAGTTGTTTTTCTGGATCAATTTGTGCCAATTGAATGCCATTGTTGCTCTTTACCCAATACAAATTGGTGTAAAACAGAACGTCTTTAGATTTGATTCGTAAGGTGGTAGAAAACCTATTAAATATTTCCGATTGTAAATTTAAATTGCCGGTGATGTTCAAGTTTGGATTTTCAAACGTGTAGAACATCTCGTTGAACGTAGGGACTCTATAGCCTGTTGAATATTGTGCGATGAAGTCGGCCGTTGGACTCATTTTGTATTTCAATCCAAGTTCGTAAATGGGTTTGGTCTGAAACTTATTACTGTTTGTATAACGCAGGCCAGCTTTGGCTTTCAAGTTTTCGTCCAGTTTGTAGTCTAGTCGAGCCAGTACAGCAAGTTGTGTAATGTTTGTTTTTACCGAGCTTAAAATGCTTCTTTCCTGGTCGCGCTGATGGCTGAATTCAATGCCTGCTTCATAATTGAGCTTGTGCTTATCCGATAATTTAGAAATCTTAAAATGGTTGTAAAACTCATCGTATCTCAATAGGTCAAAGGCGGAGCGTTCATTGTCTTCATACACATTCAGGTCACTGAGTATTTTAACCGTTTTGTCGTTGTTTAAATTATATCGTGTAAAGGATTGACTTAAGTCTATCGAGTGATATTTACTAATGTTTCCTCGGATACCGGCATGATAGATTGATTGGTTTACACGTTGGTCAACATCGTATGCGCGAAGTGTGTTGGCTACAGGATATCCTCTGTCTTGCGTTCTTGAAACAATGTGGGTTGCAGATAGAAAGGCGTTTAAGTCTGACAGTATGCGGTAGTTGTAATTTAACTCGTACTGTGTACGAAGTCTGGGTTTCCACTGAAAAACTCTGAAACTATCTGTTCCGCCTACACCAGAAAAAAAGTACTGACCAATTCCGGCACCTATACTGTGTCGACCTAAGTTTACAGTTCCTTTTGCTATGGCATTGATATCACCGTTACTCGTCGAATTTAGGTTTGTGCGGACATGAACAAGTGCAGAGGATAGCTTATTTGTAATGATGTTGACGCTAGCCAACACCGCATTTGCGCCGTAATAAACCCCACTAGAACCCGTGATGATTTCAATCCTATCAACTTCTGCCAATCCAATTTTTGATAAATCAAAGTTGTCAATAGACAACTGACTTATTGGTAGGCCGTTTAATAAAAAGCGAACGTTTCTTTGACCTGTCCCAGCATAATTTAAGGTATGGCCTTCTTTACCAGCGTACACTGAGAAGTTGTTCAAACTATATTGAAGTACTTCGTTAACCGTTTGAAAATTGAACAGGTCTATTTCTTCAGCTGTGATTATTTGCACATTTTCAAATGAAGATGTTCTTTCGACAAGCCCTGTTTGACCGGTTTCGATCATTGCATTGATTGAGTCAGCCTGACCTAAAGTCTCGGTAGGTTTTGCCAATACCGCTAAGGCCAATAAAGCATAGATAAGTCGATAGTTAAACACTGGTGCAAAAGTACGGTGCGTTTCTGCAAATTCTTGTCTTTTCAAGGTTAAACCTCTGTCAGTGCTTTGTTTTCTAAAGTCTGTGAAATATGTGCTTTTCGAACGAATTGGATGTAAATAAAGGCTATGGCAAACTGCAAACCTATCACGGTTGCAATTGCGCCGGCAATAGAGCCCGCTAACCATACTGCGGTGTAATACCCTAAAATTGATGCTGAAATGCCAAATCCCACTGCCAAGTAGATCATCTTTTTAAAGTCCTTCGTCAATAAAAATGCCGTTGCTGCAGGCCCAGATAAAAACGCAATAACCAATACAGCACCTACAGACTCAAAGCTAACCACGGTTGTTAAACTTACACCAGCCATTAAATAATACTGCCACAGAACAACACTAATGCCCATGGCCGATGCAAATGCTGGGTCAAACGTTGTCAGTACTAATTTTCTATATGCGATGATTACACTGGTTAGGATAATAATTAGGGTCGAGCCTAAAATCCATACCTGTCTTGGTCCTGCATAATGTCCGGCAATCGACATATGGTCTAAAGGTACATAGGCTATTTCGCCATAAAGGACACAGTCTTGGTCTAGGTCGACATTTCCACTGAATAATGAAATCAGAATAATCCCTATGGCAAAGAGGAAGGTATACGAAATACCAATACTTGCGTCTTGTTGTAGTTTTACTTTTTGATTGAAAAACTGTATCAAATACGTAACCACCATTCCGCTTGCCGCAGCACCAACCAAAATAGGAAGAGAGGCTCTACTGTGTGAAATGTAATAGGCGATGACAATTCCAGGTAATACAGCGTGAGAAATGGCATCACCAATCATGGCCATTTTACGCATAATTAAGAAGCAACCCAATATAGCCGTTGTGGTAGCAACCAAAGAAGCGGTTAATATGATCCAGAAGTCAATCATTAGTATGGGATGTCGCTATCATGTGGATCCTTAGTTGGGAAGTCCAACTCTTTTTCTAGTTCTCTTTCAATTTCTGGCGTAATCACGTGCTCAATACCTTCCGCGTCGTCGTGCACATGGTCGGGCTGCAAATGCATGAATTTTGAAATATACAATTCCCACAACCTATGCTTACGAACGATGGTTTTTGCCTCTTCGATACCAAGTGAAGTTGTGGCGTAGGTGCCTTGATTTGTCGTGATTAGTTTGTCTGACTTTAGCAAGCTTAAACCCTTTTTTAACGTCGCACGTTGCATCTTGCTTTTGGCAAAGATGTCTTCAAAACTGAATTGCGTTTCTCCAAGTGTTTTGGGGTTGAAAAAAAGCTTAATTGTATTCTCGCGCAAAATCTTCGTGTTGTTTTTAGAGCGTTGCAGATACTTTTTTAGCAGGCCATTTTTACGTCCAATAAATGCACTAATAAAGGCAAAAAGCGAAACGACTACCACAATCCATGGCCCTGTTGGCATGCCATTGTAGGTGTAGGATATTGCCGAGCCAAGTACCCCAGAGGCGCCACTAATAACAAGGGCCAGTATGGCCATAGGAATTATTTTGTTGGTCCAAAATTTGGCGCATGCTGCCGGTGTAATCAGCAAAGCCGACATCAATACAACACCAACGGCTTGAACACCCATAGCAACAGTGGTTACCGTTGTTATGGATAAAATGAGTTTTAACAATTCGTTAGGGAAACCAATAGATTGACTGTAGTTTTCATCAAAAGACAAGAGAGACAAACCCCTGAAAAATATCACAATCAGAATGGTGATGATAGTTCCGACGATACTGAATAACCACACGTCGCTCATATTCATGGCCGATGCTCTGCCAAAGATGAATTGATCCAAACCACTTTGAGAAGCATTTCCCGAATGTTGTATATGGGTTAATAACAAGACACCTACTCCGAAAAAGACACTCAGAATAAGCGCTATGGCCGTGTCGTTTTTGATTTTTGAATGCTTTGTTATGTAGTCAACAAGATAGGTGGAAATCCAACCCGTTATGGTCGCACCGATAATCAGATACAGTGGGTTTTTTTGTTGCCCGATAATAAAGGCTAAGGCTATGCCAGGAAGCACTGCGTGAGAGATGACATCACCAATGAGCGACCTTTTGCGCAATAAAGTAAACGTACCTACTAAGCCAGAAATTGAACATAAAATTAAACTTCCCCAAAAAACAACCTTTACGTTAGGTTCAGAGAAAGTAAAAAAGGACCATATTTCTGTTAAGAACTCCATTATTTATGTCGCATCGGGAAGTCTTTTTCTTGCAACACGTTAGCCACCTTTGATAACGTGGTGAGCGTACCACCGTAGGTTTCAGTGAGAATGTCTTTTGTGAAGACTTCCGACGTTGGGCCTTCGGCTACAAGCCTAGAATTTAGTAATACCATATGCTCAAAATAATCTTGAGCGGTGAGTAAATCATGGTGCACAACCAAAAGCGTTTTGCCTGCGTCACGCATTGACTTTAGCAAGGTTATAATGGCTTGCTCAGTTGCGGCATCAACGCCTACAAATGGTTCGTCCATTAAATATAGATCGGCGTTTTGGGCCAATGCCCGTGCAAGAAAAACACGTTGTTGCTGTCCGCCACTAAGTTGTGAGATCTGTCTGTTTGTAAATGGAGTCATGTTGACCTTACTTAGACTTTCTTCAATCATTCGATGATCTTCTTTCGTAAGTCTTTTGAAGAGCCCTTTGGTTGCATAGCGCCCCATGGCCACTACGTCCCAAACACTTGCAGGAAAATCCCAATCAACAGATTGTCTTTGAGGCACGTAAGACACCTTGTTGCGCACGTCTTCAAGGTCTTGGTCAAATACCTTACTGTAGCCAATGTTGGGCTCGATAATGCCCATGATGGCTTTTAGTAGGGTTGATTTCCCGGAACCATTTGGTCCCATAATGCCAATTATTTTTCCTGTTGGTAACGTGAAATCAATATTCCAAATGGCTGGTTTCTTATCGTAAATTACCGTTAGGTTGTGGGTTTCGACGGATGGTTTCATCTTAATTCAATCCATTAATAACCGTTTCGACATTGAAATAGAGCATCCCCAAATACGTGCCTTCAGGTGTTCTGTCTGCGCCGAGGGCGTCAGAAAAAAGTTCACCACCAACAGTAACCTCATGTCCTTTAGCTTTACAGCCGTTTATGACAGATCGCAGTGCTTTTTGCGGTACCGAATTTTCAACAAAAACGGCTTTAATCTTATTGTCAATAATGAAGTTAACCATGTCTGTTACATCCTTCAATCCAGATTCCGACAATGTTGAAATACCTTGAAGTCCACGAACTTTGAAGTTGTAACTCCTTCCGAAGTACTCAAAAGCATCGTGGGAGGTAATTAATATGCGCTTTTCTACGGCAAGTGATGCTACCAATTTGGTACATTCCTGGTTTACCGAATCGATGGCGCGCAGGTAGGTGTTGGTGTTTTTCTCTATCTGATCTTTGTATTCTGGGTATTTGGTTTGTACAGATTCAGATACATGTTTTACCCCCTCAGACCATATAGAAACGTCAAACCAAATATGAGGGTCGTGCACGTCTGCTTCTTCGTTGATTGTTCTAATGGATGTATGATCGACCCCGTCGCTTACGGCTATGACTGTTTTTGAGGACTTTAGTTTTTCTAAAATTTCTGACATTTTGCCTTCTAAATGAAGCCCGTTGTAAATCACAACATCAGCATTTGTAAGCAATTCTATATCACCATGAGACGCTTTGTATAAATGAGGGTCTACACCAGGACCCATTAACGATTTTACTTCAGCGAAATCAGAACAGATGTTTTTGGCAATATCTGCTACAATACTTGTTGTAGCCACCACTAAGGGTGTTTCATTTCCGGGAGAATCTGAAGACGTCGAGTTGCAGCCAAAACTAAAAATAGTTATACAGGCAATTATGAGCAAAGGATGTTTCATAAGAAGCAAAGATAGCGTCAAGTTTGGAAGGTGATACGAACGGACGTTAAATTAAAACAGCCGACTCGCGTCGGCTGCCTTAGATGTCGTAAAACCAATTAATCTTCGTCGTAAGAAAACTTATTGACTAAATAATAGATACAAGTTTAACGGTAATGTCCCATCATTAGTTTACCTAATTTGTCATATAAGTGTCATGAACTCGTTATTTTTTGATTATGCGTGGGGGATGTCAGGTCGTCGTTTGAGTGGTTCATAAACCTAATCGTCTGATAAAAAAGAAATTACGAATTAGATAATTATTATTGCTGAATAAACGTTCAATACGTACACATGCAACAAGCACTTGTAAGGTTTCTCTTAATCATTGGTGTTGTGATAACATTCACATCAAGCTGTGAAGCGCAAGTTGCGGATGATACGACCTATTCTGCACAGGTTGATTCCGTCGAATTGAGATATGGACGAAGTTTGTGTGACACCCTCCCAGAATTAGCGGATTCGATTTTCATCGTTTTAAAAACCAAAAAGTTCGATTTAATGAAGCCATACCTGCCTAGCGCGGAGATGCTTCAAGAACAATTTGATAGTATGGACCTGAAACGGTTACAACGATTAGCTACTGTTAAACAGCAATACTGGGAGCAAAATTTACGAAAGCAGCATATTAAATTGTTAAAGGATACCAAGGTTATGCGCATCAACTTGCGTAACATGGTTTTGATTAAACAACGTATTAAGATAAAGGAGTTACAGTCAGGAGTCCGAGTTGGAGAGATTACGTATCTGTGCGAAAGTGGAAAGCACAAATTTCTGCTTACCTTTTTAGCTATGGAGGTTGTTGGGAAGTGGTTTATAGGTGATGAGCTGAGGATTAGAGAGATCTAGTTAAATGGATTTAGTCTTCTTTTCGTAAACAAAAAACTTGCCGTCTTTTTTTACTACAACATACTCACCAGCAGAGTATATCTCTGTTTTGACTGGTTTTATTTCAAGATTGCTATCGGTAATCGATTGGTTAACCAGTGGTTTGGTTTCAAACACTTTATCCATTGCAACATATTGCACTACTGCCAAAGAGCAGAAAAGTATACAGGCGACAAAGACTAATTTTTTTTTCATTTTGCTACAGCTGTTGATTTTCTTAACGCACGAATATCGAACAATGTTGTATCGTTGTGCTTCATAATATTGTCAGGAAAATGCGTATTCATCTAATTTCAATTGGAGGTGCCGTAATGCACAACATAGCTCTAGAACTACAGCGTAATGGTCACGATGTTACGGGAAGTGATGATGAGATATTTGAACCGTCGAGAGGTAGATTAGAAAAAGCCAACCTTTTGCCAAATCAGATGGGGTGGGATGAAACCAGGATAACGAAAGAAATTGATGCCATTATTCTTGGCATGCATGCACGAATTGATAACCCAGAGCTACTTAAGGCGCAGGAATTGGGATTGACAATTCAATCGTTTCCAGAATTTATCGCAAGTCAAAGTGAAGACAAAACCCGTGTTGTGGTTGCGGGAAGCCATGGTAAAACAAGTACCACGGCTATGATAATGCACGTGCTTATGCACGTACAAATGGATTTTGATTACATGGTTGGGTCTCAGTTAGATGGTTTTGATTTAATGGTGAAGCTGTCGGATGCTCCTTTAATCATCCTCGAGGGTGACGAATACCTGAGTTCGCCGATAGATCGACGGCCAAAGTTTATGTGGTATAATCCTGATGTCGCTATCATTACGGGTGTTGCTTGGGATCATATTAACGTGTTTCCAACTTGGGAAGGATATTGTGCGCAGTTTAAATTGTTCGCAGAAACCATACACCCAAAGGGTACTTTGATTTATTATGATAACGACAGCGTGCTTCAAACAATAGCACAGTCCGTTTCAAAAGAAAAAATTATCCCGTATCATGCCTTAAATCATGAGGTTAGTGGTTCTAAGGTAATCGTTACGGATAACGAACAGACCTACGAAATGTCTGTGTTCGGAAAGCACAACCTAGAGAACATGCATTCTGCTGTCCATGCTTGTGTGCAACTCGGAATTTCAAGAGAAAAATGCCTCGAAGCATTGCAGAGTTTCACCGGAACAGCCAAAAGGTTAGAGAAAGTTTATGACCAAGATGATGTTGTCGTGTTCCGCGATTTTGCACATTCTCCAAGCAAAGTGAAAGCAACAGTAGAGGCAGTTAAGGATACCTACCCAAATCACAACGTGATTGGCGTGCTCGAGTTACACACCTTTAGTAGCTTAAACGAGGAATTCTTGCCATTATATAAAGGCACTATGGATTCAGCGGATCATGCATTTGTGCATTTCAATACACACGTGTTTGAAATGAAGAAAATGAAAGTGCTACATCCCAACGATGTACGAAGAAACTTCGGAGACGTACAAGTTGAAACAGATATCGATCAACTTTGGAAGACACTCAAACATTTTCCAAAAAGTAAAACTGTTTTTCTTATGATGAGCTCAGGGAATTTCGGAGGAAAAGACTTGATGGAACTTGTGGAAATGTAGGATGACGAATGTAAAATGTCCTGCGTCATTTAGTCCTGCGTCAATCGTCATTTAGTCCTTCGTCAACCTTAAAACAAATACCGCGCCTGAACCCTACCGATATGTATCACTGGACTATCAATACTTTGTCGGCCATCATAGTTAACCAACAACTGAATATTGTTTGCAAATCGCTGTTCGATTTGAAGACGCCACTTTACGTTTCTACCGTTTCTAAGTCCTGCAAGTAATTCATAGGCAACCGGAGAATTGTCGTTGCCGTTATAATTGATGTCGACCACACCAACGTTCGTCCGGATTGTTCCTTTATTCAGGAAATTCCATCTTAATTCTGCTGTTACGTCGTGATTGTACGTCGATTCATTTCCATAGACCACACCATTATTCGCTTCGAAATATGAGTAGTACAATTCAATCCTAAAACTTGATTTGTATTGATAACCAATTTTGGGTTTTATGGTATTGAAATCATAACTAAACGCGCGATCAGTAAGGAATTGTGAGGTATATGTTTTTGTCCCTTGAGAACCTTCCAATATCAGCTCGTAATTCTTGTTGATGTTGTATCGGACCTTCAATTTGTTTTCACGACCATTTCTAGCATCAACCCCATTAATCAACAAAATTTTGTTCTGGTTTCTAAACCATTGGTAGTCGATACCAAACACTGGGCTAGCTTGATTGAACGAGAAAACGGATCGAATAACCGAGTTGGTTGAAAGTAAAGACGTATCTGCAACGTTTTGAACAAACGGGTTCAGGAAATCGTCTTGATTGTTGGTGACTTTTTTTAGAATTTTAAAGGAACTGACGTTACTAAAGCGACGAAAAAATTTTAACGATTTGCGCTTTGTTTTACGCAATATAGAACTTGGCTTAATTCGTATGTTTTGGTTGAACTCGCTACTGTACGATTTGATAAAACCTTGAACAGGTAAAAACTGACGTATAAAGTTTGCTCGACCCACATCGAAGGAAGAGGCAATTTCAAACTCGTTTAGACTTTGAATACCATTACTGTCGTAATCATTCCATACATAATTACCGTTTCCATCTCCCACTTCAAAGTAGCTGTATTCACGACGCTGCTCTTGACCTGTTCCGAGTTGGTAATACGCATTGGTCGTAATTAATTTTTTTAATAAAACCAGTCGTGTTTCAAACCGACCCTGAAGTGTGTTCTCGGGCGTACCTAATTGGTTGGACGTATCTTTGAAATAGAATTCGCGATAGGCAGACGTCAGACTAAACTGCGCATTGCGAGACTGACGCCAACCAAGAATCAAGCTAGCATCACGACCGTCGGTCGTCGCTTGGAAATCACCTTCTACACCTCTGTAATCCAGTCGTCTGTTGGCCTCTAACCCATAGGTTAAGGTATTTGAATCACTACTGGCAAGTTTGAAAGACATTTGATCGAAGGCATAACTGGCTCCATATAATGAATCGGCATTATTGGCAAATGTGCTTTGTTCATTTTGATAGTTGAACTCCGTTTGGAAATAGGCAGACTTTTTACTCAACGCGCCGTAGTATCTTCTAAATTGGTTGTTGGAGTTTATACCAGCAACTGGTATAGTGGTAGAAATAAGGTCGTATGATCCTTTCAGTTTGTAGCCATTTTGTCCAACCTGTCCGGTCAGGCTGTGCGACAAACCTGGTGTATTGTTACCTTGTTGGTAATATGATTCTTCAACCACAAAACGCGCTGTATTTCCTTTAGTTAAAACAAACAAGGCATTCGCAATTCTTTCTTCTGTATACGATTTATCGTTGTCGTTTGGATTGTCTAACGTGCGATTCCATTTTCGGTCGAATTCTACGTTTCTGTAACGCTCTATATAGCGGAAGTCTTTTTCGGTGCGTTCAAATGACACTTTAGAAACCAAGGTCCAAGGTTTGATGGAATCGCTTGTAAGTTGTTTTACTTGGTCAAGGTCTACCCTTAATCCATAACCGATATCATTTTCCTTATCAATAGAGCTAAACGTATTGATGTCGTTTTTAGATCGTGAAAACTCGACAGACAGTTGGGTGTTTTTAGACAATTGATAATCGAAACCAATGTTAATCATCTCCAACTTTTTGGGTGGAACGAGTATTTCTACTGGAGCGTAATCTCCAACCGGAATGCCGCCGATTGGGTCAACCCATTCAAATACTTTGCCATTTGCGGTACTGAGTTTCTGAACGTAATTGCCATTACCTGAACCCACAAAGCTGAAAGAAACACGATACAATTTGCCGGTATCGCCTATAGATGATTCTACAAAAATCGAATTCCCATTGCTGTCGCGTTGAACATAGGTAATGGTGTTTAAATCAACTTCAAGAACTTCAGAAAATTTAGGCGCATAGACCAACTGAGCATCTCCAGCATCGCTTAAGAATTGCCTTGTGGAAACACCATTGGTAGAGTCGTCTAAGTTTTGCTGAAAGGGTTGATTTTTATTGTCTTGCTCGCTAAAAAAGTTTCCTCGAATATTCCATTTGCCGGAAGTGTAGCTGCCACCAAATCGTACCACAGATCGGCCATAATTTCTGTCAGAATACTGAAACTCAATTACAATTCGACTGTATTGGGTAATCAATTTTTTTGGGGTAAATGTTAACTCTCCTGTATTGTAGTTAATCGTATAGTCATTTTGCTCACCACGGGTTAAACGCTGGCCATCAAGATACACTTGTTCGGTACCACTAATAATAATGATAAAGGTTTCGCCATTGGCTCCTGAGAGCCTGTATGGCCCTTGATTTCCTTCAATTCCGTTAATGGTGTTTCGTGAAAAACGACCCCGGCTAACGGCTCCTTCGCCTGAGAAATTCCAATACCCGTGCTTGTTTGTGAAGTGCCTGGTAAGCTGCAAACCCCTTGACCTTTTGTTGTATTTCAGGAAGTATGAACTATCAGGTGTAATCATAGGAAAGTCTCCAGCAATCAGAGAGGCGCTATCTTGTTTTAATTGAATGTATACGCGATCAAAGTCCTGAATTTGTTGCGTATTCCCTTCTGGCTGAATCGGATTGTTTTCATCCGATATGGCAGCAATGATGTCTATCTTGTTTTGGATGGAACCGTTTAAACGCAGGTTGAGGTTGCTGTTAACGGTTACGTCTTGTTTGTTGCCAAAGCCTATTCCGCGGCTAATGTTTCCAATGGTCTTAATATTGTCGTCAGGTGCACTCGTCCTTTTTTCACTATTTGGGATGTAGGCAAACGGATTGGTTTGGTAATCTACGCCAATCAATTTTAACTCTTTTTTTCGATGTACTTTCCTGAAATCGAAGTCAATGATCCGATACGTGACCGCGACGGAATCTTTTGGGTAATTGCGGTTGTTCCATATGAGCAAGGACTGATCTGCAACGACGCGATAATTTGAGGTGTCATAGCCCTGAACCAGTAACGAACTTGGAGCCAGTAAAAAAGAGTCGAGAATAGAAGTGTCGGCTTCAATCAGAATATTTTTTGTTCGTAGGGTCGATAATTCTTGAGCCTCTGTATTGACAGACACTAGAACTGTGACAATTGCAACCCAAACAAATCGAAGAGACATCTAATAGTTAACTTATCAAAGGTATGAAAAGTATAGGTGTTGTGTTTGTTAACTGTCTGAATTATGGGGCAAACACTAACTTGTTCTTTGTCTTACTGCTTCGTAAATGACTACCGCAGCTGCAGTAGAAACATTCATCGAATCTGCTTTGCCTTTCATTGGAATTTTAATACAATTCGTATTGTCTTCAATCCAGAAAGGAGTAATGCCGTGTGCTTCGGAACCCATTACAAGGGCCGTACTTTTTGTCATGTCTACACTGTGGTGTGGTGTTGTCCCTTCTAGATAGGTGCTGTAAACCATGAACTCTTTTTCGTTAAGAAACGCTAAGGTCTCATCGTTTGTGGCAATAGCAAAAGGAACAGTAAAAACGGCTCCTAAACTCGCCCGAATTACATTTGGGTTGTAAAAATCGGTGTTGGCGTTAGCGATAATAATGGCATCAACGCCTGCGGCATCTGCGGTACGAAAAATGGCGCCCAAGTTCCCTGGTTTTTCTATTGCTTCCACTACAACGACCAGCGGGTTTTGTTTAAGGCTAAGGTTGGATAACGCTGTTTCGAATAACGGAAATGTTGCAACCGCGTTCGCAACGGAATCTCTGTAACTTATTTTTTCAAATACAATGTCGTCCAGTTCATAGATGTTGGAAGATTCTAGTTCAGCTATAAAACCATCTCGAGCGTCAAGATCCCAGTGTTTGTTAAGCAGTACATCAATAGGGTGGAGGCCACTTTCGATCGCCATATTGATTTCCCGTATACCTTCAACTATGAATTGTTTGTGCTCCTGTCGACCTCGCTTTTTATTTAGCGACATCACCTTTTTAATTGTAGCGTTTTTAACGCTTGTTATCGGAGTCATTTTACTTTTTGAGTTAACTTAATTGATCAAGTCTGCGCTTTTCTTGGGCTGAAAGATTTTCGTATCCTACCTTATTTACCTTATCTAACAGTTGATTGAGTTCAGTTTCGCGGTTTATATACCTTGTATTGGAGTTGGCGTCGGTTTTAGCTTTGCCTTTTGATAACGGGTTGTTTCTCCAATCTATTTTGCCAGACAACAACCATTCTGGGTGGTAGGCAATTAAATATAGAAATATAGCTGTGGGTATAAGCATTGCCGCCACTATGAAATAGTTAAAATCATATTGATTAAAGAACAACAACACGGTTAGAATCAATCCGGCAACGGCGCCACCTAAATGCGCGTCATGACCAATATTTCCGGATTGCTTTTTAATGCCAAATATGCTGTATAGAATATAAATAATACCAAACAACCAACCAGGAATGAAGAAGTAAATGAGTAATCCAGGGTATAAAATGATCGTCCCATAAATGATTCCGCTCACCGCACCAGAAGCACCTATGGCACTATAGTCGCCATGGTTTCTGTGGATGAATAACGCTAATAAATTGCCTGCAAGCAAACTTCCTAGATATATGGTAATTACATTGAGCGGACTGAGCGTTAATGCCATGGCTTCTCCAAACATGTAAAAGGTGAACATGTTAAATCCAAGGTGGGTACAATCAGCATGTAAAAAGCCAGAACTAAACAGTCGGCTATATTCCTTTTTGACTAAAATGGCATCGGTATTGAACTTATGCCGCTGGAAAAAAGCAAAGTCGTTGAAGCCTTTCCAGCTTATTAAAATATTAAGTGCGATTATGACATAAACAACCGTCATTACACGTGATGCTCGATGTAGTCAATCAAGCTATGTATTACTTTGATATGAATTTCTTGAGCTCGGTCAGCATATTCAGATTTTGGTGCACGAATCTCTACATCACAAAGGCCTGCCATCGCGCCACCGTCTTTGCCAGTTAAGCCAACCACCTTCATACCTTTTTCTTTGGCCGCCTGAATGGCATTGATGACATTTTTAGAATTACCGCTTGTACTTATGGCCAGAAGGACGTCTTGCTCTAACCCAATTGCCTCTACATAACGTGAGAAAACAAAGTCATAACCATAATCGTTTCCGACACAAGACATATGTGATGGGTCAGAAATGGATACGGCCGGCAATGCTTTTCTGTTATCCCGATAACGCCCAGATAATTCTTCGGCAAAATGCATGGCGTCACATAAGCTGCCTCCGTTGCCACAAGAAATTACCTTGCCTTTTGATTGGATAGCGGCCACCATGATTTGACCTGCTTTTTCGATGTTTTTAAAATTTGATTCATCGCTTAAAAACGCGGTCAACACCGTTTGTGCTTCTGTAAAATGACTTCTAACTCCCATTCTATTTTGTGAGGTGATTTATACTACTAAATTAACAATTCTACCAGGCACAACAATCACCTTCTTTGGTTGTTTGCCATCTAACCATTTTTGTACTTCAGTATCCTGTAATACGGCAGCTTCGATTTCGTCTTTACTCAAGCTTAACGAAAGTTCAATGTTGGTTCTGGTTTTGCCGTTGATAGATATTGGGTAGTTTTTGCTGTCTTCAACCAAGTGCTTTTCATCAAACGCAGGCCAATCGGCCAAGGCGATTGATTCGTCTCTTCCTCCCATTTCCCAGAGCTCTTCAGCTATGTGTGGCGCAAACGGCGATAAGACGATTAAGAACTGCTCTAAAACTGCTTTATTGGTACATTTTTGCTCGGTAAATTCGTTGACGGCAATCATGAACGTACTTACACACGTGTTCAACGATATTCTCCCAATATCTTCTGTAATTTTCTTAATGGTTGCGTGAAGCGTTTTGAGAGATTTCTTATCTGCAGCTTCGTCGTTCGGGATATAATTCCCTTCTCTATCCACAAAGAGTTTCCAAGTCTTTTTTAAGAATCTGTAAACGCCATCAATGCCACTAATGTTCCATGGCTTGGCATCCTCTAACGGGCCTAAAAACATCTCGTATAACCTTAATGTGTCGGCACCATACTCTTCGCAAATGTCGTCTGGGTTTACCACGTTAAACCATCGTTTAGACATTTTACCAATTTCCGATTTGGTATAACAAATCGGTTCGATGGCATCACCGTCGGCTTCGAAAACACCTTCGATTACTTTTCCATTCGAACACTCAAAAACGGCGTCATTATATTCTGGTCTCCATTCTTTAAACTGACGAATGCCGTCTATGTTTAAATAGGAAGCTGCATCCGTTTTTTTGTAATCAGTTACAAAATCAACGTGTACAGAAATTTGCGTAAAATCATCTGGATTGTCGACCAATTCAGAACTAACAAAATGACTTTTATCGTCAATTTTTTCTTTGCGCAGGTAAATGGATTCAACCGTGCCTTGGATCATGCCTTGATTAACCAATTTTTTAAATGGTTCGTCAAATGGTAAGACGTTAATGTCTGACAAAAATTTTGTCCAGAAGCGGCTGTATAATAAATGCCCTGTGGCATGTTCTGCTCCACCCAGATAGAAGTCAACCTGTCCCCAATATTTTATGGCATCAGTTGACGCAATAATTTGTTCGTTGTTGGGGTCCATATAACGAAGGAAGTACCAACTACTGCCTGCCCAGCCTGGCATTGTATCGGTTTCGCGTCTGCCTTGTGGTGTGTCCACCCATTCGTCGATTGCTGCTAACGGAGAGGCTCCACTGCCGGTTGGCTTGTAACTCTCTACTGTAGGCAAGGTAAGGGGCAATTCGTTGTCACTGATTAATGACGGAATATTGTCATCGTCAAATACCACAGGAATTGGTTCACCCCAGTAACGTTGTCTGCCAAATCCAGCGTCACGTAGCTTAAAGTTAACTTGTGCTTTGCCAAGTTTTTTATCGTCAATAAAGGTAATCGCGGTTTGTATTGCCGAGGTAACTTCTAGGCCGTTTAGAAAATCAGAATTGATACACTTGCCTGTCTTAGCGTCAAACGATGCTTCTTGAACATCCGCTTCATCATTTTCGATTACTTGAACAATGTCAAGATTGAATTTTTTTGCGAAACTATGGTCGCGAGAATCATGCGCTGGAACAGCCATAATTGCTCCTGTGCCATACCCACCCAATACATAATCTGCGATGTAAATAGGGACTTGTTTGCCTGTAAATGGATGCGTGCAGTAACTTCCTGTAAATGCGCCTGTAACATGTTTAACCTCACTCATGCGCTCACGCTCAGACCGGTTTTTAGCCCAATCTACATAAGCCGTAGCTTCATCTGCGTAATCTGGTCGAATTAAGTCTTCGGTCCATTCATGTTCAGGAGCGATTACCATAAACGTGGCTCCATAAATCGTATCTGGCCTTGTCGTAAATATTTCTAACGATCGACCTGCAGCATCCTGATGATTAGGAAAGTGCACTGAAGCTCCTTCGCTTCTTCCTATCCAGTTTCGCTGAATTTCTTTAATCGAATCACTCCAGTCAATGGTGTCTAAACCATCTAACAAACGCTGCGCATACGCCGTTATTCGCAAAAACCATTGTGTCATAGGTTTTTTGATAACCGGGTAGCCACCACGTTCTGACAAACCGTCTTTTACTTCTTCATTGGCTAAGACTGTTCCTAACTCTTCACACCAATTAACGGTTGTTTCTTGAATGAAGGCCAGTCTGTAGTTCTGTAATATGTCTTCTTTTTGGCGCTTGTTATAGTGCAGCCACTCTTCGGCAATAAAGTCATCAACTTCTCCGCCTGCATGCGCTACGTTAATGTTTCCTTCATTTTCAAATATGGCAACCAAGTTGTCTACGTGCTCAGCTTTGTTTGACTTTGCGTTGTACCAGTGGTTGAAAAGTTGCTTAAAAATCCATTGCGTCCACTTATAATAATTCGGTTCACATGTTCTAACCTCTCGCGACCAGTCAAAGCTAAAACCAATGCGATCTAGTTGATTTCTATAACGTGCAATGTTTTCGGCTGTAGTCTCGGCTGGATGTTTACCCGTTTGAATGGCATATTGCTCGGCAGGTAATCCAAAGGCATCATATCCCATCGGGTGTAATACGTTAAACCCGTTTTGTCTTTTGTACCGACTTACGATATCAGAGGCGATATACCCCAATGGATGACCGACATGTAAGCCAGCTCCTGAAGGGTAGGGGAACATGTCAAGCACATAGTATCCAGGTTTGCTAGATTGGTTTTCAACGCGATATAGTTTTCGTTCGCGCCAATTTTGTTGCCATTTATGTTCTATAAATCGATGATTGTAATGTGCTTCTGACATGGATAATTCGCCACTTAAAACTTAGCTGCGAAAATAACGACATTAAGTAAGAATGATTGAATGATTGACTCATCACGCAGGACTTATTTTCCTGAACTAGAATTCTGTTGTTTAGATTCCGATTTCAAAGCTTGAGGATGCCCGAGTAAGTCATTCAGAGCGCAGCAAATAATTCCGTCAATCAGTCCTGAGCCTTTTAGTCATGAATTAATCTTAACCCTACTTACTACTCCACATCAAACCCGTATTCATCCTTAATTTCCTGACCGGTTTTAATTACAAACTTCATTTGCATTTTAATCCTTTCTTGAGGACGATTTGTACGTGTATCTATTCGTGGCTGTTGCACGATAGTTTCTGCTACGCTGGTGTTTTTGATTACGCGACCAAAGACGGTATATGCTCCATTTAAATGAGCTGTTCCTGACTCGCTTACCACAATGTAAAATTGCGAACCACTTGAAGCCCTTTGTGGGTTTTGCGTATCACCTATTCTTGCAGCGGCCACTGCACCTAATACATGAGGGTATTTATTGGCGTCAATTTCTGCGGGAATGGTATAACCAGGGCCGCCAGTTCCATCATTGCTTCTATCGGCGTCTTTGCTTAACGGATCACCGCCTTGAATCATGAAATTTGGAATGATTCGATGAAATTCAGTGTCGTTGTAAAACCCTTCGCCAACCAATTTGTGAAAGTTAGCACGGTGCTTTGGTGTGCCTTTATACATGTACATAGTCATAGTTCCATGATCCGTACTTACTTCAATTAATGTATCCGTTGCAGTTGGATCTGTATTGGTCGTATCTGTAGGTGTTGGTGTTTCTTCATCATCTTTACAAGAGAATAAACATAGACTAGCCACCAACAACCAAAGTATTCCTTTTAATTTCATGGTAGCAATTTAGATATTTTTGAGAATTAGTCAATAGCGAGTAGCCATTAGCTATTAGGAGTTAGCCATTAGAAGAGAAGAGAATATAGAACATAGAAAATAGACTTTAGAAGGTGGCCTATTTAGACATTCACTCATTCCAAATTCACTCATTCAAGCATTCAATCCCTTAGGAAATAGCTTTTAAAGACTATAGATAATAGAATAGAGAGAATAGACTTAGTTATTGCTAGAATTTTATTGATGCACCAAATACGCTATGCGTCATTCAGAGCGCAGCGAAGAATCTCTTTTGTAATCATTTACTCATTCAGACATTCATTTTTAGCCAATAGCTAATAGCCAATAGGAATTTGGTTGGACGAGAATTGAGAGTTGAAATTTGAAAATTAATCCTTCAATCCTCCAATCCTTCAATCTTTTAAGAATAAGCTTGCAAAGAGTATAGTCAATATTCTGACTAAGGACTAATTGACTAAGGACGCAGGACTAAAATTCTGTTCTTCAATCCCTCAATCCCGCAACCCTTCAGACATTCACTCATTCCAAATTCACTCATTCAGACATCCAATCCTTCAATCCTTCAATCCTTCAAACATTCAATCCTTCAATCCTTCAAACATTCAATCCTTAACAGG
>CAJQIC010000032.1 GCA_905478335.1 uncultured Bacteroidia bacterium | reverse complement strand
CTTTTTTAGGTTCCCGATACTGGAAATAACTTTTTAGGTTGTCATCATCTTTAGCACTATCTCCAAGATTCATCAAGATCTCGTTCAGCTTTTCAGCATACGGTCTCATTTTAGTGATAGCCGTTTGTGCTTTACGCAGTTTGGTTGCCGAAACCAATTTCATGGCTTTGGTAATTTGCTGCGTCGATTGAGTTGACGATATTCTATTTCTGACCTCTTTTAAGTTAGGCATAATACGATCGTTTTAAATTATTCAGCGTAGTTTTTAGCAACTTCAGCACCAATTGTTTCTAGTGCTCCAGTAATCTCATCACTAAGTTTACCAGCATTTAGTTGACTTAACGTATCAGGACTTTTCTTTTGCAGTGTCTCTAGGTATTCGCTTTCAAAAGCTCTTACCTTCTTCACTGGTACGTCCTTCAACAAACCTTTAGTTCCAAGATAAATAATCGCTACTTGTTGACCAGCAGACAATGGTGAATATTGTCCTTGCTTTAACACTTCCACGTTTCTAGATCCTTTGTCAAGTACCGCTTTTGTTGCAGCATCTAAGTCAGAACCAAATTTAGCAAACGCTTCAAGCTCACGATATTGTGCTTGATCAAGTTTCAATGTACCTGAAGTTTTCTTCATTGATTTAATCTGAGCAGAACCCCCAACACGCGATACCGAGATACCTACGTTAATTGCTGGACGCACACCAGAGTTAAACAAATCACTTTCTAGGAAAATCTGACCATCTGTAATCGAAATTACGTTGGTTGGAATATACGCTGATACATCACCCGCTTGTGTTTCAATAATAGGAAGCGCCGTTAACGATCCACCACCTTTTACTAATGGCTTTAGGTTTTCAGGTAAATCATTCATTTGAGATGCAATCTCATCTGAACTGTTCACTTTCGCCGCTCTTTCAAGTAATCTTGAGTGCAAGTAGAATACATCACCAGGATATGCCTCACGACCCGGAGGACGTTTAAGAAGCAAAGATACCTCACGGTATGCAACCGCCTGCTTTGACAAATCGTCATATATAATTAACGCTGGACGTCCTGTATCTCTAAAGAACTCACCAATCGCAGCACCCGCCATTGGCGCGTAGAATTGCATTGGTGCAGGATCCGCAGCACTTGCTGAAACAACAGTTGTGTAAGCCATTGCTCCTTTTTCTTCAAGCGCTTTTACTACTTGTTTTACGGTTGAAGACTTCTGTCCACACGCTACGTAAATACAGTAAACTGGCTCTCCTTTGTCGTAAAATTCTTTTTGGTTGATAATGGTATCAATAGCCACTGCTGTTTTACCAGTTTGTCTATCACCAATAATCAACTCACGTTGTCCTCTTCCAATAGGAATCATCGCATCAATCGCTTTAATTCCAGTTTGAAGTGGTTCTGTTACAGGCTCTCTATAGATAACACCTGGCGCTTTACGCTCTAATGGCATCTCATATACTTCACCCGCGATATCACCTTTACCATCAAGTGGCTTACCAAGTGTATCAACAACACGACCCAACATACCTTCTCCCACATTAATGGAAGCAATTCGGTTTGTTCGTTTTACCGTGTCACCTTCTTTAATTTCTGATGATGAACCAAGTAGTACCGCTCCAACGTTGTCTTCTTCAAGGTTCAATACAATTGCATTGATACCATTGTCAAATTCAATTAACTCTCCAGATCTAACGTTTGTTAAACCATGGATACGGGCAATACCGTCACCAACTTGTAATACTGTGCCAATTTCTTCTAATTGTGCAGCAGTTTGAACATTTGATAATTGTTCTTTAATGATCGATGAAACTTCATCTGGTCTGATCTGAGCCATAACCTATTAATTATAAATTAATTGCTTTCTAATTTCTTTTAATTCTTTCGCGATGCTTAAGTCAAGTAGCTTATCATCAAATTGAATTACCATGCCACCAATGACAGATGCATCAACGGTATTGTCAATTTGAAGTTCGTCTTCTTTTACCAAGCTTTTTAAATATCGCTTAACATCCTCTAATGACTTCTCGTCAAGTGCAATTGCCGATTTAACCGACACCTTTATTACACCTTTGTTTTGGTCATACATCTGGATGTACACTTTCGCTATGTTAGCAAGTTCCGATTCTCTCTTGCGACTTACCACTAGCGATACAAAGCTTTTTGTTAATGCCGAAGCACCTTCAAAAACCTTGTCTAACACTTGGGCTTTGTCTTGACCAGAAACAACAGGATTGGATAGTAAGTCGCGTAAGTCCTTACTTTCCGAAGCCAACCCGCTAAAGGCCAACATTTCGTCGTACACCGCGCTGTCAACTGACTGCGTTTGTGCCAACTCAATGAGGGATTTTGCGTATCGTGTTGCTACTCTACTAGACATATTAAGATAATTGAGATTGTTTCAAGTGTTCTTCAACAATTTCAGCTTGCTTGTCTTTGTTAGACAGTTCTGACCGAAGTACCTTTTCTGCGATATCGATAGATAAAGCGGCAACCTGAGTCTTAATATCAGACATGGCTTTAGCCTTTTCTTTTTCGATCTCTTCTCGAGCGCTATTGATAATTCTTTCGCCCTCAGATGCAGCTGTTTTCTTCGCATCAGCAATAATGCTTTCTTTAGTTTCACGTGCTTCTTTGAGCATTTTTTCGCGCTCAACACGTGCTTCAGCCAACAATTTCTCGTTGTCTGATTTTAGCTGACCCATTTGTGCCTTTGCTTCTTCTGCCGACTTCAATGACTTGTCAATAAAATCATTTCTTTCTTGCAAGGTGTTTAAAATTGGCTTCCAAGCCAATTTCTTTAACAACACCAACACAATAATGAAGGCAATAGAGGTCCAAATAATAAGACCCAAAGGAGCTGCTAATAAATTTAGAAGAATCATAAATGCTTAATTTTAATTCGTTGAAAACAAGAAAAAAACCTGGAGCCGACTATCGGCCCCAGTATAATATTTTTCTAGTTTAACCTAAATAATAACAAGTAAGCAAACGATAACGGCGAAAAGCGCAACACCTTCAATAAGGGCAGCAGCCAAAATCATGTTTGCTCTAATGTCTCCCAACACTTCTGGTTGACGCGCAATAGATTCAAGAGCTGATCCTCCGATTCTACCGATACCGATACCTGCACCAACTGCTGCGATACCAGCTCCTACGCCTGCCCAACCTGGAGCGGCTGAAGCCACTTCTTGTAATAAAACTGTAAGTAATTCCATTTTGAAATAAAAATTTGTATTGTATTAAATAAAAATTTGCTTGTTAATGATGTCCGTCTTCAACCGCTGAACCAAAGTACAATGCCGACAATAATGTAAATACGTAAGCTTGCAAGAAGGCAACTAACAGTTCAATAAAGAACATAAATACCATAAAAATCAATGACCCTGCACCAACACCATAACCAGCAACTGCACTTGTTTGACCGAAAATAAAGATCAACGCTGTAAAGGCTAATATGATAATGTGTCCAGCAGTGATGTTCGCCGTTAAACGTACCATCAAGACCAAAGGTTTAATAAAAATTTGTAATGCTTCAATTGGCACCAAAATCAACTTAATGGCAAACGGCACTCCTTCTGGAGCAAAAATGTGCTTCCAATAATGCTTGTTTCCATTGATGTTGGTAATAACAAAGACAAAAAATGCGAGTACTAACGTTACACTCATTGACCCCATTACGTTATAACCACCTAAGAAACTCATAAGTCCCAATAGGTTTGCAATCCAGATAAAGAAGAATACAGACAACAAGAACGGTGTAAACTTAGCAGCCTTTTCTCTACTCCCAACTGAAGGAATAATGATTTGCTCATGAGCAAATTCAACTAAAGGCTCTATCAACGCTTGCAATCCTTTTGGCGCTTGCGTATGACCTCTTTTCTTGTATGCTTTTCCTACTGCTATGAAAATCCACAACAGGATAATTACAGATAGTAATAACCCAACCACCGTCTTGGTGATAGACATATCTAAAGGCTTACTATTGATTATCGCTCCAGCTTCGTCTCTAACAATGCCGTGATCACCACCTTCTTCTTTGTTGTAAATCACCTCATCAACCATCACATAGTTTCCATAAGCAAATCCGTGACCTTCTTCAAGATGCAACGCTTCGCCATGGTAAAGATGTTTAGAACTAAATACCTTAACAGCACCATCTCCAATAAGAATAACTGGAAGGTTAACAGTAACGTGCTTTTCGTTTTCTTTACCTGCGTTTAAAGTCAGGAAATGAATTTCGTGCGCGTCAGCAATGTGGTGCATAATCATTTCACCAGCATTGAATTCTTCTTTCTCCGCATGATCGTCATGGGCTTCTTCATGTTCTGTACTTGCAAAAGCAGTCACAAAACAGAAAAACAGGCCAAACAATAAGATTTTTCTTAATCCAAACACTTTGGTAAACTCCTTATTTTCAGTGGTTTGAAACATCAATAGCTCCTTATTTTTCGGTGCGCAATTTAGTCACTAAATGATATAATTCAAAAGTTGTGAATAATAAATATAAAAATAGAAAATTCACTATCACAATTTTGTCTCTTACCTCATTGACAATCAGATATATAACGACGAAAAAAATGCTAAAAATAAATCTCAACCCAATGCTTCCATACATAAATGTTAAGAAAGATTTTTGACTTGATTTTAGCATGCTTATCGAAAGAAAATGAGTCAATAGATTTAACCCAAAAAAGAAACCTAACGCCATCCAGCTCCACACCGAAACGGCAACCCCAAATGCACCGTGGATTAGTAGCATCAAACCTGCTACAACCGCTGCCATTATGATTAATTTAGAAAGATATGATTTCACTGACTACAAATTCAGCCGCAAAGGTGTACTTATTGCATGGATATGCCAATAAAACGGTTCAAAATATTAAGAAATGTGACTATTTAGATTTAGTCACCCGAACGATTAAGTATACCATTGACCCAACTACACCCAAAACTGCTCCCAGCAACGTAAACCAAGGTGTAACATTCTTTACATAGTCATCTAATTTGCCTCCTAGGTAAACAAGGATTAAAATGGTTGCGACTATTTGAAATGCCAAGGCTGAATACTTGACATAACCCCTATTGCGCGGTTTACTGTCCAACTGCGCCTTTAGTTTGCTTTGATGCATCAATAGGTATGGCAGATTTACCCATCTCACATTTACCGTTGAATTCGCCACCCGATTCTACCACAAGCTTATTTGTATGAATATCTCCAACAATTCTTGAAGTGGATTTGAGATATAGAATTTCAGAAATATTTACGTTACCGGCAACTTTTCCACTTATATCAGCTGACTTGGCATTGGCATCCCCTTCAATTTTACCTGAAATACCCAACACCAGTTTAGATGATGTTTTCACTGAACCAACCAAGGTCCCGTCAATGCGCACATCTCCATTAGAAGTGATGTTCCCTTCAATTACTGTATCAGATCCAATTACATTTATTGACCCGTTTGGTGCTGATGTTGTATCTTTCTTTTTATTTGATAACATAGTACAAATATGATGATTCTAAAACTTAATATAGTCTGCTGGATCTACAGCCAACCCATTATGCCACAATTCAAAGTGCAAATGAGGGCCTGAAGTTAACTCGCCCGAGTTACCCATTAAGGCTATGACTTCTCCTACCCTAACCCGATTACCTTGCTTTTTAAGCAATACAGCGTTGTGCTTATACACAGAAATAAAGTTGTCGGTATGCTGCACAACCATAACGTGTCCGGTTTCGGGTGTCCAAGAACTGAGTACGACAGTACCGTCGAGTGTTGCTTTTACAGCGGCATTCGGGTATGAAGCAATATCGATTGCTGTGTGTTTGTTTCTTTGGTTAAAGGTATCTGTAATTACGCCTTTCAAAGGAGCATAAAACGAATAAACGCGTTTTAATGGCGTTTTATCCTTTTCTGAAGTTGGACTCGCCTCTGATAGGCCTTCTGCTGAATGACCGACATGCGCAGACGCAGTCGGAAAAAATGACCAGCCAGTTTGTTGCTGAATTGGTTTTGGTTTCGAGTCAAAGAATGAGGTCGCAGAATCAACACCTATTAATATTCGATACAAGTTTGAATCGCGCTGGTCTCTCAGCTCCATGGCCCTTTCGATGGAATCTAGCCGATGCTTCATCACGCGAAAATCACGTGGGTTTATTTCTCCGCCACCTGGCATGATGTATCGAAGCGGCGTCATTGGTAATAAAAAGATGGAAATTGCTGTAAAAACCACAAGCAAACCACTGAGCAACAACACAACGTTAAGTGGTGTCAATACCATCGAAATACGTTCCTCCAAATTGCGGTCGTTACGGATAATTAACCGGTATCGGTTACGCAGTTTTTTGGTTAAAAATTCCTTTATTCGAGATACTTTCATTTCAATTGTGGGAACTCCTTGACTAAAAATACCCAGTTATAAAATATTATTGCAGATTCAAAGTTATAACTAATACCAATATTTATTTGAATCGTGACGGTATTTACACCTAAAAAAGTTCTGAGTTTATCCTTGCTTTTACTTCTGCAAATCACAGCATTTGGTCAGGTAAAAGAAAGTTGGCTGAAAAAGAATTGGCACAATATGAACGCCCGTTTCAACGGATTGTATCTGGCGAAAGTGCAGCTCAATGAGGCTAAAGAATCTTTAAAGGCTCAGCATGTCGACGATTTTACGCAAATCATTAGCGTTTTCCCTTACGGAACCGCAGCCCAAAGAACCGCACAAAAACCTAACCTTGAAGAGGTGTACAAAAAATGCTCTGGCGTCATCAAAAAGCATCCAAAAAGCAAATGGGTTGATGAAGCCTGGTATCTCATTGGTCAATCGTATTTGTATCAAAACGAGTTGTTTACTGCAATCGAAACATACCAGTACGTTGCGAACCAATTTCCGAACGGAGAAAAAAAATATGATGCCAAGCTTGGCATTTTAATGTCTTACATCGCTCAAGAAAAGTACTACGATGCTGAAGCCATCATGAGCGTTATCCAAAAAGAAGGCCAATTCCCTGCTCGACTCCAAAAAGATTTTGCAGTAATTGCTGCCGAAATTTATATCCAAGAAGAAAAATACCTTCAGGCGATTGGTGCGTTAGAAGAAGGCTTAAAACTCACATACAAAAGAGATGAGAAATCTCGATATAACTTTATACTCGCTCAGCTTTACTTAAAAACGAAAGAGATAGAAAAGTCGAAAAGCCATTTTATCAAAACAATAAAACTGAACCCGCCTTATGTTCTTGCTTTTCAATCGAACTTAGGTCTTATCAAAACAATAGGGTTAAGTAACGAAAGCTCTTCGCTCAAAACGCCAAGAAAATATCTTAAAAAAATGTTGGCGGACGACAAGAATATCGACTATTACGATCAGATATATTATGAGTTAGCGAACCTTGAAATCCAAGCGAAAAATATTGACGAGGCCATTCGCAACTATGAATTGTCTGCTGCCACTAGTGTTAAAAATAAAGACCAAAAAGCCAATAGCTATTTAGCCTTGGCAACCATTTACTTTGAGCGCAAGAACTACGAAAAATCGCAAAAGTATTTTGATAGTACGGCCATGTTTATGTCGAACACGCGGCCAGACTATGAATACATTAAGGCAAAACAAATTGTACTCACTGATTTAATTGAAAACCTAGTCACGGTTTATACACAAGACAGTTTACTAAAGTTAGCCAGTCTTCCCAAAAGTGAATTAGACAAAAAAATCGCAGACCAAGTAGCCAATGACAAACGTGAAGCTGCCCTAGCCAAAGAAAGAGCAGAGCAGAACCAACCGCTAATCGACGACTTTGACCCATTCGGACAGCCCAACAAGGTAAACACAGCAGCAGTTGTGGGTGGCACTTGGTACTTTTATAACAAATCTGCAGTAGCACGAGGTTCTAACGATTTTAAACGGCAATGGGGAGCAAGACCAAAAACGGATCTTTGGAGATATTTGAGCATGCAAGCTAGCCTGAACAAAGTTGACGACACGGATAACGACGACACCTCAGAGGATGGTGACCCAGATGAAGTGTATGATCCGGACCAAGACCCAGACGCGCAAGACGTCATCAGTAAGGTATCAGAAGACAAAAAGAAATACTATCGTAATATTCCATTATCAAAAGAAGCAAAGTCAGCTGCGTACGATAAAATTGAAATGGCACTGTTCAACACAGGTAAGATTTATTATGAAGACCTTAAAGAGTTTGTTAAATCAAAATCGTACTTATTGCAGTCGTTGGAACGGTTTCCAGATGGTGTAAATGAACCAGAAACGTATTTCATCTTAAATAAGATAGAAACGGAGTTGGGCAATACACCTGAGGCTGAAAATTATTCCAAATTATTGGATAAAAAGTACCCCAAAAACCCGTTCAATCTTGTTTTGAACAACAGGGAGCTTGCCGAGCAACTTGGAGGAACAAACGAAGTTTCTCAGTTATACGAGAAAGCGTACGAAGCCTATACACAGGGCAAATATGATGAAGCGCTAGCTGTCAAAACAGAAGCAAGCGAAAAATATGCTGGAAACAGCTTACAGGCGAAGTTTGATTATTTACAAGCGCTCATCATTGGCAAAACAAAGGGGAAAGAAGCCTATGTAACTGAGCTACAACGTATCGTTGAATTGTATCCTGGCACGCGATTGGCAAATCAAGCGAGTTACACAATTCAGTACTTAAAAGAGCAAGGTAGTGAAGATGCAAACGAAGCGGAATCTAAGAAATACAAATTCGCCCCTGGCGAAGAGCATTACTTCATTGTTATCTATGACGGTGGATCTAAATCAGAGATACTGGCTGGATTTAGCGACTATAATCGTGAAAAGCATAGTTCGGAAAATATTCGAACCAATACGTATTTAGTCGGCGACAAAAATGTCATTGCTGCCCAAAGCTTTGAGGACAAAGAAACTGCGGAGGCGTATTATGTTGAATTCATTAAAAACGACAAGTTTTTCAAGTCTTTAGGTATACGCGCATATGACCTGTATATAATCTCTCAAAGTAATTTCCGTACTTTGCTAGTGGATACCGACGCAGATGCATATGCCTTGTTTTTCGTAAGAAACTATATTCAATAGATGGTTGCTAAAAAGAAATCTAGAAAAAAAACGAAACGTAACTGGTCACGATTTTTGTGGCGTTACTATTTTCTAGGCTTAGGCTTATTTATCCTGTTCATGTTCACGGTAAGTTGGGGCTGGTGGGGTTATATGCCGGATGTAAACGAGGTAGCTAACCCAAACACTACGCTTGCCACTGAAATATATTCTGAAGACGAGGAGCTACTTGGCAAACTCTACCGATTAGAAAATCGAACCAACATCGAATACAACGATATTCCTCCATACATGGTTGAAGCGTTGGTAGCTACGGAAGATGCGCGATTTTACAAACACAGTGGTATTGACGCCAAAGCATTGATTAGAGCCGTTGTACGATTAGGACGCGACGGTGGTGGCAGTACAATTACACAACAACTTGCTAAAAATCTGTTTCATGGGGTCGAGACGGACAGAAGTGTTAATCGGATACTAAAAAAGTTTAAGGAGTGGATTATTGCCGTCAAACTGGAACGTCAGTATGCCAAACACGAAATCATTACCATGTACTTCAATACGGTGCGGTGGGGAAATAGTTCTGGCATTAAATCTGCTTCAAAAACATTCTTCAACAAACCCGTCGTTTCCCTTAATCCGGAGGAGGCCGCGGTATTGGTTGGCATGTTACGTGCTCCATCAAAATACAACCCGTACCGAAATCCTGAGAGTGCCAAACTGGTAAGAAATGTGGTCCTCAACCAAATGGAGAAGTATGCGTACATCAATGAAAACACGTGTGATAGCCTTAAAAATCTAGAACTGGTTCTTGACTATAATTTTTCATCCCACAACCGTGGTATGGCCACTTATTTCAGACAACAAGTACATCAGTACATGAAGAAATGGTGTAAAGAAAATGGATTTAATATTTACCGCGACGGTTTAAAAGTATACACCACTATTGACAGCAAAATGCAGGAATACGCCGAAGCTGCTGTCGAGTCGCACATGGAAACCTTGCAAAACCAACTGTATAGAGAGGTTAAACGGACTAAGCTAAAACCTTGGTGTGATCCAGAAGTAAATTGGCGTGAAGACAAGAACTACATACCAAAACATGTTAAGCGCACTTGGCAATACAAACAAGCCAAAAAAGATGGGTTATCTGAAGCTGAAATCACAGCCAAAATGAACAAACCCGTACCCATGCGCGTATTCTCTTGGAATGGCACAATTGATACGGTTATGTCGCCGATAGACTCATTAAAGTATTACAAGCAAATTTTACATGCTGGCTTTATGGCTATGGATCCCAAAACCGGCAATATTAAGGCATGGGTTGGCGGAATTAACTTCAGTCATTTCCAGTACGATCATGTTAATAAACGCGCTACTCGACAGGTAGGATCTACCTTTAAACCCATCGTTTATGCACGTGCAATCGAAGACCAAATCATACAACCTTGTGAATTGATTTCAAGTGGCCCGGTCACTTTCGAAGGCGAAGACGGCAACACGTGGACGCCTAAAAATTCTTCAAAGCCTAAGGCAGACCCGCTTCGCATTTATGAAGGCCTGAAGCACTCGCACAACACAATGACAGCCCGCGTAATGAAACGCATGGAGCCAAATTCTCCACTCAAAGTGAAAGACTTTAGTGATAAACTGGGCATCGATACAAAAAAATTCATGCCGTATCCTTCCATCTGTCTTGGAACAATGGATATAAGTGTTTACGAAATGGTTGGTGCCTATGGCGCCATCGCTAACGGAGGTGTTTGGACTGAACCACTTTTCATCACTAGAATTGAAGACAAACATGGCAATGTACTGGCCGAGTTTATTCCTAAAACCGAAGAAGCGATGAACAAGCAAACCGCATATGTAATGTGCAAAATGCTTCAAAAAGTGCCTGAAGGCGGCACAGCTACAAGACTAAGAACCAGATATGGTATTGGCTTTCCGGTTGGTGGTAAAACAGGTACAACACAGAACAACTCTGATGGTTGGTTTATGGGCATTGCGCCAGAATTGGTTGGGGGTTGTTGGGTCGGAGCAGAAGACAGAACGGTGCATTTTAGGTCTACAACTTATGGTCAAGGTGCAAATATGGCTTTACCCATTTTTGGTTTGTTTATGAAGTCTGTTAACAAAGACAAAAACCTTAAGCTAAGCAACGACGACTTTAAAAAGCCGGACATCGAGTTTACCATTGAGACAAACTGTGCTGAATTCAAACAGCCTACAAACACGACTGCTGGTAGTGACGAAATAGATCCATTTCAACGCTAGAAGTCAGCGTTCTGCCAAGTATCTCGGCGCTTTATTTTCAGGTCTTTTAACATCGCAGCTTTCACCTTAAGTTCAAAGTTGAACTGTCGGAAGGTCCCTACAGGAATCCAGTGGAAGTTAAACACCCAACAATGCAAGTCACGCGCAAAATCAATACTCGTTATACTGGGTTGACCCGTCGCAAAATTGTATCCGGACCGAAAGCCAATCTTCCAGTATTCCGTGAGTTTAACGTTTCCGTTAAACATTAATGTTTGGTCCTTGGTACTTTCTGTACTTCCGATACTACGATTAAACGAACTACTAAAGTTTAAGCTTAAATCCCATGGGATACTGAAGTCCATAAAGTAATCCATGCCAGATACGAACTCTCCTTCGTCTGCATTACTTCTTCGGTTTAAGGCTGCCGGGTTCAGACTTGTAGAAAGTTGAAGCGAGCCAGAACGCAGCTCCCCAATATTGCCGTCTTCGATGGAGAATTTGTTGATTGAGGTATATCCGTTTCTGCTCGAATCGTACGCATACTGATACGGATCTAATCGTGTAGAAAAATTAACCCTGATTTTGTTGAACAATGTGGTAAATGCCGTAATGTTAATTTGACTCAGGTTTAAGGAATCAGCTACCAAATTATATCGGGTACTAAAATTAAAACTCTCAATGAGTTTAACCTTTTTGACTCCACCATTTGACGTGTCTTTTGGTGTCGCCACTTTCATTTCTAAGTTGTTGTTAATGGCAAAGTCGATCGATCCGTTTCCTGTTCCGCTGGGTCCACTGTAAATACCATTCTCATAAATAGAGTACGGGGAGATTGTTCCAGAAGTATCTGTCTGTACAAATCGGAAGCCGCTACCGTTGCTCTCCTGATAGTTTGGCGTCCAACTCATCCCAATGGTAGGTCGAATAATGTGACGAATTGCCTTTACTCTACCCTTAAATGTCTTGGTGCCATATATAACCGTATTGACATTAAATCCGGCGTTATAAGCGGCTGCTCTAGAAAAGCCTCGGACATCTTGCTCAAGGAGGGTGTCATTTTCCCAAAGTTTTTCTGTCGTTTTAAAGTACCAAAAATCAGTAATCGATGCGTTAGGTGATACGTTGAAATACTTCAAGACGTTAAAACTGGTATTAAAACTTGCGGTGTGTCTCACACCGTTTCGAATACTTTCAAGAAACGTAGGGTTCAATTCGAGGGTTCGTCTGCCTGCCTTATTAAAAATAGAGTCCTGATTCACGCTCACATTATTCCTAAACGCAGTGGTGTAGTTAAATCCGAAGTTTCGAAGCACCTTGTATTTGTCTTTAGGGCCCGACATGTTTTTGAACGGCTGCATACGCTGAACGTTCACATTCATTTCGGGTAATTCAATATCCAAATCACCGGTCGAAAGGTTTTGAGAGATTCGCCCATTTGTGGTAAGGAACACCATCCTATTGGCAAAGCTTTTTGAATAGGCCACACTTGAATTCGCTGTTGTCGCTATAATTTCATTTACATCTGTAGAAGCGTATTTCTGCTGATTACGCGTGATATACTTCACGTCCGCAGAAAAATTCCGTCCTGGTTTGGCCCGCTGGTCTTGTCTATATATCCATTCTATTCTCCAGTTATTTACTTCAGAATATTCCGACGTTTCTTTCTCACCCTCAATGAATTTGTTGTACTTCACAAGGGCATAACCGTTGTACTTATAAATCCTCTTGTAATTCGATTTTACAGAGAATCCAAAACTACCGCGCAAGTAAATATCCCCCGACAGCAGTAAGTCTAGCTTCTCGTTTATAGGCGTATAAAAACCAAAATCACGTAATCCATACCCCCATCTGTCTTGTTGATCAAAACTTCCAACTACAAGACCCTTCGCTCTTTTCTTCTGGATGGGAAAAAACCCAAAAGGCAGCACAATTGGTGTATTGATTCCTGCTATTACCAAGTTTGCAGGACCACTAATAACTTGCTTCTCTGGTATAACCTTAAACTTATTGGCAGATATCCAGAAGTGGGGATGTTCTGCATTACAAGTGGTATAGGTCGCATCCTTGATAAACATATTGTCGCTGGAATCCTTCAGAATTTTACCTCCTCTGATTAGACCACCTTCTTGCGTAGTCACAACTCCTGTAGAAATACCCTTCTTGGTTTTGAAGTTGTACCACATTTCTTCGGCATTAAAGGGTTTGCCATCGGTAGTAAAAATTGGTTTGCCTACAACTGTTCCTGTTGAATCAGGCAGGCCTTTGGCATGAATTTCGTTTGTATTAAAATCTACCTCGATAAAATCAGCCTCCAGTTTCATGTCATCAAACGTCACTATAGCGTTTTTGTACATGTACATTTTTTTCTCTTTGATAGACGTAATGACCGAATCCAATGCTTCTACCATTACCGGAGATTTGATACCATCTTTTCCGGGTTTTAAACCAACCACGATTGAATCAGACTGCTTTAAGCTATCAGGCGCCTGCGCATAACAATGTGCAGTAAAGCATACAAGTACGCCAAACAAAGGGATAACTAAGGAAGCTATCCGCCTGAATATCATATACCTACCGTTAAATTTGGTCATAATCAATGAAGGGCTCAAAACTACGTATTTCCAAACTTCATATCACACAATATTTGTTGTGGATAAAGAATTAATAACTTTGCACCCTGCTGATTAAACGAATTATGCTAAAGCACATCGCATTATCGACTTCTTTGCTGGTTTTAATGGTCGTGGGAACTTCACATCCGCTAAACCTTCAAAAATTATCGTTGAACACTATTGTGATTGACGCTGGCCACGGTGGACATGACCCTGGATGCATCTCTTATGGCAAGGATATTTATGAAAAAGATATTTGCCTGAAGATTGCCAAAAAGTTGGGAAATAAAATCACAGACAGCATGCCAGGCACAAATGTCATTTACACCCGAACCACAGACAAATTTGTCCCTTTATGGCAGCGCGCCGCTATTGCCAACCATAACAACGCTGACCTATTCATCTCTGTTCATTGCAACGCTCATGCACAGTCTGCGCTTCATGGCACAGAAACATACGTAATGGGATTGAGCAAAAGCAAAGGAAACCTTGAAGTCAGTAAAAGAGAAAATAGCTCAATCGTATTAGAGGAAGACTATAAAGACAATGCAGAGTACGGCGGTTTTGATCCTGATTCTGACGAGGGACATATCATTTTGAGCCTCTACCAAAACGCTTATCGTACGCAAAGTTTAACATTGGCCTCAACGTTTCAAAAAACAGTCGAAAAAAAACAGATTCGCAAAAACTTAGGTGTAAAAGAAGCTGGATTTGTCGTTTTATGGAAAACTGCTATGCCTAGTATATTGGTTGAAACTGGATTTTTGACCAATCCAGACGAAAAACAATACCTGGTTTCTGACGCTGGTCAAAATAAAATTGCACACTCCATCTACGAATCTGTCGTTGAATACAAAACTAAGTTAGAAAAGTAACCCACATTTTTTGTCATTTATCTTCAAATGATTCACTGATTGAGGTGATTTCCTATCTTTGGCCACTAAGTCGAAAGAATAGCATTACATGAAAGTTTCCAACGAAACCAAAGTCGGACTAATTGCAGCATTTGCCATAACCGTGTTAATACTCGGGTTCAATTTTCTGAAAGGAGAATCACTTTTTTCAAAGAATAACACGTATTACGCCGTTTATGACAAAGTAGATGGTCTATTCAGATCTAATCCCGTTGTTTTTCATGGAGTTTCTGTAGGCACAGTAACTTCAGTTGAAATGGACTACGCTTCAAGGCAAGTTATTGTCAGTGTTCAGGTTCCCAAAGAACTTGAAATACCGCGCAACACCACCCTGAAGATTACAAATAACGATTTGCTTGGAAGTAAAGCCATTGAAATCATGATTCCTCATGACACGTTAGCTTTACCCACTTTAGCTGCCACTGGAGACACCTTGATTTCGAAAAAGGACGCAGGTATGGCTCAGGCCTTAACGAGTGTATTAACGCCATTGTCTGAAAGTATAAACAACGTATTGGGTAATGTTGACGCCGCCATATCCGATGTTAGCTTAAACTCAACATTGCAGGATTTGAGTGAAGCTTTGGCTTCGTTCAAAACAACTGCTGTAAAAATGAATGCGCTACTCGACGGAAAAGACGAGCAAATTGCGAGCATATTGGGCAACATTGAAGGTATGACGAAGGACCTTAAATCGAGCACACCAAAGATTAATGACATCGTATCAAGCTTAGACGAAACCACCAAGGAAATTGCCGAGCTTGACTTAAAAAGTTTAACTACAGAATTAAACGCAACAATAGCCGAGCTTAGAAACACCTTGTCTTCCATTCAAGCCGGAAAAGGAACGTTGGGCAAAATGGCCACAGACGATGCGCTATGGATTCAGTTAAACAAAACCACGCATGACCTAGACTCACTGGTTAATGACATCATCATGTATCCACGTCGCTACACAGGAATCACTGAAAAGCAGCGCAAAAAAGGCGATGCTCAAAAAGAAGTTAAAGAAGGAATTGATTTGCCGGATGGAAAATAATAGTCGAAGGTCCTCAAATTCTTTACATATATACACTTCACCAATTTGACAACACCCTGCTGAATTCAATTGCAGCAACTGACCTTCGAAATGTAAAATGTTAAATGTCGAAGGTTTGTAATCCTTTTTGAGTTGTCGAAATACTCGTGGTGATTATAGCTATCAATTGGATACATTCCTTTTTTGCCTTTTGACATAGTAATTCGTTATTAACAAGTTCAGCCCTCAGCAACAATGTGAGATTGACTTTGGTTTCACGTAGTTCTTTCAGAACAATTCTGAGTTTATGAATAAAGTCTTTACGTGATTCTGCAGCCTGAGCTTCTCCATAATTTAAGGCTGGCGATGAGCTGCTTCGAACTAATTGATTCGACAAATTATAACCTGCGTTCGTTGTAATAATTGTCTTCGAAACTTCAATTACGTCCAGAGAAAAAGATATTAAGCGCTCCTCTAAGTCATATTGCCGTGTCATCATATTCATTGAAATGCGAACTTGACAAAAGCACTACATCTAGACAATTAGTTTTGTATTAAAACCTCCTATTGTCGCTTTTCATGCATCCTAAGCTTCATCACAAAAACAAAAACCCTTCTACATTCAGAATTTGACATTTTTCATTTCACTCGGCGAAACTGAACTGCCATACAAATGAATACTCATAACTTCCGAGTGACCTGCCATTCTACATTTTACATTTCGATTAGCCACCGGCTAATCGACGAGTAATTCGTGATATCATTTTCGGGCCTTCATAGATGAAACAAGAATACACTTGCACTAAGTCGGCGCCAGCGTTTATTTTCTGGACGGCATCAGCTCCTGTTTGAATTCCCCCAACCCCAATGATGCTTATATCTGAGTTTTTAGAACGGATGTACGCCACAACTTCATCAGAGCGACTTTGAACTGGCTTTCCACTTAACCCTCCTGCGCCTATCGAAGTAACAACATCAGCTGAAGTGCTTAGATCACTTCGTGAAATTGTAGTATTTGTTGCGACAATTCCAGCTAAGTTATACTCCTCAACCAGAGACAAAATATCATCAATTTGTTCGAATGAGTTGTCAGGTGATATTTTCACAAACAAAGGCCTTGTCACCTCATAACGTTTTATCAATTCTCCCTCTACGTTTCTAAGCGTTCGAAAAATCTCTCTTAGCGCGTCTTTGTCTTGAAGCTCCCTTAAATTTGGTGTGTTTGGCGAGCTGACGTTCACAACAAAGTAATCAACCCATCCATACAGCTTTTCAAAACAAATTCGATAATCTTCATGTGCCTGCTCGTTTGGCGTAACCTTGTTTTTACCAATATTGCCTCCGATAATGAGTTTGCTTCTTGGCTTTGTGCGTCTGAAGGCCTCAATCAGATAGGCAGCTGCGTCGACACCTTGGTTATTGAAACCCATGCGATTGATCAGCGCAGTATCCTCAGGCAAGCGAAACAACCTAGGCTTAGGGTTTCCTTCTTGACCAACAGGCGTTACGGTTCCTATTTCAACAGATCCGAATCCTAAAATGTCCATCTCATGCAGGTACTCCGCGTTTTTATCAAATCCAGCTGCAAGACCTAATTTATTTGAAAACTTTAAGCCATTTACAGTCGTGGTCTCGTTAAACACTTCGCCAACGATTAACGGTTTCAAAAGTCTTAACACACCAAACTTACGCGACATGCGCAAGAGTGTTGTGGTCAAATGGTGTGCTCGTTCAGCATCTAACGTAAATAATAATTTCTTGAGTAAGGCGTACATTTCGTCGGCGAATATAGGTTCGGATACTGGATATTGATTAATTTCGAAGCCTCAAAAAAATGAAATGCAAAACTGGTTAAACGTATCTGATTTACTCGACTTTTCAATTCACAATTTACCATTTGGTGTTTTTAACCGTGATGGTGTTTCCTCGCCATGTATAGCCATTGGCGACCACATTATTGATCTTCGTCGCGCATCAGAATTAGGTGTCTTAGAAGGTCTGCCATTTGACGTTGCCGTTTTCCAAAATGATTTGTTGAACCCCTTTATTTCTACTGGCAAATCTAATTGGAGTGCGTTGCGTTCGTTTATTCAAAACGCTTTGACAGACACTTCGTCATCGCTGCACGCAAATAAAGAGAAATGTCTAGTTGATAGATTAACTGCTACTATGGAGCTCCCACTGCATATTGGCGATTACACAGATTTTTATAGCAGCATAGAACACGCAACAAATGTTGGAAAAATGTTCCGTGACCCTGCAAACGCTTTGCTCCCTAACTGGCGACATATTCCTGTGGGTTATCACGGTCGAGCAAGTAGTATTGTAGTCAGTGGTACAGAAATTAAAAGACCCAATGGGCAAACCTTACCACCAGAAGCTACGGAGCCAGTATTTGGCCCAAGTAAGCGTGTTGATTTTGAACTTGAAATGGCCTTCGTTGTTGGAAGTCAAACAGCGCTTGGCTCTACCATCTCAGTAGCAGAAGCTGAAGACCACATATTTGGAATGACCGTTTTTAACGATTGGAGTGCCCGTGACATTCAGAAGTGGGAGTATATACCTTTAGGTCCTTTCCTTGCAAAAAATTTCGCATCAACCATGTCGCCATGGATTGTTACTATGGAAGCCCTTGAGCCTTTCAGATGCGCAAGCGTTAAACAAGAACCAGAAGTCCTACCGTATTTAAAATATGAAGGCGACAAGAACTTCGACATCAACCTTGAAGTTGACTTAAGCCCAGAAGGTACTGAAGCCACTACTATTTGCCATAGTAACTTCAAATACATGTACTGGAATATGGCCCAACAGTTGGCACATCATACCGTAAATGGCTGTAACGTTAATGTTGGAGACATGATGGCAAGTGGGACGATTAGTGGCAAAGACGAGAACAGCTACGGCTCCATGTTAGAATTATGCTGGGGTGGTAAAAAAGATATTCCGTTAAACAATGGCGACACCCGAAAGTTTATTCAAGATGGTGATACCATAACCATGCGCGCATTTTGCGACAATGGTCAAAAACGTGTTGGTTTCGGTGAGAGTATCGGAAAGATTATAAAGTAGCGATTAGCGATTAGCGATTAGCGATTAGCGATTAGCCAAAAATCATTTTTATACTTTTAACAGATGAGTTGCCTGGCTCCAAAACCATAATGCCCTCTTTTTCGAAAATATTTCCATTGTGTTCTATATGATCTGCAATGCCGCACCAAGGCTCGATGCACACATAGCTGGCTTTAGGTTTCGCCCATATACCTAAAAATGGAAATCCATCGAAGGACACTTTGACCAGCGATTCCCCTTCTTTGTTTTTTAACACCACCGATGTGCTGTTTAGTTTGCTAAATATTAAAGCATCCTCATCAAATATTGTTTCTGTAAGCTGGATGTTGTTGTTATCAAAAACTGGCTTGGTCTTTTCAACCCGAATACCGTCTTCAATAATCACAGACTCTTGTACTTCATTTTGCTCAAATGCGATGTGATGTGCCTCAATTGGGTCGGCGTTAAATGCAGGGTGAGCACCAAAACTAAAGGGTATGGTTTGGTTGTCTGTATTGATTACTTCAAATGACTGAATAAGTGAATTCCCTTCTAGCCTATACCCTACCCTAAAATCAAAATGAAAGGGATACGATACGAATGTTTCAGGGGACGATTTTAAAGACAATATCAGTTCGGCAGGATTCCATTTCACAACATCAAACTCAGAATCTCTAGCAAAACCGTGTTTTCCTAAGGTAAACGCCTCTTCTCCTACCTTATACGAATCGCCTTTCAACTGCCCCACCACCGGAAACAACAAAGGAGCACGACGTGCCCAAAACTTGGGATCACCTTGCCACAAATATTCTTTTTCCGTTTCCCTGCTTTTTATGCTTTGTATTTCTGCCCCTTTTGTAGCTATTTCTACTTGGAGTATTTCGTTTTTGATTATCATTTTTTTAGTTGAAAGTTGATAGATGAGAATTGATAGCAGATTATCTACAAATATCTTTCTTTCGTTGTTTTTATAGTAGATATCAGTAGACGTTTTAGCTCATCTACTTTTTCTATATGTTTTATAAATTCTCGTTTTGAAATATAATCTGTCTTCCATAAAAGTTCTAACCAATAATTTGTCTCATTTGCCTCTTTGAGGGCAATAGACAGTTTATGGACAAAGTCTTTTTTGCTTTCAGAGTGCTCCGATTCCTTTATCAATGGACCAATTGCAGTACCCGAGCGCAGAGTTTGTTTAGACAAAACCCACTCTCTGTTTCGGTTTAGCCTTTTGTAAAGCTCAACTATATCAATAGCGAACTCTAAACTTTTCACTTCTGTAGGACCTTTAGGTTTCATAATGTACACGTTGAGCAGCTAACAATTATCAGCTCTCAACTATCAACTTGCCTTGCGAAACCTCCGAACGTCCTACATGGACAATTAAAAATCGATAGCCTAATTATAGAACTTTCCAACCAATGGCATCTGTCGTCCAATGCCAAATGCTAGGTTAGAAATGCGCAGAATCGGCGCTGCTTGAAAACGTTTGTATTCATTTCGGTCAACAAGTTTAATCACCTTGCGCACCAGTTCCTCGTCGTACCCCAAATCAACAATCTCCGTCCAGCCTTTTTGCTTTTCAATGTATAACATTAAAATTTTATCAAGCACTGGATAGGGTGGCAACGAATCGCTGTCTTTCTGATCGTGTCGTAATTCAGCCGATGGTGCCTTGTTTATGATTTCGTTTGGAATAATTTCCTTGTCTCTGTTTATGTATCTAGCCATCTCGTAGACCTGCATTTTGTACAAGTCGCCAATTGCAGATAAGCCTCCACACATATCACCATAAAGCGTAGCATACCCAACGGCAGTTTCACTTTTATTACTGGTATTAAGCACCATACTTCCGTACTTGTTGCTTAAGGCCATTAACAATAACCCTCGGCTTCTTGCCTGGATGTTTTCCTCGGTGACGTCCACGTCATAACCCTCAAAATGTGGGCTCAAAGTGTTTTCAACTACGTTAACCATTTCTTCAATAGAAATGACCTTATACGGGCTGTTTAAATTCTGCGCCAATGCTTCTGCGTCCACAACAGAACCAGTAGACGAGTATTTAGAAGGTAATAAAACAGCCAACACATTTTCTGGCCCTAACGCCTCTGCAGCTAATGCATGAATTACCGCCGAATCTATCCCACCTGAAGAACCGAGCAGCGCCTTTTTAAAGCCCATTTTCCCAAAGTAATCTCTAATTCCCATCACTAAGGCATCATGAATTAATTCAATGTCCTCGTCTTTGTAATCGTGACTATTGTCTGGATAGATTTCATCCTTTGACCATTCCACGCATCTATAATCCTCCTGGAAATAATGTAGCTCTTCGGCTATTTCACCCGTTTGATTGATAAACATTGAACCTCCATCGAACAATATGTCGGTGTGGGCCCCAATCTGATTTACATACACCAAGGGCAGATTATACTGCTTGGCGTTGGCTACCATCCTGTTCTTTCGTTCTTCTACATGATTATAGCTGTATGGAGAACCAGAGATGTTGATCATAATGTCTGGTTGTAAACCTATCAACTCATCCATTGGTGTGGTTGCGTACAGATATGGTTCGTTTAAGTTCCATAAATCTTCACATATGGTTATGGCTATTTTGACTCCTTTATATTCAACCAACTTGAAGTTGGTATTTGGCTCAAAATATCTGTATTCGTCGAAGACATCGTATGTAGGAAGAAGCGTTTTATGCACCTCTTGCAGCACCTCTCCATCTGCCAACACTACTGCCGAATTATACAGGCTTTTACCTTTAACCAGGCCCGACCGAGTTGGCATTCCAACAACAATTGCAATGTCGTTAGCATGGCTTTTCAAATCATCTAAAGCCTCATAACACCTTGTGATAAAACTTTCGTAATTGAGCATATCCTTTGGGATGTAGCCGCAAATACTTAGTTCGCAAAAAACGATTAAATCCGCGCCATCTTGTTTCGCACGATGAACATGTTCAACCATTTGGCTGACGTTTCCCTTAAGATCGCCAATCGTATAGTTGAGCTGAGAGAGTACAATTTTCATGTAGTTTTTTAGCGTCTAAAAGAAGACCCCAATATCTAGACTAGCAAATTTGTTTCTACCAGTCTTGGCGTTGTCGGCCACAAACATATCAATGAAATCGTTGTCCCATCGCAAACCTACGTAAAGTGCTGTATTACCTGCCAAAGCATATTCTACGCCAGCGCCCATCATCAGCGGCATGCGCAATAAAAATACTTTATCATCGAAGTTGTCGTAGTGAAAATCATCGTTTTCTGATTTGTTCACGCGAATGTCGGTTGGGTCATCAAAAGGAACCGTTTTACCTGTTATATCCGCTTTTGCGCTTGTCAAAAATGACGGCGATGCACCAAATTGTGCCCAATAGGTCCAATAACCATATTGCTTTGTTTTGAATTTTATTGACAATGGTACCTGTACGTAAGACATGCGATAGTCGTACTGCACATCGCTATGACTGGTTGTACCCATCGAATCGGTATAGGCCAATCGATCTGTATGGACAATAGTTCCTGCCAATTCAGTCAGAAGTAATTCAGCACTGATGGAATAGTATTGCTGAAAACTATAGTCACCCATTAAACCATAACTATAACCAGCACTCGTTCCGACACGTTCGATGTTTTTGGTTACCGGTGTAATCCAAGACAAGTTTCCTGAAAATTTCATCCCTATGCGAAAACGTTGATCTTGTGCGTTAGCATTATAAGAAACGCCCAAAAAGAATACCAATAATGCGGTTGTTGCTATTGTTTTCATCTTCATACTTTTGCAATTCTAATGTTACGACAAAAATGGTAAAAAAAACGAGAATATTCTGGTTAATCCAATCCACAATTATGATTCTGGTAATTGGACTTTCAGGATGCAAAGAATCCAACAAGTACGCCGTTGACGTCAGTGATTCCGAAGTTGAAATCACAATCACCCGTTTGGAAGACGACATTTTTGCCATTCGCAGCACCCAAGATTATATCGACCTTGACCAAATAGATTCCGTTTTCATGCGAGATTTCAAACGAGGAATAATGGCATACGAAACGCGAGACGGTTTTGTTCCAGTGGAAGCTAGCGCCCAAGGACTGATAGAGTTTGTCACCTTTCCAGACATGGTTCATCTTTATGAATCGGTTGATTCCACTTACCCGGATTTGTCAGATATTGAATCTGACCTGTCTGATGCCTTCTCCTATTTCCATCACTACTTCCCCAAGAAACAAATCCCAAAAGTATATTCGGTTGTTACCCCTTTCCGCAGCCAAGTAATTTCAAGTCAACACGCTATAGGTATATGCTTAGACATGTATCTAGGTGCCGACTTTTCTCCATACCAAACGCCATTGATGCAATTTCCTCAATTCATCATCAAGCGATTTCGGAAAGACTACATCTTACCCAACGTCATGCGTGGTTGGGTTGAAACAGAATTTCAAGATGCCTCTAAACAAAATAGGCTGTTGGATGAAATGATCTATCAAGGAAAAATTCTGCATGCGTTAGATCGACTTTTGCCAGAAACTGCCGATTCTTTAAAAATTGGTTATGACTTGGGTAAAATTGAATGGTGTTTGACGAACGAACCTCAAATTTGGACGCATTTAGTAAACCAGGATCTTTTATACAGCACAAACTATAGAGATTACTCAGGTGTATTGGTTGAAGCACCTTTTTCTAAAGGGATAAATGTACCTCAGGATGCCCCAGCAAAAATTGCCGTTTGGGCTGGTTGGCAGATTGTTAGACAATATATGGATAAACATCCTGACGTGTCTTTGGAGCAATTACTGCAAGACTTTGACAACGACAAAATACTGAGAGAATCGGGATACAAACCTTAGTCAAAACTCACATACGGTTCTACTTTCTTAATCCAATTGGAATCGAGGTTGTGTATCCTTTGGAAATCACCAAGATCTGTAAACGGACCATGCATCGTGCGATAGGAAACAATTGAATTCGCCTGGCGATATTTGATATAGGGGTGAGATTTCAATTCAGCAACGTTTGCGGTGTTCACTTGGAGTAATTTATGCTGCGGAGTAAAATGCATTTGTGGCAAAAGCATTTCGAATAGTGAATCAGAGATTCCATAGACCTCTTTTAGCTGCTCTATGTTAACGAAACCTCCTAATGCACTGCGGTATTTAACAATACGTTTTGACAGGGTTTTGCCAATCCCTGGAAGTTTCTTTAACGAAATTGAATCTGCGAGGTTAACGTCAATAGTAACAGGAGCTATATGTCTTGGTTGTGCGGTTTGTTTGGACCTAGCTGCATAACGCGTAAAGTCAAGAAACGGGACAACTAGGTCATATTCGGCAGCAGACAACAACTTCATCTTCTGAAACTGTTCCACACTTTTTACAAACCCAACGTCTTGCTTTTCGGCAAACCATTCTTGAATAAATTTATTGGGGAATCCCATGCGTCGCAAATCTCTAGCCTTTGCGTAATTGATATCGAAGGTTTCCAGATCCCAACGACGACCTTGGTTCTGTTTGACTTTTTGCACCACAAATTGCACGTCCCTTGCTGTGTCTATGGCTGTTAAATGGAAGTCTATTTCCGTATGGTTCTGCCAAGGCCAAAACCGCATGCATAGCGCAAGCACCAAAAGAATTATTAGGACAACTATCCCGCGCTGTTGAGCAGGCGTATACAAAAACACGTCAAACATTTTTATAAAAAAAAGGCCCTGAATGTGATCATTCAAGGCCTTTTCATTTATCGTATTCGTTTGCTATCCTAATGAAAGGTCAGCAACTTCATTTTTTTGATATTCGCCATTGGCTAGTTTTTCTTTAATTGCGCCAAATGCCTTAATAGTCATTTCCACGTCGTCAAGCGAATGTGCTGCTGTTGGTATTAATCTCAACATGATAATTCCTTTAGGAACAACCGGATAAACCACAATTGAACAGAAAATTCCGTAGTTCTCTCTCAAGTCATGGATTAAATGCAAAGCTTCCTCCACTGTACCATTTAGAATAACAGGAGTAACACAAGATTTTGTTGTACCTATGTTGAACCCTTCTTTGCGCAAACCACCTTGCAGTGCGTCAACAACTTTCCACAAGTTTGCCTTGATTTCAGGTTGTGTTTGCAACAATTCAAGACGTTTCAAAGCGCCAATTACCAATGGCATTGGAACAGACTTTGCAAAAATTTGAGATCTGGTATTGTATCTCAAATATTCAATTATTTTTTTGTCTCCGCTTACAAATGCTCCTATGCTCGCCATAGACTTTGCAAACGTTGAGAAGTATAAATCAATATCTTGTTGAACGCCTTGTTCTTCACCAGCTCCAGCGCCTGTTTTTCCTAAGGTTCCGAATCCGTGAGCATCGTCAACAAGCAATCTAAAGTTATACTTTTTCTTAAGTTCAATAACGCCTTTCAAGTCTCCTTGATTTCCAGACATTCCAAAAACACCTTCTGTAATGACCAATATCGCTCCACCTGTTTTCTCTGCCAGTTTAGTCGCACGACCCAACTGCTTTTCAAGGTTTTCCATGTCGTTGTGTGCATACACAAAGCGTTTTCCTTGATGTAAGCGAACGCCGTCGATAATACATGCATGTGATTCAGCATCATATACAATGACATCGTGTCGATCAACCACTGCGTCGATAATGGACAAAACACCTTGATAGCCAAAGTTTAGCAACATGGTATCTTCCTTTTGAACAAATTTGCTCAATTCTTCCTCTAACAATTCGTGATTTGTCGAATTACCCGACATCATACGAGCACCCATTGGATAGGCCAATCCGTATGCCGCGGTTGCATCAGCATCTGCCTTACGTACTTCAGGATGGTTAGCTAACCCAAGATAGTTATTCAAACTCCATATTAGGCGTTCTTCACCATTAAACATCATTCGTGGTGCGATCTCACCTTCTAGCTTTGGGAACGTGTAATATCCCTTAGCTTCATCCGCGTGAAGCGCCAAAGGCCCCATGTTGGAAGATAGTTTCTCAAAAAGATCCATTTATTATCAGTAAATATTTGCGCAAAAGTACGAAAAAGGGGTAAACTGACGCCTTCACTGCAGATAAGTTTTTTATTTTTTAGTTGGACTGTAATGCCCTAGATACGGGGAATTGTTTGATTGTTGACTAAACTTTATTCCGCACCAGAGAATAATTACAGGCTTCAGGCCTAAAGGCATGTAACAAAAGGGCTGCATTACCGTTTAAATAATTGTAATACCTGATTATATAATTTATCTTTGCCAACTTTTAAAATGAGCTTTCGTCTAATTCTGATAACGTTATTGTGCCTTGGCCTAACCACAGGTTGTGAATATCAAAAGGTATTGAAGAAAGGTACGCTCGACCAGAAATTAGAAACATCTCGCAAATATTACAACAAGGGGGATTATGCTCGCGCTCAGATTATGCTTGAGCAACTTATTGGAAAGTTTCCAAGAGGCACTGATGCCGAGGAAGTGTATTTCCTATTTTCCTTTACACATTTCGGAATGAATGATTACTCTTTAGCAGGTTATCATTTTCAAAATTTTGCTGAAAGATACCCGCAAAGCAAGTATCACGAACAAGCTGCTTTTATGATTGCTCGATGTGAATTTGAGCAAACATTGGTCGCCGAGCTCGACCAAACGAATACAAAAAAAGCGATAGAGGCAATTCAACTTTTTATCAATCGATATCCGCAAAGTGCCTCTGTAGCAACGGGTAACGAGCTTATTGATCAGCTTCGCTCTAGACTACACGAAAAAGCGTACAGCACAGCGATGCTGTATTTTAACATGGAGTCTTACCTTTCTGCTTATACTTCGTTTAAAAATGCGATTATTGATTTTCCGGATATCCCGGAAAAAGACAAGGTTGATTTTTACATTGTTCGATCCGCATTTTTATATGCGAAACAGAGTGTAAAGACAGAACAATCTAGTCGCTACGAAACAGCATTAGAAGAAGCAGACGAATTTTTAACGAATTATACCAATAACAAATATGTCAAAGACGTAAAGCAAATGAAAGCGGATAGCGCTGAACTTATTGCCTTACTTAAAACGACATCTAACTAAACATAGAGATATGAATAAGCACATTGACGCACCAAGTTCAACGATTTCAAGAGACACCCGTGAGCTAGACACTCCAACAGGAAATCTTTACGAATCAGTGGTAATTATTGCCAAAAGAGCAAATCAACTTTCTGGTCAATTGAAGGAGGAACTCAACGCCAAATTGGACGAGTTTGCTTCTGACACTGACAACTTAGAAGAAATCTTTGAGAACAGAGAGCAAATTGAAATCTCTAAGTACTATGAGTCTTTACCAAAGCCAACATTGATGGCTACCGAAGAATTTCTGAACGGTCAGGTTTATTTCAGAAACCCAGCCGATAATGCTGAATAAGAAGAATATTCTTCTTGGTGTTTGCGGTGGTATTGCGGCCTATAAGGCTGCCTACATTATCAGACATTTGATTAAATCTGGTGCCAACGTCAAAGTGATTATGACGGAATCAGCAAAAGCTTTTATTGGCCCACTTACACTTTCTACATTATCCAAAAATCCTGTTTATACGGATTTTTTTGACACGGAGTCTGGAGAGTGGTCAAACCATGTAGAATTGGCTGTTTGGGCCGACATCTACCTTATAGCTCCAGCAACCAGTAATACCATTGCTAAAATGGCCAATGGCATATGTGACAACCTCTTACTTGCCACATATTTTTCTTCAAAAAACCCAGTCATTGTTGCTCCAGCTATGGATTTGGACATGGCAAATCACCCTAGTTTAGAGCGGAATTTAAAAACATTAACTACCGATGGTGTTTCCATTATTCCATTCGAGTCTGGAGAATTGGCAAGCGGACTTGTAGGACCTGGACGGATGGCTGAACCTGAAATTATCCACAACTATCTGACTGATTTTCTTAGCGCATCTAACGACTTCGAAAAAAAAAAAATCTTAGTTAACGCGGGGCCAACCCATGAGCCAATCGACCCCGTTCGATTTATTGGAAACAGAAGTACAGGCAAAATGGGCGTTTCCATCGCCAATGAACTCGCTAAGCGAGGTGCACATGTAACTTTAGTGCTAGGCCCTACTGCTCATCAATTCGACTTTCATAAGAACATAAACGTATTGCGGATTCAAACGGCACAAGAAATGCGGGATGCGTGTGTCAAAGAATTTCCTAGCTGTGATGCTGGGATATTATCAGCCGCAGTGGCAGACTTCACCCCGTTAACAAAAACTGACAAAAAGATTAAGAAGTCTTCCAATACCTTAGCCTTAGAACTCGTTAAAACTCCGGATACCCTTGCAGAACTAGGTCAATTAAAATCAAAAAATCAGATCTTAATTGGATTTGCACTGGAAACCAATGACGCCGTTGATAATGCTTCAGGTAAACTAAAAAGGAAAAACTTAGATTTGATTGTTCTTAACACATTAGAAGATAAAGGTGCGGGGTTTGGGCACGATACCAACAAAATCACAACCATAGACAAAACTGGTGAAATATGTACATTTGACTTAAAGAGTAAAAAGCAAGTGGCTAAAGACATCGTGAACAAGCTAATAACCATCATCAAATAGTCCATGAAAAAGACGTGTATCGTTATATTGACACTCCTTTTGACAAGTGTTTCAACCTTTGCGCAGGACTTGAATTGCACCGTTGATGTTATTACAACCCAGGTACAAGTAACCAATAAGCAGATATTTGATGACCTAAAAAATTCGATAATTCAATTTATGAATAATCGAAAATGGATTGCCGGAACGGTTGCGCCAAACGAAAAAATCAATTGCAACATCGTTTTTGAAATTACTAAATTCGAAATCGACCAAATTCAAGCCAACATTAACATCCAAAGCAGTCGCACAGTTTATAATTCGTCGTACAACACCAAAGTTTTTAGTTATCTAGATAACGCGGTTGTTTTCAAATACGCGCAATTTCAATCCTTAGAGTTTCAAGAAAATGCGTATACCTCTAATTTAACAAGCCTGCTAGGGTTTTATGCCAACATCATTGTCGGTCTTGACTTTGACACCTATCAGTTAAATGGCGGTGACCCCTACTTTGCAAAGGCTTTAAACATTAGAGACGTTGCCAACATTGGTACTGGGCAAGCCGGAGGATGGCAGTCAAATGCAGGAAACGGAAGTCGAAATAAGTACTTTTTGATTGACAATATTCTTGACCCGCGATTTAAGCCACTGCGATCGGCACTTTACCGTTACCATATTAAAGGACTTGATGTAATGTCGACAGACATGGAGTCGGCCAGAAATGAAATATACCAATGTGTTAAAGATTTAAAATTGGTTTTTGACGCACTTCCTAATGCTTACCTTCTTAAACTATTCTTCAATTCAAAAACCGAAGAATTAATTCAGGTATTCAACCAAGCCTCTCCATCTGTTAAAACCAAGGTGATTGAATTACTGAGTAAAATGGACCCCTCAAATCGGAGTCAATACGAAGAGGGAATTCTGAAGACTCAGAATTAAACGACTATCTGCTTCACCAATACTTTCATAAAAAGTATCAATAGCATTCTAATGAATTTTGGATTTAACTTCGTGTAGAATTTAAAACTCATGAAGACAATCTTATTCATTATTACCGCCTTTACATCTATGACTGCTTGTGAATCAACCAACCAGCATAGCGACACGTCCAATCCAGTTGTTCAGACCCTTGAGCAAGCTAATCTATCAGACAAATTGAAAGAAAAGGACGTGGTTCTTGTTGACGTAAGAACTCCTGAAGAAGTTGCAGAAGGCTACATCTCTGGTGCTAGCCATTTCATCAATTTCTATGACGATGATTTTCAAACGAAAATTAAAAGTTTGGATTCAACAAAAACCTACGTGATATATTGCCGAAGTGGCGGACGAAGCGGTAAGGCAGCGCAGTTTATGATTGATAATGGTTTCACAAAAGTTTTCAATCTATCTGGTGGAATTTCAAGCTACTCAGGTGAAGTAGCCAAATAGTGCCCCTCAAAACCTTTATACAAAAGAACTATCGTGGATTATTGATGTCAACTGGCATCACTGTGTTCGCATACGTTCTGGCAAATGCCATCGGTTTTAACGCCGTGTTAATGGCACTCGTTTTGGGTGTTGTGTTCGGTAACGCCATCAAATTACCTGATTCATTTAGCCCTGGTATAAAGTTTAGTAGCAGCCTGATACTTGAAATATCAATAGCCTTGATGGCTTTTGGTATTAACTATGGCAGCCTAGCTAAACTTGGATGGCAATCAGCAGTAGTTGTAGCCGTAAGCATGACCTTGGTTTTGATATTTACGAAATATCTTGCCAAAAAGTTGAAATGTCCGGGCACAACAGGCTGGTTAATCGGTTTTGGTACGGCCATATGCGGTTCAGCCGCGATCGCCGCATTGGCACCAAAAATTGTAAAAAACAAAACGGACATTGGGTTGGCACTTGCAGTAGTAAACCTCTATGGACTAATTGGTATGATTGCCATACCATTTATTACTTCAGCATGGCTCTCTGATGTGCAAAACAGCGTACTTATTGGCGCCTCACTACACGCTGTTGGCAATGTCGCTGGCGCTGGGTTTTCCCTCAGCGATTCAATTGGCGAAATGGCTGTTACTATAAAACTTGGTCGTGTGGCTTTACTAACTCCAGCCTTATTGCTTTTTGGGGCAAGCCTTCCAAAAAATGAAGACAGTAAGGCATCAACAGCTCCACTTCCTTGGTACTTAATAGCATTTTTAGTCATCTCGTTGGTATTTTCATTTGTCCCTTTGCCAGAAACTTTGTTGTCAATAATTAAGCAAGTCAGTAACTTCTTATTGGCTATAGCAATGGCCGCTATAGGGTTAAAAGTTGGTCTTAAATCGTTGATGAGTGCGGGCAAAAAAGGGCTGATATTTGGAGGCATAATCTTCGCCTTCGAGCTTATCGTAATTGCCGGCCTTATGGTCATTTTGTTTTAAGCCGGTCTTTGACCAAGCATACCAACCTTTTTTGAATTAATTGGACACCATAAAAAGTGTTAGGCCTTATTGACTATTTTAGTGGCATTCAAAAAAACACATTCATATAGTCCATGCCTAAATACAGCCTCATATTAGTTTGTCTTTGCTTTTCTTCGGTGTTCACTTCTTGTACAGATGATACCGAAACACCAACTTCGAATACGACAACAACAGATAACAGCCTGCCGACAAGTATTACACTAGTCGATATTGCAGCAGGCACGTTCACCATGGGTGGAAGCACCATGGCAAACGATGCCCCCGAGGTATCCGTTTCCATCTCGGCTTTTATGATGTCAGAAAAAGAAATTACGAATCAACAATATATCGACTTTCTAAATGACGCCATTAAAGATGGTTGGGTCGAAGTTGTTGAAGAAAACGTTGCAGACCCTTGTGGTTCAAGAATGGAAAAAGTTGTTAAAGGCATTGGTTCCGCTCCTAATGCTGGAGAAATCTATATTCAATTGGGCGAAACTGGCGGTTGTACCAGCGGTGGAGAACCTGAGGCAATCAACAACAAGAGCTGGATTGCGTATGCTAATGGCAGCTTTAACCTTTTAGACAACACCAAAAGTGATTGGCCTGTAAACTGGGTAAAATGGTACGGTGCAAATGCATTTGTTCAATACTACAATCTAGACTTACCAACAGAAGCGCAATGGGAATATGCTGCACGCGGTGGTCAGCAATTGCAATATCCTACAGACGATGGCACTTTGTCTGCTTCAAAAGCCAATTACAATGGTGATGCTCCAGGTGTATATGATCCAGATGGTCATTCGGTAGCTACGGGATCTTACCCGTCAAATCCGTTTAAACTTTACGACATGGGCGGTAATGTTTGGGAATGGTGTCAAGATTACTACATTGCCTCTTTTTATACAGATGACGCAACTGACCCCGTTAACACTTCGCCAGGAGCCGATTCAAAAAGAGTAAGAAGAGGTGGTTCGTGGAACTATCATTCCGCAACGCTTTTATCTTATGCCAGGGCATCTGATTTTGAAAACAGAGGAAACAATCATTTTGGGTTTAGGATTGTAAAAAATGCAAACTAAGGCATTCTTCTCGTCAATAGCTGAGTAAAAACAGTTGTAAAACTATCAAAACTCACAACCCCTGTTGGTGCACTAACTGCAAACCGTGGTTAACATTGTACATAGGCTAGCGGGTACGTAATGCAACATTACCCCTTCTAGATTACGATGTAAAAAACATGAAGAATTTATTAATTCTAGGTGCCGGAACTTCAGGGACTATGATGTCAAACGCTCTGCGAAAGGCGCTACCCCAAGGCCAATGGAATATCAGTATTGTTGACTTTGAAGATACACACTATTACCAGCCAGGGTTTCTTTTTTTACCATTTGACCTATATACACCCAAGCAACTCAAACGGGACATCAAAGACTTTATACCGAAAGGGGTCAACCTGATTCAGCAAAAAATTGATCGAATTGAAAAAGAGAAAAATATGGTCCTTTTGCAAAACGGGGAAAATATATTTTACGACATTTTAGTAATCGCAACAGGTTGCAATATCGCCCCAGAAGAAATTGAAGGAATGCAAGGACCTAGTTGGCACAAAACCATTTTCGACTTTTACACTTTCGAGGGTGCTAAAAACTTACGAGACAAGTTAAAACATTGGGAAGGTGGAAAGTTGGTCGTTCACATCAGTGAAATGCCGATAAAATGCCCCGTTGCACCGCTAGAATTTGCCTTTTTATGCGACAGTTTCTTTGCCGATAAAAAGATGCGAGACAAGGTGGAGATAACATACGTTACGCCCATGTCTGGAGCCTTCACCAAACCCGTGGCGACAAAAGAACTTAGCTACCTGCTCGAGCAAAAAAATATCAAAATAGTCCCAGATTTCAATATCGAGAAAGTAGACACCGACAACAACAAGATTATTGATTACGGCGGACAGGAAGTCGAATACGATTTATTGGTGACAGTTCCCACAAATATGGGTGATGAAATGACGCTTCGCTCTGGTTTCGGAGACGAACTCAATTATGTTCCAACAAACAAATTCACCTTACAATCAAAGGTGAAGGAAAACATTTTTGTAATCGGCGACGCTACAGACCTCCCTGCGTCAAAAGCTGGATCTGTTGCGCATTTTCAGTCAGATACATTAACTGAGAATATTCAATTATTCATCGCTGGCAAACCTTTGAAAGAGTCGTTCGATGGCCACTCCAACTGTTTCATCGAAACAGGTAACGGCAAAGCCTTGTTGATTGACTTCAACTACGACCAAGAACCGGTTAAAGGCACCTTCCCTATTCCAGGAATTGGTCCATTAAGATTATTAAAAGAATCCCGAATAAATCATTTAGGTAAACGCGCATTTAAATGGATTTATTGGAATATACTGATAACTGGCAAACCGATACCCTTTGTTTCTAGCCGGATGAAAATAGCGGGAAAAGAGATTAATACGAGCGAATAAATTAGATCAATACAATTCAGACATGAACGAAAAAACATTAGCAGGCTTTTGCATACGCTGTAACGACCAAGGTTACCTTACAGATTTAGCGCAATGGAACAAAGAAGTTGCCGTTGAAATAGCCAAGGAAGAGGGAATAGACATGACTAATAAACACTGGGAAGTTATTGACTATTTGCAAGATCAATGCCGGAAAGAAGTAGCCATTACAATTCGTAAGGTTGGGAAAAGCGGCATAGTGAATATTAAAGAATTTTACCAATTGTTTCCCAAAGGCCCTCTAAAAACCGCAAGTAAAATTGCTGGCATTCCAAAACCCGTTAGTTGTATATAACTACAGGTAAACCCATACAATTGATACCATTAAACAATATATCCCTATGAGTAACGCTGAAAATAAACCCGTAAAAAAAATGATGTTAATACTTTCTAAGGCCACCTTAGAAAATGTTTACGCTTGTTTCATCTTAGCCAATGGCGCGAGAATGGAAGGTATAGAATCAGAAATATTCTTCACATTCTTTGGTCTCGAAGCCATTCAGAAAGAGAAACTGAAGCACCTACATGTAGCAACAGTTGGCAACCCAGCTATGCACATGCCAACTTTGTTGGGCGGTCTACCAGGCATGGAAGCGTTGGCTACAAAAATGATGAAATCTGAAATGGAAAAATTGGACATCCCTCCGGTTGATGAGTTTTTAGAAATGCTAACGGCTTCAGGGTCCAAATTATGGGGTTGTAAACTCGCAATGGACATGTTCAAGGTTAAAGAAAGCGACTTAATCGACGATATCGATGGAGTACTTACTGTTGGTGATTTTTACGAACGTGCTCAAGGTGATGGCACCCACCTCTTGTTTATTTAACTACAGCTTTTGTTGCCATACATTTAATCGTTCAACAATGCACGTACTTCATCCGCATTCCAATCTGCGGCGCCTACTTTGTTAACGAGAATTTCTTGATTTTCGTTGATGACCATGGTGGTTGGCAAACTGTTTCCTTCCAATTCTGGTAATCTGCGGGTAAGCTCTTTGTAAACTGGTAAATCCAAGTTACGCTGAGTCATAAAACTTGACACCGTATTCAAGTCATCAGATGTTATAAAAAGAAAAACCGCCTTGTCTTTGTAGTCGTTGTATAACAATTGAAAACTGGGCATTTCTGCAATACATGGCGGGCACCATGTCGCCCAAAAATTGATTACAATCTTTTGTCCTTTATACGTGTTAAAATCTACGCGTTGACCTTGGCTATCTTCCAAAGCCCAGTCATAAGATTTAATCTTAACCCTATTCTCTTGAGATTTTACGGGTGGACTCGTTGCAATGAGTTTTTGAACAAATACCTTAATTGGTGTGCCTGTTTGAGGTACAAGCAACAAAACAATCAGGATACTGAATAAAATGTTAGACCAATGTTTACGAGCAAATCCCAAAACCGAGATTAGTTGAAATATTCACGCATTCGATCAAAGAAACCCTTCTCCGCCTTTGACGGGTCGGGTTTGAAATTATCGGAAGCATCAAGTTGCTTCAAGGTATTTTTTTCGTCTGAACTTAGCTTAGTTGGTGTCCACACGTTTATTTGTATCAATTGGTCACCGCGTCCACGCCCATTAATATCGGGCACTCCTTTATTGCGTAGTCTAAGAATCTTGCCAGCTTGCGTTCCTGGCTCTACCTTAATACGCACACGACCTGACACGGTTGGCACTTCCACTTCACCACCAAGAGCTGCTGTAGGGAAACTCACATACAAATTATAAATTATGTTGTTGCCCTCACGCTTAAGATCGTCGTGGTCTTTCTCCTCTATCAGAACGATTAAGTCTCCAGGTATTCCTCCTGGCATCTCATTACCTTTTCCGTTAACAGACAATTGCATGCCGTCTTCAACTCCTGCTGGAATGTTTAAAGTTGTTGTAACCTCCTCTGCCTTAAGCCCCTGGCTGTCAGCACCTGCCGGTCTTGTTCCAATCGTTTTCCCACTGCCACCACACGCTGGACATGTTGTCGTGCTCTGCATCTGACCGAGGAAGGTATTGGTAACTTGCGTTACTTGCCCACGACCATTACATGTTTTACACGTATCGAATTTCACTCCTGGAGCAACCACTTTTTTGGTGTATTTGATTTTCTTCTCTACACCATTGGTTATTTCCTCAAGACTGAGTTTTAACTTTATACGGATGTTGGATCCGATAGCCTGTCTGCTTCTACTTCTTCCGCCGCCAAAAAAGCTTTCGAAAGGGCTGCCGCCACCACCGCCGTTGCCACCAAAGATGTCACCGAATTGGCTAAAAATGTCGTCCATCGACATTCCACCACCAAATCCACCGCCACCGCCAGCACCTCCAACACCTTGGTGTCCGAACCGATCGTAACGAGCGCGTTTATCTGGGTTGCTTAATATTTCATAAGCCTCTGCCGCCTCTTTAAACTTCTCTTCTGCTTCTTTATTGTCTGGATTTTTATCCGGGTGATATTTAATAGCCAGTTTACGGTATGCTTTTTTCATCTCCGCATCCGTGGCCGATTTAGACACACCTAATATTTCGTAAAAGTCTCTCTTTGCCATAATATTATTCCCCTACCACTACCTTGGCGTATCGGAGTACTTTATCGTTTAGCATATATCCTTTTTCAATCACGTCAACTACCTTGCCCTTCATGTCATCTGATGGAGCAGGGATTTTTGTGATTGCTTCGTGAACTTCAGGATCAAATGTTTCGCCCTTGGTTTCAAAATGGGTCATACCTTGCTTGGTCAACACATTCAAGAATTTGGACTGCACAAGTTTAACACCTTCGGTAAATGCTTTCACATCCTCCGTTTTATCCATGGCGTCCATTGTTCTATCAAAATCATCTACAACGGCTAACAGGTCAGACAAAATATCTTTTCCTGCAGATTTTATGAGTTCAGCACGTTCCTTTTGCGTTCTGCGTCGGAAGTTGTCAAACTCAGAATAAAGTCTGAGATACTTGTCATTAAGTTCTGCAGCTTTTTCTTCCCAGCTTGTTTCCTTTGATTCGGATTGTCCTTCTTCAACTTGATTATCAACTTGATCAACAACCGCTTCGTCCTTTACTTTTTCTTCTTTCTTTTTCTTAGCCATTTTTTAAAATGATTAATCAGGTTTCAGTTAGCAATAAGTCTGCCAATGCAGGTAATGTGCCATAGTACCTCACAAACCGTTGAACCGTGCCATAATGACACACAAAAACGAGAGAAATTCATTAATCTTGTATCGACGGTGTCAGTCTCTTTGACTGCATCTGACCATCTATGTCACTTGATAAAGTCAATACGTCTGTTTTTGAAGAATTTCCGGTCATGGAAACGCGCCGATTAACACTGCGCTCGATTGCATTGACTGACGCCGAATCCATATTTGGCATGAGATCAAATGCTGCAGTCAACCGTTTTATAGCCCGTGACTCTATGTTTTCGTCAGACAGTGCCGTTACCTTAGTAAAAAAGACCACTGAAGCTTTTGACAACCAACTTGGCATCGGTTGGGCCGGCGTTTTGCGAAACCAGAACTCCATAATTGGCACATGTGGTTTTAACAGCATTGATTATCCAAATCTGCGTGCTGAAATTGGTGGAGAAATGGCAGCCAATTATTGGGGCAAACACTTGGCATTGGAAGCAACTAATGCCATAGTCCAATTTGGGTTTGACCAACTTAAACTGCATAGCATTGAGGCCAAAGTGAATCCAAACAACAGGGGTGCTATTTTTCTTTTAAAACAATTGGGATTTGAGCAGGAAGCGCTGTTTAAGGATCGTATCTATTTTAACAAGGCATACCAAGATATGGCGGTCTATACCGTTTTCAAATCAAGCTTCAAACCGCACTAATTTAAAAACTTTTCAAGTTCCTGCGTACTGACTTCGCGGCCTAAGACTTGACCATGTTGATCAACCAGTACATTGTTAGGCAAATAGTAAATCTTCGCTTTTTTCAGAAATGCACTATTCCATTTAGACGTATCTCTTACATGCGTTGGCCAAGCCAAGTAATCGTTGCGAATTGCCTTTCTCCATCGCAAAGAATCCGTATCCAACGCCACGCTAACGATCTCAAAATTTTGCTTTTTATACTTGGCGTAGAGTGCATTAAGTTCACCATTTTTTACTCGACAGGGTTGACACCATGACGCCCAAAATTCAATCAAGACAAGTTTGTTGTCTAGCACTGCATGCGATACAGAATCCGTTAACTGATAATACTGCCTAAACGAATTGTAGTCGAAGCTATTGTCGTTTTTGGTGAAAGAAAAACTAGATAATACGGTTAGCCCTATAAAAAAGCGTAACCACCGCATTAGGCTATACGCTCTATAGATGCACCTATGGCATTAAGTCTGCCTTCGATGTTTTGATAGCCTCTATCTATTTGCTCGATGTTGTGAATAGTGCTAACTCCATCTGCACTCATCGCAGCAATTAACAAAGACACACCGGCTCTAATATCAGGCGATGTCATCTGAATTCCCTTTAGATTTAGTCTTTTGTTCAGCCCCATAACCGTTGCACGGTGCGGGTCACATAATATGATTTGCGCGCCCATGTCTATCAAACTATCAACAAAAAACAATCTACTTTCAAACATCTTTTGATGGATTAATACATTGCCGTTCGCTTGGGTACACATCACTAGAATTACACTCAACAAGTCAGGTGTCAACCCTGGCCATGGTGCATCAGCAATGGTCATCATCGACCCATCAATAAAACTATCAATCGTATAATTTTCATTGTCGTACACGCGAATATCATCACCAATTACATCGAAATTAACCCCCAAACGTTTAAACGTTTCAGGAATAATACCAAGCTCATTAATGTTAACATCCTTGATGGTAATATCCGAATTGGTAATCGTTGCTAAAGCAATAAAGCTACCCACTTCAATCATGTCAGGGAGTAACCGATGCGTACAACCACCAAGGGATTGTACACCTTCAATGGTCAGTAAATTTGAACCAACTCCTGAGATTTTGGCCCCCATTGAATTTAGCATCTTACATAACTGCTGAACATATGGCTCGCATGCTGCATTGTAAATCGTGGTAACACCTTCTGCCATTGTGGCGGCCATAACGATGTTAGCCGTTCCTGTAACCGATGCTTCATGTAAAAGCATGTCAGCACCAACGAGCTTGTCGGTACTTATTTTATAAAAATTCTCGTCGCGTAAGAACTCAAAATCTGCCCCGAGGTTTTCAAAACCGATAAAGTGTGTATCCAGTCTACGTCTTCCGATTTTATCTCCGCCAGGACTAGGAATATAGCCTTTGCCAAATCTTGCCAATAATGGCCCAATAATCATTACAGAACCTCGGATGCTTTTCGCTTTGTTTCTAAAATCAACAGAATCAAGGTAATCTAAATCAATGTTGTCAGAGGTAAAGGAATAATCTTGATCGTTCAGCTGTTTTACCGTCACACCGAGGCCTTTTAACAAGTCAATGAGTTTGTTGACATCTCGAATAGCCGGAATGTTTTCGATTACTACTTCTTCCGGGGTCAACAACACTGCTGAAAGCACCTGAAGTGCTTCATTTTTAGCACCCTGAGGTATTATCTCGCCTTTTAGTTTATGGCCTCCAGTAATTTTAAACGTTCCCATTAATACCTACGTTTTTGATTTCTATTTCTGTTTCTGTTTTGGTTGTTTCCACGGTTTTTGTGTCCGCGCTGCTTGCTATTAGACTTAAAGTTTTTAGAACGTGTTCTATTGGCTTCAATGTGGATTTGAAGATCGTCTTCAGTAACATTTAACGTTCCCTTCGACAAGGTTCTTAAGTGTTCAATAACCGTTGCTTTGTCCAGGTTTTCATCATTCCAATTTCTCGAAGAATTCACCATAAACGAAGCGATGTAGTTGATAAACGCTTCTTTAATCTCTGGGTCTTCCATCTCTGCCGCCTCCTCAACCATCGTTTGGAGGTTGCGACCATAAAATCTGAACTTAATCAGCTCGTCTTTGTACGGAATTCTTTCTGGTTTTTGCTCAACCGATTCTCTACTCGGCTTTTCAAACGGACCATCTACATCAAGTTCAAAATCTGATATGATGAACAAGTGATCCCACAATTTATGTTCGTAATCTTCTAGCTCTTTAACACCTGGATTCAAGTTTATCATCACTTGAATCATTGTTTCAGCCATCTCGTTGCGTTTTATTCGGTCTGGAATTGTACAAATGTGTTTGACCATTTCTTGAACTGAACGGCCGTATTCTGAAATAGCCATCGGTTCTGCTTGCGTATTATACGCCATGTTATGTTCCATATTGCGAAGTTAAGAAGGAAGGGCGACTAATAATTAACAATATATAATTAATGATGTACGATTAACAATTAACATCGAAATTGATAGTTGATAGTTGATAGTTGATAGTTGATAGTTGA
>CAJQIC010000031.1 GCA_905478335.1 uncultured Bacteroidia bacterium | reverse complement strand
TCTGCTGGCGTTGCCGGGCCACCGTAGGTAGCCTTTATTTTGTATCCATTGTAAGAAGGTGGGTTATGGCTTGCTGTAATCACAATACCAACACCTGCGTTAAGGGTGTTTGCGGCTAAAGACACCATCGGTGTACTAACAAAATGTTCTGCAACCAAACATTTAATACCGTTGGCTGCGAAAACTTCAGCAGTCGCTTCCATAAACATTTGGCCTCCAAAACGGCAATCGTAACCAATAATTGCTGTTTGGTTTAGTTTTGAATCAATCATCCAAGTTGCTGTGGCTTGGGCAACTCGTTTAACATTGGCCACGGTGTAATCTTTACCTATGATTTCTCTCCAACCGTCTGTGCCAAACTTAATTTTATACGTCATTAATTTCTTTTATTCTTTAGGGTTTTTGGTGGTGTGTATTGAATTTTATTCCAATCTTTCGTGTACAACGCAGTTTTAATTTCGTCTGCTTCATAGCCGTATATTGGTTCAAAATTGACCCGCTTGAGGGTGTATTTAAACTCTTTTTCTTTTAAAAACTCAGTAATTGGCCTGAATTGAATTAAAATGCTTTTTTTACTCGAATCGGCAACAGACATCTCAGGCATTGGAACTTCATTGATATAAATCCGTATCCGTTGAGGCGTATAATTAATTTGATTGCGTTCGTCTTTCATCCAAATTTCGCTCACATCGATTCGGGTAACTTGTAGCTTTGTGTTTATGTCTAGATAGTCTACCGATGGCGTTGGTGTCTCGTTGTAGTAGTTATGCCTGTTGTCATTATAATACGACTCTATGGCATGGCACAAATAATAACTACCTGAATTGCTGTCCATATCCGGATAAACGAAATATTCAACCTCTTTCGTTGGTGTAATAACGTATTTATTGGTCTTTATTTTTTTTGAACTAAAAATATCGCGCTTTAAATCGAAAGCATAAGACGGGTTTTTAACCAGATCTACATTGCCAAATTTGGCGATGTTAAATTGATAACTTTTGCTCATTAATGCATGCCAATAACTCAGATTCGTTGATCCGTTAATGTTGGTTGCGATAACAATTCTGCTTAGCAAAGTTTGCACGTCTGACGCATCGATGTAGCCAAAATTCACCTTGTCTCGTTTGTCATTTCGAGCAAAAAACGAAAAACCAATCACTTGGAATTCAAAGTCCTTTTTGTATAGTTTCCAATACTCGTATACAAATAAGTCTTCAGATTTTCTGAAGTCTAAGTCGTTTTGTTTCTCGATCTGTTGTAAAGCCTTTGGTGTAATCTGAATTTTTTTGGCAGGTGAATCCCACAGCTTCACAGATCCGTCTAAAATGTATTTATAAAAAAGTTTGTACGCTCCGTCCACAAGGTTGAAACCTACGGTATCACTTTGTTGGTGTTTGTTGATTTGAACAATGGTTGGCGTATAATCGAACCCCGCTGCAGCACTAGATAGTGCGCAAAGCAAGACACCTATGAAAACAAATGACTTTTTCAATTTGTCTGACGTGTTTCTATGCTTAACTGCGGTAACCATTGTTTAGTACTCTAGGTCTACAAAAATCATTCTTATTTAGACAAATGCGTTTTCTCCGGTAATTTCCATCCCTAAAATGAGTAAGTGAATGTCGTGTGTGCCTTCATACGTGATGACAGATTCAAGGTTGGCCATATGTCTCATAATCGGGTAATCCCCTGAAATGCCCATTCCACCAAGGATTTGTCGTGATTCACGTGCAACATGTAATGCAATTTCTACATTATTTCGTTTAGCCATACTGATTTGCGCTGGCGTTGCTTTTCCGTCGTTCATGAGGGTGCCAACTCTCCAGGCAAGTAGCTGCGCCTTGGTAATTTCCGTTAACATTTCTGATAACTTCTTTTGTTGTAATTGAAAACCACCTATTGGTTTGCCAAATTGAGTTCTTTCTTTGGCGTATTTAACTGCAGTGTGGTAGCAGTCCATAGCGGCACCAATGGCGCCCCAGCAAATCCCATAACGTGCAGAATTTAAGCAGGTTAAAGGTCCTTTTAACCCTTTAACATTGGGTAGGATATTTTCTTTAGGGACACGGACATTGTCAAAAACCAGTTCTCCTGTTGCTGATGCACGTAAGCTCCATTTTTTATGGGTAGTCGGGGTTGTGAAACCTTCCATACCGCGTTCAACGATGAGACCATGTACAATGCCAGCTTCATTTTTTGCCCAAACCACAGCAATATCACAGAAAGGTGAATTGCTAATCCACATTTTGGCGCCATTCAAGATAACATGATCTCCGTCATCTTTGAAATTTGATTCCATGCTTCCAGGGTCAGATCCGTGATTTGGCTCAGTCAAGCCAAAACTCCCTAAAAATTCACCTGAAGCAAGTTTAGGTAAGTACTTCTGCTTTTGTTCTTCACTGCCAAATTTGAAGATTGGATACATAACCAACGAGCCTTGAACACTAGCCGTTGATCTGATACCTGAATCTCCTCGTTCCAGTTCTTGCATAGCTAAACCATATGAAATATAGTCTAATCCGCCACCACCATATTCAGAAGGAATTTGCGGCCCAAAGCAACCAATATCACCAAGTTGCGGAACAATATGCTGAGGGAAGGTCGCTTCTTGGCAGCACGCATCGATTATGGGAGATATCTCTTTCTTCACCCAACTGCGCACAGAATAACGGATGAGCTTATGTTCTTCCGTGAGCAAATTGTCTATTTCATAGAAGTCAGGATGAGTGAAATCATCAACTTGATTGTTCTGTGCTTTAAGAGATTCGAAATCCAATTCCATGACGTGTTTTATGTAGATTTGCAAAGATAGACTTTCAAAGGAAGTCAGCAGAGCATTGACGAGATGAATTCTACACAAACGGTATTAAAAATAAACAACTTGGAAATTTGGGCATACCATGGTTGGTATCCCGAGGAAAGGCTTATTGGTGGGCTTTACAATATTGATATTTCTATTGGACTTGATTTAAATACCACAACCTTACAATTGGCAGACACTGTTGATTATCAGGATGTTGTAGATTTGACCAAATCAATAATGAAAAGGGAATTCAAATTAATAGAAGAGAGTTGCACTGCCTTGTATCATGAGGTGTTAACACTGTCAACTCAAATCAATCAATTGGAAGTAACCGTAACCAAACTAAACATCCCCATCAATAATTTACAATCAACATCGTTTACCATAAGGTCATAAATATGCGTTTAAGTTTCATTGGGAGTATTTGTTGTTTCATGTTTGTTTTGATTTCGTGTAATCAAAAACATGTTGATACTGCAACACAAGTAGCTCCAGAATATATGTCTCATGAAGAAATGATGACCCGCAACCCTGCGACAGGAGAAGTTGAAAGACAAAAACTGTGGGCATATTTACTAAGTCAGAAGGCCACCTTAGGAAGGTCAAATGTATTAAACAAGGCAATTGTCTATCCAAATACTTGGGCACCTGTCGATGATTTTTTTGCTAGTTTGGCTGTACAACGACTGGTGTACGATCCGAATAACACCAACACAATGTATTTCTGTACCGGTGAAGGATGGTTTAACGCCGATGCTGCTAGAGGCGCAGGTGTTTGGAAGTCGACAGATGGGGGAGAGTCGTGGAATCAACTTGCCTCTACCGTAAACGATTCGTTTTGGTATTGTCATGACATGTTGGTGCATCCTGTAACGTCAGACGTTTACGTCTGTACCAGAACTGCCGGTCTGCTGAGAAGTAAGGATGGCGGCAACACATGGGACGCCGTGTTAAATGCCAATTTGGGTTCTATTTCTAATGGGGTTACAGATATTGATATAACTGCCGATAACGAATTGGTTGTATCTATCGGAAATCGCACCACAGACGGAATCTATTTTTCTGAAACTGGTGATGAAAATGATTGGGAAAAAAGAATGAACGGGATGTCAACGGCCAATTGGCGAATTGTCATGACTACAGCTCCAAGTAATTCGAATGTCATGTATGCCATACCAACAAGCAGTATTCGCTCTGATTCTAGCAGAATTCACGGTGTCTATAGAACAGCGGATAAAGGTTTGAATTGGACGCTAACTAGCCTGCCTGGTGGTGATAGAAATCTTGCCAAAAAACAAGGATGGTATGACCTGATAGCTAAAGTGTCTCCAGAAGATGAAGATGTTGTTTTGGTGGGTGGTTTAAATGTTTTCAGAACGAAGGACGGAGGAGATACTTGGCAGCAGATGTTTGAAGGCAGTAGAAGGGTCCAAAGTGATTTGCAATATGTCCATGTCGATCAGCATGAAATGTTGTTTAAAACGCAAGACACAGTACTTCTGGGAAATGACGGTGGAATTTACCGGTGTGATAATATACTGGCCGATACACCATATTTCTACTCCATCAATAAGAATTATAACGTGACTCAGTTTTATGCTTGCGATATTGATGAACAAGCAGGTAGTTCATTTGTCATTGGGGGAACCCAAGACAATGGCTCTTTGGGGTCAGAATCCAACGGTGTTGCCGAGTATAGACAGTTATCTTGGGCCGATGGAAGCTATTGCAACATAGACCATGAAGACGGTGATATATTTTACACGACTACGCAATACAGGCGGCTGTATAGAAACAATCACGGTGTTATTGATACCCTGACCAACGACAATATTGTCAACAACAACACCTTGTTTATTAACCCGATAGAAATGGATCCCAATGACCCTGGACTGCTTTACCAGTTAACGAATAGAGGCTTATGGCGTTTGCCAAACGCACGGACCGCAGTTGCTGAGGATTGGGAAAAAGCGTGCAGGAATTTTGGCGCATTTTCAGCCATTGGTATCAGCAAAAGTGCGCCCAATACCGTGTTTTTGGGACGTACAACGGGAGGTGTGATTTATAGAGTTGACAATGCAAACACGTCTCCAGATAACTTTTTGCCTATAAACTGCGATCCAAGTGGATTTTTACCTGACGGCTATTGTCGCAGTATTTATGTTGATCCAGTAGATGTTGACCATGTTTTGGTGACGTATTCGAACTATGGTGTAGAGAGTGTGTGGGAGACAAAAGACATTATGTCTGGTAATCCGACATGGTTTAGTCATGAAGGAAATCTTCCAGATATTCCTATCCGATGGGCTGTACTACATCCTGAAAATAAAGATGTGTGTTATCTCGCAACAGAAGCTGGGGTGATGCTTACGGAAAAACTGAATGGTACAGATACAAAATGGGTGCTTGCAAACTACGGATTGGCCAACTTAAAAGTGAATATGCTCCGTTTACGAAGTGAAGATCTTACCCTTGTTGCGGCAACTCATGGTCGTGGTTTATATACCGGTAAAATTCAAGCGGATTATACTGTTGACTGGACTGAAAGAGGTCCTCGAAATGTTGGTGGAAGAACGCGTACCTTGGTGTTTGATCCAAATGATCCATCGGGTAAAAAATTATGGGCAGGTAGTGTTTCGGGAGGATTATGGGTAGTCCAGAATTATGATTCTGTGAATTATTCCTATGAAGTTTTCGAATCACCATGGTCAGTGAAAGTGGGACCAAACCCAGTGATTGGAGATTCGTTGAACGTATACGTGACCAGTGATATCCAACGATCTGTTGATTTTGAGATATTTAATGTGGTTGGAGAAAAGGTCGCTAACGTTACAGCAAATCTTGCTGCAGGCAGTCACACAGTTGTTTTTGATACGTCAGTTTTTGCCGGATCTACATATTTCATGGTAGTTACCTCGGGTGATAAGAAGGAGGTTTTTAGATTGTTGGTGATGTAAGCAACCATGAATAAGGTTTATGTATTTTGTCCTGCTAAAATTGTCAGTGGTGGCCCTGAGGCCTTGCATCAATTGGTTGATGCAATAAATTATCTTAGTGGCGATGCTTACATTGTATACACACGTAACAACCTTATATCGGAGAGAAAAGAAACCACTCCAGCGCGATACAAACGGTATAATACACCCGCGGCAACAGGGTCAGCAATTGATGATTCAGGGCAAAATTTCTTTGTAGTACCAGAGTCGATGCCAAATTTATTAGATGCAGTTAAACATGGAGTGAAATGTCTATGGTGGTTGAGTGTTGGTTTTAAAAAAGAAGATTACGATTATCAGGGGCTGAATGACATCATTCACTTGTATCAAAGTGAGCATGCACGAACATTTGTCACTGTGCATATAAATCCGCAGCGCATCTACGGACTTTCGGATTACGTGCTAATAGAACGGTTAAAACCAGTTCGAAAAGAAGATAAAATTGCACTGGTTGAAAGAAAGTTAGAAAGCTCGCTCAAGCCAATAGTAGATCACATTAAAACGCATTACAAGGTTAAGGTTATTAAAGGTTTGTCGAGAATGCGATTAGGGTATCTATTGTCTAAGACAAAAGTGTTATTTGACTTCGGAACGCATCCCGGTAAAGATAGACTGCCACGTGAAGCCGCTTTATATGACAATGTGATTCTTACATCTTCATTTGGTGCTTCTAGTAATCAAATAGACGTCCCAATACCTGCTAAGTATAAAGTCTCAAAGGCTACAACCATCGAGGAAATAAATGCATTGTTAGACCACTGTTTATCGAGTCATGAACAAAATTTGTCAGACTTTGAATTCTATAAGAAAGGTATTCAAAAAGAGAAGCATGTATTCTTTACTGAAGTAAATTCTGTGTTTGAATTAAGAAATTCAGATGACGCCATAAAAGACCTCACTGAAAGCCATCAGGTTGCAGGTTCGAGTTTTTCTGAACGATTAATGGAGTCGACAGTGCTACTATATTGCAGAAGAATTATTGAATACATTCGTATAAAGGTCTTTAATAATTGACTTATCCTTAATCCCTATGCTGCATTGTATCGTTGTTGGTTATTCTACTTGGGACAAAGTGAAAACTTTGTTGTCTCAGTTGACCGCGCTTCAAGGATTAGAGCATCAAACTCATTACGTTGATAATTTAGGCGATGAAACGGTTGAGCTAGAGATTTCAAGTCTAGCGCAATGCAATTATTACGCATGGGGTAATGTGGGATATGGATCTGCTATCAACGCAGTTTTAAAGGAATTGATATTGGATTCAAATGATCAATATTTAGTCATGAATGACGATGTCTTATTTCGCGGCAGTTGTATTGAGACATTGATGGATGCCTACTTGGGGTTAAAAAAAAATCACGAAAGGATTGGCATAATCAGTCCTATTTTTGTTGCTAGCAAGCCACACGACGATTCATCTAGGTATTTCAAACTAGCTGGAGTTAAGGCCAAAAATCATACACAAATGTCGTTTGGTCCTGCTGCATGTTGGTTATTAGATTATTCGTTTTTGGAGAAAGTAGGTGGATTCTTTCCGAGTTTTTTTATGTATGGTGAGGACTTGGAGTTAATCAATCGAGGGAGTTCAATGGGATATACACATTACTTGATTCACGATGCCTTTGTGACTCATGACTTCAAATATCCGCCCGCCAACATTAAACTAAGGGTGATGAAAGAAGCGAATATTATGTCGGCATATTTTTTAAACACAAATAGAGGCAAGCACTCCCCTCATGTATTTGCATTGACAGGCTTACTCGTGTCGTTTTCTCGAGGTCAGTTCGCCCGATTCAAGTTTATCCTTCTTGGGTATTTCGAGTTTATCAAACGTTACGCGGATCTAAAAATAACTAAATCAAGTTATAAGCCTGATGAGCATTTTAGATTTTTAACGTAACTATCGAGCGATATATAGTTTGCCAAATCCGTTGTTAAATAAGTGATCTGAGCTTGTTTCAGACAAATCAACCAGTTCTCCGTTCGATCTTATTTCAGCTTTGTACAGATAAACGCCATTAGCGAGTTTGTCGCCGTAATCGTCTGTACCATCCCAGCAATAATCAGTTAAGTTGTTCCCAATTCGAATTGTTCCCAATTCGTCTTGATCTATTTGTTTCACTAGCCTCCCAGTAATCGTGTAAATATTAATCTTCATTTGATCCGGTAGCTCATTACCAGTGCACGTAAATACAAACTTGGCACAAGTTGTAAACGGATTAGGGTATGGGTAAATATTGGTAATTGTCTGTTTGCTCTCAACTTTAAAGTTAATCGTATAAGCTGGGTTGTCCGCTCCGTTGCCAGATTTATCCATTAGCTTTACTTTCAGCGTATAGGTGCCGTCTGGTAAATTTTGGGTTTGATAGTTTACTACTGCTTTTTCTTTTGGTCCAGATGACGGATTAAAGGAAAACATAGGGTCTAGGATTGTAATTGGTGTAAACGTATCAACGCCAGGATATCTTAAACCAATATCAAAAAGTGCCGGATCATCGATATATAAAAACTCATTTTCATCAACCGCTGTGATGGAAATTAAAGTATTGCCACTCACTAAATCATTGTTCAGGATGTGATACGCGTCAAACGTTACATCAAACAATGGGTCTCTAACATCAGTTGTTACCACAAATCTCTTGTAGAATAGATTATTCTTGTATTCGTTTTCTAAAACTTCTTGATCATGATTTGCATTGACAAATAATTGATAATTACCGGACAACTCAGTGGTGCTTATCGTGTCGCTGATTTCAACGAATCTTCCTGCATCAATGGCAGTTAAGGGTAACGTATCCACAATGGTTTCAGTTCCACTTTGGTGAATCAGTTTGACTTGAGCATTAGAAGGGTCAAAAGTCAAGTCAGAGATATTTTCAAAAACGGTGGCAAAGCTTATTGACTCACCTTGAGCAACAGTGTCTTTTGATATGAAGTCTAGCGTATCAATGTTAATAGTTCCCTCAGCAATTCCCGTATAATGCACCGTCCAGCGGTTGATATTCATTGGAGTAAAACCTGCAGCATCAAAAAGGTCTAATTTCATTTTGAGGTATGGATACTGATTGGCACTGATGTTTGAAATATCAAAGTCGGTACTATCAGAGTATCTGAACAGACTTGTTTCAGAGCCATTGGGTGCAATTCCGATTACCGAAATGGTGAAACTATCTCGGTTTGTATCTATATTCTTCAGGTCTAACTTAACTCGGCTCCAATCACTTGATGGTCCAACTGCTTCTGTGGTAATACTTCCTGCTGTAGATCGAGGAAAGATGTTAAAGAACATCTCATAGGTTTGATTAATAGGAGGTACCACTGTATCGGTGTAGTCGGCATACTTTTCTAAACTTTGTACAGGGTCTCCTTTTGTGCCAAATAGAGCAAATGGCTCCTCTTCTTTAACACCTTTCAAACCTGTAATTCCAAATTTGGCTAACTCGTCAAATATGGCTTGATCCCACTTTTCAATACCCGTAATCCTATTGTTGTGCATCAATAAATGATAACCTTCTGGGATACTTTGTAAATAGTTTAAGAATGAATCTCTATTGGCTGCAGTATCTGTTCCAAACAAATATAAACCAGTGGCTTCACCAGCGTTATAGTATTCTTTCTGATTATCTGGAGGATTCCCAACCCAATAAGGGTTAGATGGATACATATGGTGATATTTATTACTTATTGATTCGTGGATATATCTTTTTTCAGTATCAGGATGCATAGCCAATACGTGTACACCGTTTGGCTGATAGTTGTAGATCACGTTGACTTGACCGCCAATTTGCATCCAATTCCAGTTGAATCCTGCAACAGGGAAACGTCCATTGGTTAAAATACTTAACGAGTTGCCAGCTTTTCTAGTAAAATTAAGCAGATGTGTGGCAGAGTCGTATGTCATAAAATCAAGAGACGTGTTTTGTAAATTGTCAAAATGACCTTGACTCCATCCGGAATTTTGATTGTATAAGTATGCAAATGAACCCACACTCCATTCACTTTCTACGGTGTCTTGTATAGTTTTGATACGATAAAAAAGATCAATGTTGTTGTCAGGTGGTAAGGCAGTCGAATACCTTAATACGTTTTTATCTGAAACGAAGTTTTTCCGAAGCTTTAAACCACTATTGAACTTCGGCGTTGAATCAATTTCCAATACAATTCCTATATCTGTTTTGTCTGCATTGGAGATTTGGAAGACAAACTCAACATCGCTTGTATTCAAAATTGCATTCGGCAACGGGTAAATAATTAATGGCTTCTTCAGCTCAAACAAATGGTCAAAAGGAACTACATTATTTGTCTCTCCAAGTGGGGCATTTTCATTTATCTCATTTTGTTGGTCAATAATAAATGTAAAGGTGATTAAGCCACTAAGGAAGCTTGATTTCTCTATTGTTATTTGGCGCGCTTCAATGTAGTTGGGTGTGCTCACTTTAGCACTGTATACTTCCTTGGTCTCAGTACCATTACTTGCAGTTACAATAATGCCCACACTATCCTTAGTGGTTCGACCTAAGTTTACTATGTCGTAATCTATTACGATATCGTTTACCGCACTAAATCTATTTGAAACAGCTGGGTTTTTAACTGTGATGTCTGGGTCAATAGGGGTATGAATTTTTAATGCTGGATCTCCTTGGTATACTAACTGTCGACAATTAATTACGTTTAGATTGTCGTTCGGGTTTTGATACCTATCGAGTGTGGTTTTTATTGAGCTGCCAATACTTGCTCCATATTGATTTTGCAGGAGTTCTTCGTGTAAAATTTTGGTATAAGAAAGTAGTGGGGAAGTATAGCCTAATCCCGTACCTGCAATCCAAGTAATGGCGCCTTTATTTTTTGCGAAAATGTATTTTTCTCCTAGAGAGTTTTGGACGAAAGAGTTACCTAAAGCACATCCATTGAAGATAAATAAGGGGTATTTACCGCTGTTTTGCAAGTCCTCAACTTCACCAATGTTTACATCTAATATCTCTGCCGATCCATGGCCGAAATAATTAAGGATGTTGGCACCTTTATTTATCTCGGTTTGTATGCCATCAATTAATTCATCCGTCACCGTGCTAGATTCGTTTTTAGAAAACTTTACCCGAAATGCCCCCAAAAAAGTGTCTTTGGCAATATTGTAATATTGGTCGACATACCCATTGAAAGTACTATTCTCATTAGCATCCTTGCCTCCAACAATTTGGATTATCTTTTTATGCCATTCTTCATATGTCGCACTTTCGTGGTCTTTTACCTTGTCTAAATAGTTTGTGATATCTGTATTAGATTTAGCGGCTAAACGGCCAATGGGCACACGTAGCGACAATGTTTTAGCGTCTAGGCTACTTACAAATAGGTAGTCCGATGGTGGGTTGCCAATTGCAGGGACCAAATCAAAATTATCTCTTAGTGATCGGTTGAATCTGATGTTCGTATACACCTGTCCTTTGCCAAGTAATAGAACGTTTTCAAGCGGTTCTTTTAACTCGTCAAGTACGTAGTTGAGTGCATTTTTTATGGCAAGTGGGTGGTGATAGCCGTAATAAAACAAATCATACAGATCCTCCGAAAATATGGTTTGAACAGTGTGTCCGCCACCCGTGATTGATTCCCGATATGATTTGTACTCAGCGGCACCAGTGCTCAAGCTCTTGTGCGTGACGATTAAGTAATTGGCTGATTGAGCCGTTATAGTTGCAAACTGTGTTTGCTTTAGTGACGAAATCGATATAACGTCTGTAGCGTCAAATATGTGCAAATCTTGATTTGAACCACCTTTTGTGTTAAAACGTAAGGTATTCGACTTCAGGTCTCCACTAATTCTATTGTCATTCGTGAGGTCATAGATTATTGGTGCTGATTTGCTAGATGCATAATTCGCAAATTCAAAATATGAGTTACTAGAGGGTGAGATAAACGCAAGCGATGATGCATTGTTAAGGTCAAATTGCATTGGATACCTCACTTTGAAATAGGGTATAGTATGGTAGGATAGTGGTCGGTTAGTTACATCGGTTTCTCCCATAAAGAAACGCGTGACATCGGACATTTTGCTGGTGGCAAATGTGATGTCCGCGAATTCAAATTTTATTGCAGCATATCCATTGTGTTCGCTAGCCTTGAGCAAATCGTTTGGATCTTTAATGGCCACACCAAAACTATGGTTAAAACCGTTGTGCGATTCAGCGGGATTATTTCTGCTTATGGCCAATACTTCAAGTGCTCCATTTGGGCCGCCAAGGTATACTCCAGGCGTGTTAACATCATACGCTCTAAAAGTATTGTCTCTACCTCCTGTAAATCCCTCTCCAAGAACGTATTCACTGTATTGTTGTTCCAAGTTGTTGTTGCTTGGAATGCCCTCGAAATAGTCATTTTTGTAACTAGTTATGACGGTATGAAAGAAATAATCGTCTTTATTTTTGCCAACAAAGTTCGGATCGTTATAGGATTCGATGTGATTATCAGATGTAGTCGCATCCCATGTTAAAAAGTAAACTGAGGAATCAGCATATAAGCTTTCGTATGGGTTGGTGTGTTCAGATGGATTGCTGTATAAAGCACGATCTAAGCTTCCGTCATTCTTCTTCCCTACAAACTCTATGAAATCCGATGCATCAAATTTGCCGTCCAGTTCACCTGAAACAAATATTTTCACTTCTGACCCGTTCAAATAAATGTCGATGTTTCGAGGGTCGATAGAAGCAACTGGAACTCCAACGTTGTTTAACGTGTTGTAATCAATGCGATAAAGGCCATCAGATCCAATTTTAAATTTGTAGTATGACTGTCCATCTTTAATCCATTCGTTTCCATAGGTCTGGCTAAATGAATAAAAAGAACAAATAACAAAGGTTATAAGTAAGGAGAATTGCTTCATCTTTCAAAAATGTAGTTAACCTACCAAATATACGAAAGACAAGAGGTTAAGCTACACTCAGCTCGCTACATTTTGTCTAATATTATAGAAATATGATTGAATTTGGGAATAGAGAAATATTGTCCATTTCTTGGACAATATCTTTAGTATTTTTGCCTCAAAGGTCACCCAAATGGAAAAAGTTGTTGCAAACGCAGATATCGCAGTTCAAAATATTGAAGATAACGCCACGCTGATGTTAGGAGGTTTTGGATTATGTGGTATTCCTGAAAACTGTATTGGAGCATTGGTTAGAAAAGGGGTGAACGGGCTCACTTGTATTAGCAACAACGCCGGGGTTGATGACTTTGGCATCGGTTTAATGTTGCAACAAAAGCAAGTGAAAAAAATGATTAGTTCATATGTTGGTGAGAACGCAGAGTTTGAAAGACAACTGCTTTCTGGTGAGCTAGAAGTTGAACTTATTCCACAAGGCACCTTGGCTGAGAGATGCAGAGCAGCAGGCTCTGGAGTGCCAGCATTTTATACACCAGCAGGTGTAGGGACTGAAGTTGCTGAGGGAAAAGAAACGCGTGAATTTGGCGGAAAGACGTATTTGCTGGAACATGCTTTTGATGCTGATTTTGCTATCGTTAAAGCATGGAAGGGCGACACGGATGGAAACATCATTTTTAAAGCAACAGCACGTAATTTTAATCCAATGATGGCCATGGCGGGTAAGTACACCATCGTTGAGGTTGAAGAACTGGTTGAACCAGGTGAGTTAGATCCTAATTTTATTCATGTACCAGGAATATTCGTTAACGCTATTTTTAAAGGTACTGATTATGAGAAACGCATAGAACAGCGTACGGTTCGAAGTAGCTAAGCTGTATTATTCTTTCGGTTGATACCCAAATATGGTCAACCACATTCTTTCCAACAAAAAACCATGCTCGGGATCGTTTAATAGAAACCTCATGAGTTTTTTATACGTCTCTAGGGAATTGCGCAAGACTTGATTTTTGTCTACAGAAAAAATCCCAGCGTAGCTGAAGTAAAAGATTTCTGGTTCATTGATTTCGAATTGATGGCACAGCTTTGAAAAGCTTTCTAGACCATTTTCTTGAATGAAGTGAAGGCATTGAATTCCAGGGTCAGAATATTCATATGGTTTTACCACATTAAATTGGCCATCAAGTTCTTCAACATAATATGGAACACCTGCGTGCTGTATTGTATGTTGTTGCAAAACCTGTTCATTTGGGATCCCAACCTCAAATTCTTTTCTACCTTTTAATTTAGGATTCTTGGCGGACAAATACTTTAGTGATAGGGGTTGAACAGGCAAGTGATTCTTGAATTTGCCAACGCTTTCAACAAAGTCAGGCGCATGTGGAAATGGGTCTCCTTGGGTGAAGATGATTCGTTCTGGCAATTCGTGGTAGTGGGAGATAATGAAATGAAGAATGGTGTGGCCTTCTCGTCCAACATTGCGCAACTTAACTGAAGTTAAATCGGTACTTAAATCATCTGTTCCTTTGTTAAAGATGACATAAGGTATGTCTAGAGTTGAACACCAATCTACGTTTTCGCTGTATCTCGCCACGATGAGTAGAACTTCTGGGTGAACCGATAATGAAGCGTTTTTGTCAATCGAAAGGTACTTTAGAACGTCAATCTTGTCCTTCAGTTTACGAACTTTACGTATTACCCGATTTAACATCTTCTTTCTTAATTGTTACTGCAGTCGGTGTGAATTTAAAGCAATAGTTTCTACATTCGTAGACCACAATTTTTATTCACTCACCGATGCTTACAAAAGAACTCATTGCAAAACGAATTGCCAAAGAATTAAAAGATGGTTATTACGTAAATCTTGGGATAGGTGTTCCAACTTTGGTTGCAAACTATATTCCAGACGGTATACATGTGACCTTACAGTCTGAAAATGGCTTGCTCGGTATGGGGCCTTTCCCAACTGAAGAAAAGGTGGATGCAGATTTGATAAATGCTGGTAAACAAACGGTAACCACACTTCCTGGTTCGGCGTTTTTTGATTCTGCAACTAGCTTCGCTATGATTCGCAGTGGGAGGGTAGACCTTACTGTTTTAGGAGCCATGGAAGTAAATGATAAAGGCGACATATCCAACTGGAAAATACCGGGCAAAATGGTGAAGGGAATGGGTGGAGCTATCGATTTAGTTGCTTCTGCTAAAAATATCATAGTGGCCATGATGCACACCAATAAAGGTGGTGAAAGCAAATTGCTAAAGGAGTGCACGCTTCCTATCACAGGCTTAAATTGTGTAAAGAAGGTGGTAACCAACCTTTGTGTTTTAGATGTGACTGAACGTGGTTTTGAGCTGAAAGAATTAGCACCAGGTGTTACGGTTGATATGGTTCGGGAAGCAACCGAAGGTCGACTTGTCGTTGAAGGTGATATTCCTGAAATGGAGTTGTAAAAAAATCATTCTGAATGACCGCATAATGCTGCATTAACTGCGTATTTTTGCGGCAAATTCTATAAATAAATATATAATGAAAGTAACGGTTGTAGGTGCAGGTGCGGTGGGCGCAAGTTGTGCAGAGTATATCGCCATTAAAGACTTCGCTTCAGAGGTAGTTTTGGTCGAAATCAAAGAAGGTTTTGCTGAAGGTAAAGCCATGGATTTAATGCAAACTTCATCTCTTAATGGGTTTGACACACAAATCTCGGGTGTAACAAATGATTATTCTAAAACCGCCGACAGCGATGTTGCTGTAATTACCAGTGGAATTGCACGAAAGCCAGGAATGACGCGTGAAGAATTATTGGGGATAAACGCAGGTATTGTCAAGTCTGTGGTTGCTAGCTTATTAGCGCATTCGCCTAACGCTATCATTATTGTGGTAAGTAATCCAATGGATACGATGACTTACCTTGTTCACCAATCAACGAACATCCCTAAGAATAGAATTATTGGAATGGGTGGTGCATTGGATAGCGCACGTTTCAAATACAGATTGGCAGAAGCTTTATCTTGCCCTACTTCTGATGTTGACGGCATGGTAATTGGTGGTCACAGCGATAAAGGCATGGTGCCATTAATAGAAAAAGCAACACGAAACAGTGTAAATGTTTCTGAGTTTATTGATGCAGACCGCATGAGTGAAGTTGTAGAAGCTACTAAGGTTGGAGGCGCTACGCTTACAGGTTTATTAGGTACAAGTGCATGGTATGCGCCAGGTGCAGCTGTTTCTGAATTGGTTAAAGCGATTGCGCTTGATTCTAAGAAAATGTTCCCTTGCTCTGCCTTATTAGAAGGAGAATATGGATTATCAGGATTATCAATAGGAGTACCTTGTATTCTAGGATCAAATGGTATTGAAGAAATCGTTGAGGTTTCTCTTTCTGATGCTGAAAAAGCAAAACTTGCCGAAAGTGCAGAAGGTGTGAAAGCAACGAATGCTTTACTCGACGCGTAACATATTTTAAAACGATAACAAAAGCCTCCATCGCAAGTGGGGGCTTTTTTTTGCCAAATTTTCCTTCTTATCAAAGGCTTTGTGAATGCACTTTGTGCAAATCAGAGATTACATTTGCGGCAATGTCGGAAAAGCAGACATATGACTTTTTAATCGTTGGTGCCGGGTTGTTTGGTGCTGTGTTTGCCCGACAGGTTACAGACGCTGGTTATACTTGTTTGGTAATCGACAAAAGGAATCACATCGCTGGTAACACCTTTACCAAAGAAGTTGAAGGAATTCAAGTGCACCAATATGGTGCTCACATATTTCATACCAACGACAAAGTAATATGGGACTACGTCAATCGCTTTGCTACTTTTAACGACTATCGGCATAAGGTACAAGTCAACTACAAAAACCAACTTCTGTCGTTCCCAATTAACCTCAAAACATTCGAACAATTGTACGGCATCTCTTCTCCTGAAGAAGCAATCAAACATTTGGAGTCTGTCCGGGTTAAATCTGCTAACAACGACTTTGAGTCCTGGGCTCTAAGCCAAATTGGAGAAGACCTTTACAAAACCTTTGTGAACGGATATACGGAAAAACAATGGGGACGACCAGCGAAAGAGTTGCCAAGTTCAATTTTGAAAAGAATCCCAATTCGCACCGAGAGAAACAACAATTATTTTAACGATGCGTATCAAGGCATTCCAATTGGAGGATATACCAAAATGATTGAACGAATGCTTCAAGGTATTGAGGTTAGGCTTGGCGTTGACTACTTCGAGCAAAGAGAAGAATTGAGTCAGTTGGCCACTAAGACCGTATTTACTGGTCCAATAGACGCTTTTTATGACTATCGTTTTGGCGCATTAGCTTATAGAAGTTTGGATTTTCAATCTGAAGTAAGACCGATGGAATATGTGCAACAAAGGGCCGTAGTCAATTATACAGACGCAGATGTGCCATTCACAAGAATCATTGAACACAAACACTTCGATAAAGTGAATACACCGCATACCGTTTTGACGAAAGAGTATCCAGTAGATTGGAACAGAGGTAAAGAGCCTTATTATCCAATAAATGACAATGAAAACAAAGCGCTGTACCTGCGATACAAGGCGTTGAGTGAAAACGACAATAAAGTAATGTTTGGTGGTAGGTTAGGTGAATACAAGTATTATGATATGCATCAAGTCATTGGGTCAGCTTTGGCTAAGAGTTCAAAATACATAGAAGAGAATAAATGACCTACGGCATCCGAATGATGATATGGGCGGGGTTGACATTCGCCATGATGAATGTTGCGGTAAAGCTGTTACCCGGTATTCCCTCGGCTGAGATTGTATTTTTTAGGGCCATGGTATCGCTTGTTTTGTCTGCATATTTTGTCAGACGAAAACGAATCCCATATTTTGGAAACAACAAACGCGTTTTGTTACTCAGGGGTCTTTTTGGAACAACAGCATTGATGTTGTTTTTCTATACCATACAAGTACTGCCGTTGGCTTCTGCTATGGTCATCCATTATTTGTCTCCCATATTTACGGCGTTAATTGCACACTTTTTCCTCAAAGAGCGATTGAAGCTAAATCAATTCTTTTTTTTCATTGTCAGTTTTGCAGGAATTATCATGATGAAGGGATTTGATGAGCGGTTGGACTGGGTAGACGTTATAGCCGGAATTGGCGCGGCGTTATTAAGTGGAGGCGCATATAACTGTATCCGCCGATTGAAATTTAGTGAAGACAGCCACGTCATCATTTTGTACTTTCCTATGGTTGCCTTCCCAATAACCTTGGCTTATACCTTATTAGGTCCAGGTTGGGTGACGCCTAACTTAAATGAGTTGGGATTGCTGGTCTTAATAGGGGTGTTGACCCAAATTGCGCAATATTTTCTTACGCGTGCATATCAGTCAGAAATGGCCAATAAAGTGGCAGCTGTCTCCAACCTCGGGGTAATTTACGCGTTGGCTGTTGGTTACTTCTTGTTCAGCGAGACGTATTCTGTTCTCACTATCGTTGGTATGTTGATGGTTGTATCGGGGGTTATATTCAATGTATTGTTCAAATCAAAGACGGCCCTTACTTCAGGTGGTTCTTGATAAACTTAAGAATATCTGCGGCGTAGGCTTCTCCTTCACCGTTCATTGGACTATGGTCTGAAAATTCGTACATCACAAGTTCCTTGTCTGTCGTACCAATTAATGCTTCGGCGTCGTATCCTAGTTGTGGCGGGACAACAAAATCGTATTTACCCCAAAGCAACAAGGTTGGTAATTTGATTTTATACAAACTGTCTGTCAAGGCAATATCTTCAATCCCATTCTGCATCAACACATTGGACGTCCGATTCCCCGCTATGCTGCTGGAAATCATATCAGAAGGATTCCGAAACGGCATTCTAAACTCATCTTCACCAGCTGTTTTCAACTCGCCGATAAGTTCCCCGGCTTTGTGGCCATGTTGGTTGATTTGACCTCCTTCGTCTTCAGTAATGTTTGTGGTATCAACACCTTTTGCAAAGTCAACAATCTCTTGCCAGTCAGTTACATTATTTCCTTTATCGATTTCATCTTGGCCAATCGTTAGGAACATTTTAATTGCTTCAACGTTGAGTCTTGGAATGTCGTGTGCACCGTTAGATTCTATCCACCCGTTGAACTGCGCTTGTCTAGCTTCAGACATTAAGTACTTGGTGCCATACGTGCCACCCCAACTATGACCGTAAAGGAAAAGGTTAATGTCATTACCATATTGGTTTTTTAGTAGCACCACAAGTTGGTCTAAATCGTCGAGCAACAAGTCCATGTCAAGTGTTTCTTTGTGTGAGTTACCACGCGAGTTTCCTTGACCGCGTTGATCCCAGTATACCACTGCGATTTCTTTTTCGAGGTCTTCAACGTATCTGCCACCGCGGTATTCAAGCCCATTGCCGCCCGGGCCACCATGAAGCAGTATCATGAAAGTTTTGGACGACATATTGCCGTATACATAAGCTGGCATGTCGGCGCCTTTGCTTCGCAGGTATAACACATCGCCTTGTTTTAAATCAACATCTCCACAAGACACAAGGCATAAAGCCGCTAGTATGATATATAGAATATTACGCATTGGATTTCTTGTTGAGGTGAAGGATACATCCAATTTGAATGTTTACGCTAGGAACTACCGCGTTGTTGTATGGCATAAGGAAAAAGGTCTGCGGTTTGACATACACTGAAAGTGGATTTGTCCTTTTCTTTAAAAAATCACGGCCAATACTGTAGGATAGGGAAGGGGCAAAATAGTTTTGACCAGCAAATCGCACACGTTTTACTTCTCCGTCCTGTACTTTAAAGGTTTTACCAGCATTGAAGCTTCGTACATAATGTAATCCTATTCCAGTTTCAAACGTCCAGTTGGCGGGTTTCATTCTAATTCTTTGACGAACCAATTCACAACCCAGTGTAAAATTGTTTTCCTTCCTAACGTGGTTGTAGTATGTGAATTGTGGCAGAAGGATGTTAGACTTTCCAATTTGCTTGATTCCCTTTTTCTTGTCTTTCTCTTTGATTTTCTGCGTCCAGATTTGTGGCGCTGATATCGTTATTCCTGGTTGATTGAAGTTGTGAATGACATAAGCCACCTGTATCTGTTGGGCGAATACAACAAAGTTTAACCCCAGGCAAAAGAGAAGTATTAAGTAACGCATAGGCAAAAAAAATCCCGTGCTGTAAAAACAACACGGGACAAATTAAATGATTTAATTTCTTATTTAACGGCTTTAACAACTTGAGCAAAAGTTTCAGGATGATTCATTGCTAAATCTGCTAATACCTTACGGTTCAATTCAATGTTCTTAGATCCTGCTGCTCCCATGAATCTAGAATAACTCATTCCATTCAATCTAGCACCAGCATTAATACGCTGAATCCATAAACCTCTAAAAGTTCTCTTTTTCGCTTTTCTGTCTCGGTAAGCGTAACCCCAACCTTTTTCAATAGCATTTTTCGCTACTGTCCAAACGTTTTTTCTTCTGCCAAAATAACCTTTGGCATGTTTCATCATTTTTTTTCGACGGCGTCTTGCCGCAACTACATTTACTGAACGTGGCATATTTTATAATTTGTGACCGAGGCGACCCTATGAAGATTCTTAAGCCTGGCCAGGTTAAACACTATTTACTTTCCGATTCTTAATAAAAACTTTACGTTACTTTCATCAGTTTTGTCCACCAAACCACTGTACGTAAGGTTACGCTTTTGCTTCGTAGTCTTTTTGGTCAAAATGTGACGCTTGTAAGCCTTGTTTCTCTTAATTTTACCAGAACCTGTAAGCTTAAATCGCTTCTTGGCACTGGAATTTGTTTTCATCTTAGGCATCTCTTTATTCTATTTTTTAGGTGCTAACATTATAATCATCTTCTTTCCTTCCATTTTTGGCATCTGCTCAAGCTTAGCCACATCTTGCAACTTCTCTGCAAATTGTAATAATAGAAGTTCCCCCCGCTCTTTGTGTACAATTGTTCGTCCTCTAAAGAAAACGTACGCACGTACTTTATTTCCTTCTTGCAGAAACTTTTCTGCGTGTTTGCGTTTAAACTCAACATCATGATCGTCCGTGTTAGGGCCAAACCTGATTTCTTTAACAACAACTTTTTGTTGTTTTGATTTAAGTTCTTTCTGCTTCTTCTTCTGCTCGTATAAGAACTTATTATAGTCTAGAATTTTACAAACTGGAGGTTTTGCGTTTGGAGATATTTCTACCAAATCTAGCTCGGCGTCAACTGCCATTTTTAATGCTTCAGACAGTGGTACAATTTGTGGTTCTCCATCACCTACAAGACGAATAGGGTCTACTCTAATGTGTCTATTTATTCGGTGGAGGGCTTCTTTCCTTTTTCTTGGCCCTTTTGCTTTAACTCTTTTCAAAAAATTCTAATCGACTAATGTTTTGTTAAAATATGTTACAAACGCTTCTTGACTCATTGATCCAAGATCTCCTTCTTTATGTTTTCGAACCGAAACTGACTCATTTTCAGCTTCTTGCTCACCGATAATTAACATAAAAGGTATCTTTTGAATCTCCGAATCCCTTATCTTCTTTCCTATTTTTTCGTTCCTATCGTCAACAAAGCCGCGAATATCGTGATTATTCAGATACTTTAAAACTTTTTGACAGTAATCGTTATATTTCTCGCTAATAGGCAAAATAGAAATTTGTTCAGGACTTAGCCATAAAGGAAAATCTCCTGCGCAATGTTCAATCAAAATACCGATGAATCGCTCGAGTGAACCAAAAGGTGCACGGTGAATCATTACTGGTCGATGCTTTTGGTTGTCGGCTCCGACATATTCCAATTCAAATCGTTCAGGTAAGTTATAATCTACTTGGATAGTACCCAATTGCCATTTTCTACCAATGGCATCTTTCACCATGAAATCTAGTTTTGGACCATAGAAGGCTGCCTCACCATATTCAGTAACAGTTTCTAAATCACGTTCTTGTGTTGCTTCAATTATGGCGGCCTCGGCTTTCTCCCAGTTTTCGTCTGATCCGATGTACTTAGATCGGTCTTCTTTATCTCTTAAGGAGATTTGAGCAGTGAAGCTGTCAAACCCTAGTTTCTTGAAAACATACATCACCAAGTCAATTACCGCAACAAACTCAGATTTGATTTGATCCTGCGTACAGAATATATGAGCATCGTCTTGTGTAAAACCACGAACACGTGCTAAACCGTTTAACTCTCCTGATTGCTCATAACGATACACTGTTCCAAATTCAGCAATACGCATTGGCAATTCCTTGTACGAATGCGGCTTGAAATTAAATATCTCACAGTGATGCGGACAGTTCATTGGTTTCAACAAAAACTCCTCATCTTCATTAGGTGTTTTTATCGGCTGGAATGAATCCTCACCATATTTCTCGTAGTGACCACTGGCTACATACAGCTCTTTTTTGCCAATGTGTGGTGTAACAACGGGTAGATAACCACGTTCAATTTGCGCTTGACGCATAAATTTTTCAAGACGTTCTCTGACTGCCGTCCCTTTTGGTAACCAAATAGGCAAACCTGCACCAACTTTCTCGCTGAAAGTGAAAAGCTCCATTTCTTTACCCAGCTTCTTGTGGTCACGCTTTTTGGCTTCTTCTAAAATATGTAAGTGCTCTTTAAGCTCCTTCTGTTTAGGAAACGACACGGCGTATACACGTGTTAATTGCTTGCTGTCGACATCACCTAACCAATAAGCCCCGGCTACAAGCATAAGCTTTACAGCTTTGATTTTGCCTGTGCTAGGAATGTGTGGTCCTTTACATAAATCCGTAAAACCACCTTGCTCATAGAAGGTAATCGAACCGTCTTCCAATCTATCTAACAAGTCCAGTTTATATGGATCTTCTTTTTCTTTGAAATATGCAATGGCATCAGCCTTAGAAATGTCAATACGTTTGTATTCGTTGTTCTCTCTCGCCAATTCTAGCATCTTAGCTTCCACCTTAGGGAATTCTGAAGAAGAAAATTGGTGGTCACCAAAATCAATGTCGTAATAAAAACCATTGTCGATTGGAGGTCCAATCCCAAGTTTGATGCCCGGGTAAAGGGCTTCCATAGCTTCAGCTAACAAGTGCGCAGAACTGTGCCAAAAGGTTGATTTTCCTTCTTCGTCTTTCCACGTTAGTAATTGTAAAGACACGGACTCATTGATTGGGCGTGTTGCATCCCAAACCTCTCCGTTTACTTTAGCTGCTAATACGTTTCTTGCTAATCCTTCACTGATGCTTAGTGCAACATCCATCGCAGTAGATCCCTGCGGAAATTCCCGAGTGCTGCCATCGGGAAGCGTAATAATTATGTTGTTCAATGTACTATAATTTATGCCTTCAGTCCTTACAAATGGTGAAAGCGTGTTTGTTTATTGTATTCTAATTAATGCTTGTTTTGCTTTGTCAAAATTGGGGTCTACTTGTAAACATCTGTTATAATGCTCTCTCGCCATATCAAAAAGTGATTTACTTTCATGGCTTAGCCCCAACATATAATGTCCTTTGGCAAATTCAGGTGCAAATTTAACCGCAATGCGAAAATGTTCTATAGCGCGGTCATAATTATTTTGTTCCAACATGACGTAGCCTGTATTGTAGTAGGCATAATAATGCTGTGCATTGATGTCGATGGTTTTTTGGTAGTGAATAATCGCACTGTCTTTGCGTCCCATTTTTTGAAAGATTAGGCCTATGGCATAATGTGCTTCATCGCTAAATTCATCCGCTAATAAGGCATTTCTGAAATAAGTGATGGCAATGGTGTCGTTTTGGTCGGCGTACAATTGACCAAGTTGAAACAAGGAATTGTAGTGAAATAGGTCCAATTGGGTGGCACGCTGAAAAGAAGTTATGGCTGTTGTAGTATCGCCACTTTCTTTATGCAGCATACCTTGATAAAAATGGCCTTCGGTATTCGACGGGTTTACTTTTTCAAGTTTCTTTAATACGTTTAATCCGTTTTCGAACTGTCGTACAAAAAGATAAAACTGACCTAGTTTCAGCAGGGCGTCTTCGTTAGTGGGGTCAACTTCTACGGCGTGCTTGTAGTCTTCCAAAGCCAACTTGGTTTCATTTAATGCCATATGCGTTTCGGCCCGACTAACCACATAATCCGCATTTGAAGGCTTCATTTCAATGGCTTTGTTTAGATCCTGTAAAGCCAATTTGAACTTTTTATCTTTTACCAGTTCCATCCCGCGTTGGTAGCGGTAATCGTCATTGTCGGGATACTTATTAATACGTTTTGACCATTCTTGAACTGCCAACGATTGTGTAGTGTCTTGGAACAATGGATCATCTGATGCCGATCCAAACCAATTTTGACATGAGCTCAGGTTCATTGCTGAGAACAGAAATACAATTAGAATAGAGTTGAATTTTGCCATTTTTATTATGGGTCGAATTTCGATAATTTTGGCGACTAAAGAACAGAAACATCATGCCTTTTTACCACCGTTTAGGAGAGATACCTCAAAAGAGACATACACAATATCGCAAACCTGATGGTTCGCTCTATGCAGAAGAACTCATCAGTACTGAGGGATTCTCAAACATACTGTCTTTGGTATATCACTGTCATCCGCCAACGTTGGTGAAAGACATCGAGGACCCAATTGACAAACGGCCGAAGTATGTCGTAGAAAATAATTTGCGACATAGAAGTTTTTTAACCTTCAATACGAAACCAACGGCAGACTATGTTCAGAGTCGTGTTGTGCTTATGGGTAATCGTGATTTGTTGGTCACCTCTGCAGCGCCAACTGCAAGCATGACGGATTATTATTTTAAAAATACGGATTCTGATGAAGTAATTTTTGTTCACGAAGGCAGTGGAACATTAAAGACGATTTACGGTCAAATAAAATTTGGATATGGCGATTATCTTGTCATTCCTCGTGGAACGATATACCAACTGATGTTTGACGATTCAAACAACAGACTTTTTATCACCGAGAGTTTTACCCCTGTTTATCCACCTAAAAGGTATGTAAACAAGTTTGGACAATTCTTAGAGCATAGCCCTTATTGTGAGCGAGACATTAGATTGCCTAAAAACCTTGAAACTCATGATGAGAAAGGGTCGTTTAAGGTGATGACGAAGAAGTCGGGTTATATCTTCCCATATACGTTCGCCACACATCCTTTTGATGCGGTAGGTTGGGATGGATATGTGTATCCGTATGCATTTAATATAGACAACTTCGAACCGATAACAGGTCGCGTACATCAGCCACCTCCGGTTCACCAAACGTTTGAAGGACACAACTTCGTGATTTGCTCATTTGTACCAAGATTATTCGATTATCACCCTGACGCAATACCTGCGCCCTACAACCACAGTAATGTCGACAGTGATGAAATTTTGTATTATGTAGACGGTGACTTTATGAGTCGCAAACATGTAGTACGCGGTATGATTACGTTACATCCAAAAGGTATCCCGCACGGCCCACATCCTGGAACGGTAGAAAAGAGCATCGGTCAAAAAGAAACCAAAGAATTGGCCGTGATGATTGATCCTTTTTATCCTTTAAACATTACTGAAGAAGCCATGGCCATGGAGGATAAAGACTATTGGAAGAGTTGGGTAGAGTAGGGGTTGAAGGTCTGAAGGTCTGAATGTCTGAATGTCTCAATGTCGGAAGGATTGAAGGATTGAAGGATTGAATGATTGAATGTCTGAATTTAATGAGGAATGAGTGAATGAGTGAATGACTGAAGAACAGAATTCTAGTCCTGCGTCCTGAGTCAATCAGTCCTGGGTCATAAATTAATCAATTTTCAAATTTTAACTATCAATTCTCGCCCAATCTAATTTTTAGTTGCTTTGCTTGAAGGATTGAAGGATTGAATGATTGAATGTCTGAATTTAATGAGGAATGAGTGAATGAGTGAATGACAATATCAATGTCTCTTTTCTATGCTCTATATTCTTTTTCAACCTAGTTCCTAGTGCCTCTATTCGAATGATTGAATTCTAGTCCTGCGTCCTGAGTCAATCAGTCCTGAGTCAAAAAATAATCAATTTTCAACTCTCAATTATCAGCTATCAACTCTCAACTAAAGAGATTCTTCTCGCACTCCTATCGTCGTTTACTCTGAATGACGGCCATAGGATAAATCGGCTAACAGAGAGTCCCCACATTTTCAATTTTTAACTCTCAATTCTCGCCCAATCTAATTTTTAGTTGCTTTGCTTTAAGGATTGAATGATTGAAGGATTGAATGACTGGAGAATAGAATTCTAGTCCTGCGTCCTTAGTCAATTAGTCCTGGGTCAAAAATTAATCAATTTTCAAATTTTAACTCTCAATTCTCGCCCAATCTAATTTTTAGTTGCTTTGCTTGAAGGATTGAATGCTTGAAGGATTGAATTTAATGAGGAATGAGTGAATGAGTGAATTTTAGTCCTGCGTCCTGAGTCAATCAGTCCTGAGTCAAAAAATAATAAATTTTCAACTCTCAATTATCAGCTCTCAACTATCAACTAAGATCTTGTTTGCCCGCCTAATCAGCTAAAAACGCTTTGACCGCTATCCAATACTCTGCATTGTCTGCTTCTGTCGACCAAAGTGCGCTTGATCCATGTCGACCCGCACCTTTTGGTACAAAATGCAACTTATGCGTGCTTTTAATGTTGTCAAATATCGCTTTGGTTTGTCCGGCTTCACTTCTTGACGAAGTTAAAAACGAAGGCTTGTCTAGTTGTTTCACCGTATTGGCCATGCTTACACCTGGTAAGTATTCACCCGGGCTAAATGAAAACACCTTGTCCACTTTGTCGTTTACTGCAGCAATTTTTAACACCAACGAAGAGGAATAGGAACTTCCCCATAAAATTACGTTTTGCTTATACGCTTCACTAAACTTCGTAATCGCTGCCCGAATATCTTGCTCTGCATCCAAAAAGGTCTGGCCTTTTCCTTCGGCTTTGGCATTTGCAGCTGTTTGATTTGTAACGCCATTCACGGCATTGCCGGATCTTTGATCTAATGCAATACAGTTATACCCTAGCTCATTTAACGTCACAGCAATTTCTTGGTATTCTCCTCTACTCCATCCGGCTTGGTGACACAAGATAATTACGGGTTTATCTAACTTAACATGGTATTGATCGACGGTCATTTCTAACCCGTCTTCCGAATCGAAGGTGATTGTTTTGGTGAATGCCGTATCGGTGTCTATAACTTCTTTGGCTGGTTCCTCAACATCTGGTTCATTATCTGCTGTACATGAAATCATACCAAGCGAACCGAACAACAAAACATATATCCAGATTTTCATATTTTTTTTCTACGAATATAGCTGGCAATACAACGATGTGAATAGACCGACGTCATTTTTAAGTTAGATAATAAATACCTTCGTTCTGTGATATCAAAGAACATACTCCGTAAAATCTTGTCTACCACATATGTCGTGTTTACGCTTTGGTTTTTAGGTCCTATATGTATCGAACTTATGGCTGAACCGCCTGAAGGGGACGAAGTTGGATTGCTTGCGATGTTACTTCTATTAATCTCTGGTTCTGTACTGACGCTTGCCTTGTGGCTAAAACCAGAAAAGCTAAATCAGCGCGTTGCGGTTAAATGGATTATTGGTCTTCATATACTTCTTTTAGCCATCCTTGTATTATTATTTGCCTATTCTAGTTGGATTTTATTGGTGTCGAGTTTAGCCATATTTTATGTTTGGTTGAAGCGAATCTTTCAACGAAAGTCAAACTCGGTTCAAAATCTAACCTGGTTAGCGATTTTAGGGTTCATTGTATCCTTATTTGTATTAAGTCAACTAATTCCGTAAATCGCTTATATTCAGCATCATACATTTCTTTTGTGGATAAGGTGTTTCTATCTCCAAACACTTTCACGATTCTTTCACTTCATGGTAACATTCACATAACATAACCATGTGACGTTTGTACCAACAAAACAAGAAAGAATTAAAAATGAACAAATCTAAGTTAAGCGTTTTAGCATGTACCATGATGTTTGTATGCGCTGCTATGTTGTCTTCATGTGGAGGAGACGAAACACCTTCACAACCAGAAGATAAAACAACTATGTATGAAGAATCAACAGTTAAAGATGGGGACGGTAATGTAATCGAAACTATTTCGACGGTAACAGATCGAGGTGAGGGTGTCGGAACCATCACTTTTACAAAAGACAAAACTTGGGTGTTGAATGGATTGGTTTTCGTCAATTCAGGTCAAACACTAACAGTTGAGCCAGGAACCTTGATAAAAGGGAAGTCTGGTCAGGGCGATAATGCATCTGCGTTAATCGTTTCAAGAGGTGCTAAAATTATGGCCGAAGGAACTTCAACGGAACCGATTATCATGACAAGCGAAACAGATGGTGGTCAGATACCAGCAACTGCTCGTGGTTTGTGGGGAGGATTAATTGTACTAGGAAATGCAAGCTTAAACAGCTCTCCTGGTGAATCGGCCATTGAGGGAATACCTACTAGCGAAACCCGTGGTTTATACGGAGGTGACAACGATGCAGACAATTCAGGAAGCCTGGCATACATTTCAATCCGTCATGGAGGTACAGACATCGGTGCAGGTAATGAAATCAATGGTTTGACTTTAGGTGGCGTTGGTTCAGGAACTAGCGTCCATCATATTGAGATTGTTGCTAATAACGATGATGGAATCGAATTTTTTGGAGGCACAGTTAATGTAAGTAACCTGTGTATCTCTTACTGTGCAGACGATAACGTTGATTACGACGAAGGATGGAGAGGACGAGCACAGTTTGTATTCGTAAATCAAGATCCAGCTGCTGGCGACAGAGGTGGAGAGCATGACGGAGGAACGGATCCTGAAGATGCCCAACCTTACGCAACACCAATGTTCTACAATTGCACGTACATTGGAAATGGCGGTAAAAGAGCACTTACGTTTAGAGATAATGCAGGTGGAGAATACCACAACTCAATTTTCTACAACTGGGATAAAGGGGTAGATATCGAAGACCTACCTGGTGATGGCGAAGATTCGAAGAAAAGATTTGACGCAGGTAACTTAAAAGTAGTCGACAATATCTTCTACATGGTTGCTGGCGACGATGCTGACAAAATCATTGTTTCTGCAAGCGAAGACACAGACCTTAATGACGTCAATTTAAACGGTACTGCAAATTCATCTGGGAATACGGTTGGTAATCCAGGACTAGAAAAAGGTGTGCCGACCAATGATGTAACTGCTACAGGACTTTCAGGAGACGCATTCATAGAAAACGTTGCATACAAAGGTGCTTTTGAGCCAGGAAAAGATGCTTGGATAAAAGGTTGGACAAAGACTGATAAAGACGGTCTTATCAAATAATTTGAAACATAAAACTAAATATAAAATACATCATGCAATCCCAGTGATTTTCTGGGGTTGCATTTTAATTACCCGTTTTTTTTAACCAATTAGGAATACGTTAATAATGAAACAAGGAATTTTTACGCTGAGCTTAGTATTGTTAGGACTGCTAAGCTACGGACAAACAGGTACCATTAGAGGCACCGTTACACAGCAAGAAGACGGCGAAGCCGTGTTAGAAGCTTTTGTTAAAGTTGCTGGAAGTGAAACAGGAACAATTACCGACTTAGATGGTGTATATACCATTGAGATTGAACCAGGCGTCTACACGATTGAAATAACACACTTAACATTTAATAGTAAAACCTTTACAAACATTAAAGTTTCAGAAGGTAGTGTGACCATTGTCAATGCAAAAATGGGATACGGCGAAGCCAGTACACTAGGTACTGCGGATATTTCTTTGCGCAGAAGGAAGGCAGAAGGAGATGACGAAATATTATCTCTGATGGCAAAGCAAAAAGTTGTGATGAGCGCTATCGGGAAAGAGCAAATGACTAAACAACAAGCTACTTCGGCTGGAGACGCTTTGAAGCGTGTTACAGGCGTAAGTGTTGAAGGAGGACGATATGTTTCTGTAAGAGGTTTAGGCGATCGATACAGTAAGACGGTATTGAATTCTTGTGAAGTGCCAAGTTTAGATCCTGATAGAAACTCTGTTCAGATGGATTTATTTCCAAGCAACATCATAAGTAACCTACAAGTGTTTAAAACCTTCATGCCTGAATTGCCGGGAGATTTTTCAGGTGGTTTAATCAATATCGCGACAAAAGAATTTCCAGATTCCATGTCGTTGAGTTTTAGCGCTTCTGTAGGAGGTAATTCCCAGGCATTATTTAATAATAACTTTATAACATATACCGGCAGTTCAACAGACTTTTTGGGTTTTGACAATGGATTTAGAGCCATGCCTACCTTGGCAGCTGAAGGTGATGTTCCTAACGTTAATCCCACACCAGGAGCAGACAACAGCAAGTTAGCTGCTGTTTCTAAAAGCTTTGGAACTGATAATGCGGTAAGAACAACAACAGGTGGTGTGAATCAAAGCTATTCATTAAGTTTTGGTGATCAAAAGAAGATTAAAAACAGACCTTTTGGCTACCTTTTCGGTGCCAGTTATAGAAGAAGTTTTAGTTTTTATAATTATGGCGAAATTGGAAGATTTAACGCTGTTTCTTCTACTGATTTAAATCCACAATTTGCGTTGCATGACTCAAGATCAAACGACAGAGTGGTAACCGGACTGTTTGGAAATTTCAATTATAAGATTAACTCGAGCAATAAGATTGGCTTAAACGTTATGCGTAATCAAAGTGGTGAGAAAATTACTCGGTTGTTATCTGGCCAATGGGCTGAAGACGGACCGCTTTCGGAAGACCGAATTTTTAATTCTCAAACGTTACAATATTTGCAACGTACATTGACCAATGTTCAGTTAAAAGGAGAACATCAAATTATGGGTAAGGATGATAAAACGATCCGTCTAATTTGGGTTTCTTCTCAAACGTTTTCGCAACAAGACGAACCGGATTTGAGATTTTTCGCCTACGACTACGTGGTTGACAGCGGAGATACAACCTACGCAATAAACAAAGCGGCTTACAATACCCCAGCACGTTACTATCGCCAAATGAACGAATTGAACTGGGACAATAGAGCGTACTTAATTGTTCCGCTAAAGCGTCGATTCAATAAAAAGTCAGAATTCAAAACAGGCTTTTCTTACTTGTATAAAAATAGAGAGTTTAGAGAAACGAGGTTTGATTATAATGAAGTCACAGATTTTAATGGCGATATTGACGCCTACTTCGCTCCAGAAAACATGGCGGTAGAATCTTGGCCAACAGAAAGCCCTAATTCTTATACCTATGTAAAAGGTCACCCTAGAGGTAATGCTAAAAACAGTTACAACGGTCAACAGTCTGTAATGGCTGGTTTCGCTCAAATCAATACGCCAATTATTAATAAGAAATGGAATTTTACTGGTGGACTTCGAGTAGAAACAACCAACGTATTGGTTGAATCCTTATTAGAGTCAGAGCAAGATGGTGTTTTAGATAATGTAGATTTACTACCGTCCTTAAACTTTACCTATAACTTTATCGATAAGGTGATGGAAAAAGATGATCCAACCACTAGGAGAATCGGTAACTTACGTTTTGGTTTTTCTCAAACACTGGCAAGACCAACGTTTAGAGAATTGGCTCCATTCCCATCTTTCTTCTTTACAGGAGATTATGTTTTGATCGGTAATCCAGAGTTGAAACGAACGTTAATTCAGAACTTCGATGTGCGATACGAGCTGTATCCAAGTAGAGGGAAAAGCTTCTCGCTTTCTGGCTTCTATAAAACATTCGATAACCCAATTGAACAAACGCAAAACCCTAAAGCAGCCAATACAGAGATTACCTATAAAAATGTAGGTCAAGCAACCTTATATGGAGTTGAGTTGGAGTTTGTGCAGAACTTGTCATTTATCTCTTACCGTTTGGAGAATATTAAATGGGGGTTAAATGGTTCATTAATTAAGAGTCAAGTAAAAGTGGATAGCCTTGAGTACGCTGTGCGTAAAGAGATTGACGAAAACGCATCTGAAACACGTCCAATGTACAGTCAATCGCCATATATTTTTAACTCATTTCTGAATTTTGAAAATGATTCAAATACATTTTCTGCCAATGTGAGTTTCAATATGTTTGGAAAGCGACTTGCTTTAGTGAGTCAAGGTGATTTACCTGATGTATATGAGATGCCACGTCCATCTTTAGATGTGACCCTGTTTAAATCACTGGGCAAGAAATTCCAATTGACCGCATCTATCAAAAACATTTTAAATCCGCGTGTAAGAATGGTACATGAATACGCAGGACAAGAGTACATTTATTCAGGCAATAACGCTGGAGTTCGATGGAGTCTCGGACTTAAATACAAGATCTAACGTTTTATACGTATTCCTAAGCTTAAGCTACAGTCTTTTAGGCTGTAGCTTTTTGCTTTTAATACCTACATTTACCGAGTTTAGCAAAAGAAATAAATACTAAAATTACCCGTATTTAAAGAGTACTTTTGCGGCTTCAAAAAATCACCCATGCAATCGATACGAAATATCGCCATTATTGCCCACGTTGACCACGGTAAAACAACCTTAGTCGACAAGATCATTCAAGCAAGTAAATTGCTTGATGACAGAAAGGAAGTGAAAGAGCTTTTGCTCGATAGTAACGACCTTGAGCGGGAAAGAGGAATTACCATTCTTTCTAAAAACGTATCGGTGAATTACCGCGATACTAAAATTAACATCATCGATACTCCTGGTCACAGTGATTTTGGTGGTGAAGTAGAACGAGTATTAAAAATGGCTGATGGTGTTTTGCTATTGGTTGATGCCTTTGAAGGACCAATGCCACAAACGCGTTTTGTATTGGGTAAAGCAATTGAATTGGGCTTAAAACCTATCGTTGTTGTAAACAAGGTTGATAAAGAAAACTGTCGACCAGACGAAGTACAACAAGACGTATTTGAGTTGATGTTCAACTTGGATGCAACTGAAGAGCAATTGGATTTTGAAACCCTATTTGGCAGCTCAAAACACGGATGGATGAACCACGACTTTAATGAGCCAACAGACAATCTATGGCTATTAATGGATGCTATCGTTGATATTATCCCAGAAGCACCATACCGTGAAGGAACTCCACAGATGCAAATTACATCGCTTGATTTCTCTCCGTTTAAGGGCCGTATCGCTATCGGGCGTGTATACCGAGGTGATTTACATGTGAACAAAGACTACATTCTTTGCAAACGCGATGGTGTTCAGAAAAAGGTAAGAATTAAAGAGTTAGACGTTTTTGTTGGACTTGGTAAAGTAGCTGTTGATACAGTGCGCTCAGGTGATATTTGTGCGATCGTAGGATTGGATGATTTCGAAATTGGTGATACACTAGCTGATTTAGAAAACCCAGAAGCGCTTTCAAGAATAAAGGTTGATGAACCAACAATGAGTATGTTGTTTACCATCAACAACTCACCGTTCTTCGGAAAGGAAGGAAAGTTCGTAACATCACGTCACCTCCGTGACCGCTTGATGAAAGAAACTGAAAAGAACTTAGCCTTGCGTGTTCAACTAACGGACACTGAAGATAAATTTATCGTTCACGGTAGAGGAATCCTTCACTTAAGTGTTTTAATCGAAACGATGCGTCGTGAAGGTTACGAATTACAAGTGGGTAAGCCACAGGTGATTTTGAAAGAAGTTGACGGTGAAACGCAAGAACCATACGAAACCTTAGTGATTGATGTACCTGAAGAGTATTCTGGTAAAGCAATCGAATTGGTAACGATGCGTAAAGGCGAGCTTTTGGTGATGGAACCTAAAGGCGACTTACAACACATCGAATTTGATATTCCTTCTAGAGGAATTATCGGACTAAGAAACAATATGCTAACTGCAACTGCAGGTCAGGCGATTATGTCGCACCGATTAAGAGGTTACGGACCTATTAAAGGTGATATTCCAACGAGAGCAAAAGGTTCGTTGGTGAGCATGGAGCAAGGTCAGGTATTGGCTTACTCTATTGACCGTGTGCAAGACAGAGGACGTTTCTTTGTTGGACCAAGTGATAAGGTGTATAAAGGGCAAGTTGTTGGAGAACACACGCGAAACAACGACTTGGAATTGAACCTGATTAAAGGAAAGAAAATGTCGAACGTACGTTCAGCTGGTAACGACGACGCGGCTAAAGTTTTCCCGAAAGTTGAATTCTCACTAGAGGAATCTATGGAATACATCAAAGAAGATGAGTATTTGGAAATCACTCCAGAAAGTCTTCGAATGAGAAAAATATAAGACATACAATTTTTTGTATTAAAGGAGCTTCATTGGAGCTCCTTTTTTTATGTCTGCTGGGCTATGACGGAATATATTTTAACTTCGCACGCAATAAGAATACTATGAACGTAAGAGACCTCGAACCAAAAGCAGTTTGGAATCATTTTGAAGATTTAAACGCGGTTCCAAGAGCATCAAAAAAAGAAGAAGAAGTAATCGCCTTTGCTAAGAAATTTGGTGAAGATTTGGGATTACCAACCTACGTTGACCATGTTGGCAACGTAATTATAAAAAAGCCAGCAACTGCTGGAATGGAAGACCGTAAAACAGTGATTATTCAAAGTCACTTGGACATGGTGCACCAAAAAAATGCAGACACAGATTTTGATTTTGCTACGCAAGGCATTCAGTCCTATATAGACGGAGATTGGGTAAAAGCCAAAGGCACAACACTTGGTGCCGACAATGGCATGGGTGTAGCTGCAATCATGACGTTATTAAAGTCTGATGATATCGCTCATCCAGCTATCGAAGCTTTATTTACAATAGATGAAGAAACTGGCATGACGGGCGCTATCCACCTAGAGCAAGGGAAGCTTGATGGACAAATCTTGCTTAATCTAGATACCGAAGACGACGACGAGTTTTCTATTGGTTGCGCAGGAGGAATAGACACCAACACAAATAAACAATACACAGAAGTTTCGGCTGCAGGATCAGTTGCCTATAAAATTACCGTGAACGGCTTAAAAGGCGGACACAGTGGGGTAGAGATTGACCTAGAACGTGGGAATGGTAATAAGATCATGAACCGTTTGATGCACCAGTGCACAGACTTCGGTTTGCAGATTGTTGAAATCGACGGTGGTAGTTTACGTAATGCAATCCCAAGAGAAAGCTTTGCAACGATCGTGGTGAACAGTACCGATTATCTTAGTGAGGCGAATCAAAGAATTGTTGGAATCAAAGAAGATTTTCAACACGAAGAGCCGAACCTAAACATCGAGTTTGAAGAAGTAGCTGTCCCGGCTAAGGCGGTATCTGTAGCAGATTCGGCTGAAATAACTGAGGTTATTTATGCTTGCCACAATGGTGTGTTTTGTATGAGTAGAGCCATCGAAGGATTGGTTGAAACATCAAGTTCTTTGGCACGTGTAATTGTGAAAGACGGAAAGTTTGTTACGCAAAGCCTTCAAAGAAGTTCTACCGAATCTGGCAAAATGGATGTTGCACATACCGTTGCAGCGCCGTTTAGATTGGCAAATTGCAATATTGAGCAGGGTGGGAGTTACCCAGGATGGGCACCAAACCCAAATTCAGAAATATTAGACTTGATGGTGGCTAAATACAAAACCTTGTTTGGCGAAGCACCTAAAGTAGCTGCTATTCACGCTGGATTAGAGTGTGGTTTGTTAGGGGAAAGATACCCTGGTTTAGACATGATTTCATTCGGACCAACGATTAAAGGACCGCATAGTCCAGACGAAAGAGTTGGTATTAAGTCAGTACAGAAGTTCTGGAACTTCCTTGTTGACATATTGAAAGATACACCTAAAAAATAGTGCCACAACTGGCAGTGTATGAATAGTAAGATTGGAAAGGTTGAGTACATCATTCTGGCAGTTTTGTCGGTACTCACTTTTCTAGGGTTTTATTATGTCGCATCTCTTTCACCTGGCGTAGAAGGTGGAATGGATAGTTATAATCACTATCTCATTTCTCGCTTTTCATGGATTCACCCCAAAGAGCTTTTGCTTGATCAGTGGGGGAAACCGCTCTATAATATCTTAGCCTCACCATTTGCCCAATTTGGCATGATGGGGGTGGTTGTCTTTAATATTCTATTGCTTATTGGAACAGCATGGTTAGCATTTTTTATTGCTAAGAAAATGCATTTCCAATTTGCATGGCTAGCCTTTGTACTGTGCCTCGCAAGTCCCATTTGGTTCGATAATACTATAACGGGTCTAACCGAGCCACTCAATGCGTTTTTGCTGTTGATTGTGCTTTATTTCTTTGTTTCTAAACAAATAATTACAGCCTCGGTGATTGCAGGATTTCTGCCATTTGCCAGATCAGAAGGGTACGTCATAATCGCGGTAATCGGTTTTTACCTGTTGTTCATTCTCAAAAACTACAAGGCATTTGGACTATTACTCGTTGGTTCTGTGGTGATGAATTTTGTGGGATGGGCAGTAGAAGGAAACCCCATGTGGATCTACGACACCAATCCGTACATCAAGTACCAGATTGAATCCACCATTAAAAAAGAAAACATCTGTGGTAGTGGCGAATTGCTTCACTATGTAAAAGCACTGCCTTACGTGATGGGTAAAACGCGACTTGCACTTTTTGTAATCGGTTTAGGCCTTGTTTTATACCGGTATGTGCGGCAACCACGGTTATCAACCAATCAAATCACATTTTACCTATTCGCAGGCATTTATGCGCTCTACTTTGTTGTTCATTCACTTATTTGGTACAAAGGTGCCATGGGTAGTTGTGGTTATGCCAGAGTTTTGGTCGTCATTGAACCGCTTGCTGCGCCAATTATGGCTATGGCCGCAGAAGTTATACTTGGTTGGATGACAAAAATCATAACCGGCAAGAAGCAACAAATTGTTTGGTTCGTTGTTCTACTTGTAGCAGGGTATGTGGTTTATGAACCCATCAAAATATATGGTCATAAATATCCTATTGACATAAGCGATGAACAGAAATTGTTTGTCGAGGCAGCCGATTGGTACAATCAACAGGATTACGACGATAGGATGAAATACTTTCTGTATCCTTATTTTAATATCCTTACCGATATCGACCCAAAGGATACAGACCACTTTATTGAGCTGTGGAGTTTTGATCATCGTTATGCACCAATGGGTAGCATTGTGATTTGGGATGGCCACTTTGGACCAAACGAAGGCAATGTTCCGTTAGAAATGTTAAAGGAACATCCTGATTTTGTAGAGATTAAATCATTTTACCCAGATAAACCGTTTAAGACTTTAAACGATTATAATTTTGAGATTCACGTATTTGAAAGAATTGGATCTTCACGTTTAGAATAAAAGAATGACTATGAAAAAATTACTTATTGCATTAATCAGCTTAACGTTTGTCACTGGATGTGACGACGACCCAGATCCAGTTAAAACGGATTCACCTATCGAGATAACGATTCAGCACTTGTGGAATACCTCAGCGTTCGAATTGAATACGTGGTATACAACGGCCCAAGGAGATAGTTTTTATCCCACCACGTTGAATTACCACATCAACCACATTGATTTAATCGATGCCGATGGCATGGCTACTGAAGTGGCTGAATGGGACCTCATTAACTATGAAAAGTCTGGCGATAAGACCTTGACTATTGCTGATGTAGCAGACAAAACATTCAAAAAAATTCGCTTTACCATAGGCGTTGAAGATTCTACTGTAAATACAAACGGAGAATTGAACGACGACTTTGTAGACCCTATGTATTGGGGAATGGCCATGGGGTATATCAATTTAAAGCTGGAAGGTAAAAGTATGCTGAATGGCACTGAAGGCAACGTGTATTTCCATATCGGTGGCTATGCAGGAGCAGACCAAACGGCACGTATAATCGAACTTGATTTTTCAACGGATGTACGCGGTTTTATTGGCGAAAACACGGTTGGTGTTAATATGGATGTAGAAGACTTTTTCCATTCTCCAAATCCAATTTCGCTTTCTACTACCAACGATGTGCAGATGACTGGTCCTACTGCGGTGATGATCTCAGAGAATTGGGATTCGATGTTTAGTTTGGATTGATGTTAGCTTTTGGCTTTTGGCGGTTAGCTTTTGGCATTTAGCTTCATTTAGCACAATTACCCTACGTGGCATTCAGGGCTTCCGCCCTATAACTGGATTTCATTTGCTGCTCTTTAAGGGGTTGCCACCCCTGACCCGGCTTTCATTTTTTTCTTGATAAAAAAACGAAACAAAAAAATCAAGACTTCTGAATTTTTCCTTGAAATCTACATAAGGCTTTTCGTAGCTTAGGGCTTCCGCCTTATAACTGGATTTCGTTTTTAACTCTACAAGAACTATATCGTCCATTAGGCTTATCAGCCTATAACCGATTTTCATTTTTGAGACCAAAAACGAAACAAAAAGTCTTCCCAAAAATATGCTCCCCCACACAGGCCTGCGCGTCCCCCGCATTTTTGGTGGGCCAACACGCATCGATTCATGCACGATTTATGATGACCTTTCAAATTTCAAATTTCAAATTTCAACTTTCAACTTTCAATTATCAATTATCAATTATCAACTATCAATTCTCAACTATCAATTCTCAACTCAAAAACCCGATTAACATTCAACATTTAGAATTTTACATTCTACCTTTCCCTAAGCGTCCCCCGCATTTTTGGTGGGCCAACACGCATTGATTCATGCACGATTTATGATGACCTTTCAAATTTCAAATTTCAAATTTCAACTTTCAATTATCAATTATCAATTATCAACTATCAATTATCAACTATCAATTCTCAACTATCAACTATCAACTATCAACTATCAACTATCAATTCTCAACTCAAAAACCCGATTAACATCCTACATTCAACATTCTACATTTCGCAAGGCGGTACAGCCGCATTGCGACTACTTCTCCGGATACAACACAGAAATCACCACATTCTCGCCAATGTATGTATTGGCTGCAGTTTTGATGTCGTCAGCAGTAACAGCTTCAATCGCATCTGCGGTGTTCAGCATGTCGGTTAACGGTTGGTTGTAATAAATCAGGTTTTGAATTTGGTTGATCCAATACCGGTTTTTCTTCATATTCTCTTTCAGCTCAAGTTTCTGGGCTTCTTTGATTTTATCCAGTTCTTTTTGATCAGGACCGTTGGCCAACAATTTGTCTAGCTCAGCTAGTGCCGCTTTTTTTAACTTGTCTACGTTTTCGGGCCCGCAAGGGAATGATATTCTAAATAGGTACGTTCCGTTAGGATACTTAGAAGCATATCCAGACGCACCTACACCATACACACCGCTTTCGCCTTCACGTAAATTTTCAACCAGTTTGATGGTCAATATTTCCCCTGCGCACTTTAAGTAATAGACTTGTTTTGCATCATACGTTGCTTCTGTTCTGTACGAAATCTCTACAGAACTTTTTGGGTCTGCTCCACGATAAAAATTCAGTTCTTGTTTACCATCCAATTTTTTGTAGTCGTGTTTTACAAAGGTTTCGGTTGTACCACTGGATGGCAAACCAGCCAGGTACTTCGTGCACATTTCTTTGATTTGGGTTTCGTCTATGGAACCTACAAAGATGAAGGTAAAGTCTCCGGCATTAGAGAAACGCTCGGTAAACAAGGTGTAGGCCTTGTCGAAATCTTGACCAGCATATTCGTCTGCCGTTGGAAAGGTATTGGTGTAGCGCGGATTGTTTTTAGACAGCACCTTAATTTTTTCGTTCATATACCAATACTGTGGTCTATTTAAAAGATTGCCATAAAAGGCTACCTGCTTGTCTACATACGCTTTGTACGCCTCCTGGTCTTTGTTTATTTCTGTAAAGTTTAGATAGATGAGCTGGAACATTTCTTCAACATCACTGTTTACAGTCCTGCCATTTAAACCTTCATAATTTGAGTTGACAAAAGGCGACACGGATGCCCGTTTGCCAGCCATTATTTTGGCCATTTCGTTTTTGCTAAAGCCATTTAAACCACCTTGAGTTACGCCACTTAACGCTAGTTTTACACTGTTGTACTCGTCGTGCGATGTAATCAGTGAAGAACCACCGGGGCTGTATGCACGCATTAAGATCTGGTTGTCGCTAAAATCGGTTTTCTTCATGTATACCGTAATGCCATTCGATAAAACCATTTTGGTCATGTCAAGCTGGTCCAACTTTTCGGTAGACTTGATGCTACCTGGTGTTGGAGATTCAGTCATCATCGACTTGGCTGTTATGCCTTCACTATAAGGTTCTAGCTCTTGCGTTTTTACATCTTTAAGCACAGCTAATATTTCATCCTTAGTTACGTACTTGTTCTCATCGTTTTCTGGACCGGTAAATACAACCACCCTGTTGTCATCATGGATAAAATCTTTGATTAAGGCATTCACTTCCTGAAGCGTTATGCCTTTAGATAGCTCAGAGAAGGCTTGATATTCCCATTCTATGCCTGGTATTGATTCTCCTTCAAGAAAATGGCTAACGTATTCCCAAACAATTCTTCCTGACTCAGTTTTTTCACGGTTCTTATACATCTGGTTATACATCGACAAGAGTTTGGTTTTGGCACGACTTAACTCTGCTTCTAAGAAACCGAATCGGCGTACACGTTCGTTTTCTACCACCAAGGTTTCAAAAGCCTTTAACTGGTTTGCTGGGTCAGTCATGGCGTAAGATTGGTATGATTCTTTGTTTCTGCTGAAACCACTACCATGGAAAGAATATCCATAGTTGTATGGCGGATTTGGGTTGTTGGCTATTTCGTTGAGCCTCGCATTGATCATGTTGTTAAACAAGGCTTTAACCAGGTCGTGTCTGTAGTGACCAAGCGTATGTCCTTTCTTTGGGTTGCCCTTGTCTTTGTATACAAGTTGTACTTGAGTGAAAGAAGCTTCTTTGTCGTGCTCAACGGCTACAAAGGTTTCGTCATGATCTGGCACAAAATACTCTTGACGCATTTTGTATTTTTTTGGATTGGTATAGCTGCCAAAGTGGTCTTTAATTTTCTGCTCCATGGTGGCTACATCGATGTCGCCAACAACAATGACCGACATCAAGTTTGGACGATACCATTGGGTGTAAAAGTCTTTAAGTTCTGAATGGTCAAAATTTTCCAATACAGATTTCAGTCCGATGGGTAAGCGGTCTGCATAATGCGAGTTGTACATCAACAACGGAAGGTATTTATCCATCATGCGCTTATCGGCACCTAAACCAAGGCGTAATTCTTCTAAAACAACACCGCGTTCTTTTTCCACCTCTTCAGGCGTAAGTAAATTGTTAAAAGCCCAATCTTCAAGGATGTCAAAGCCTTTTTCTACTTTTTCGCTGTCGTCGCTAGGAATAGGTAATATGTAAACCGTTTCGTCAAAGCTTGTATAGGCATTGAGGTGTTGACCAAATTTTACACCAATGCTCTGCAGGTAGTCTACCAATTCATTGTGTTGGAAGTTTTTGGTGCCATTAAAGTTCATGTGTTCCATGAAATGCGCCAAACCACGTTGTTTCTCTGTTTCTAGAATCGAACCAGCGTTTACTACCAAGCGTAATTCTACCTTGTTTTCAGGCTTTTTATTGTGCTGGATGTAATAGGTTAATCCATTGTCTAATTTTCCAATGGTGACGTCTTTGTTGACAGGTACTTTGCTGTCGAGGTTGGTGAAGTCTTGGGCTTGTACAAAAAGACTTGATACAACGAATAAAACAAATGCGATATACTTCATAATGATATTGTTTAAGGTGGGTTGTTTGTTTGGTCGAGCCAAAGTTAATACGTTTAAGTTGAAGTCTAAATTGAAGTTGACGGAATGTGCGGTTGGCTATTGGCTATTGGCGGTTGGCGGTTAGCTTTTGGTGCATTGGTGTTTTAGCGTTCGGGGCACGCCATATTTCAATCAAGAAATAGAAAGCGAAATCTTGTAGAATTAACTTTAACAAGTAGAATTTTACATTCACCATTTCGGCCGTAGGCCGACAGCTAATGGCTAACTCCTAATGGCTAATGGCTAATGGCTTTTGGCGGTTGGCGGTTAGCTTTTGGCGTTTTAGCGTAAGGGGCACGCCATATTTCAATCAAGAAACGGAAAAAGCAATCTTGCAGAATTACCTTTAATATGTGGAATTTTACATTCATCATTTCGGCCGCAGGCCGACAGCTAATGGCTAACTCCTAATGGCTAATGGCTAATGGCTAATGGCTGTTGGCGGTTGGCTTTTGGTGCATTGGCGTTTTAGCGTTCGGGGCACGCCATATTTCAATCAAGAAATAGAAAGCGAAATCTTATAGAATTAACTTTAACAAGTAGAATTTTACATTCACCATTTCGGCCACAGGCCGACAGCTAATGGCTAACACCTAATGGCTAATGGCTAATGGCTAAAAGCTAACTGCTAATAATCAGAATCCAATTCATTCTCTCTGTTGGTGTCTAAACGCAACAACAAGAAAAGCAGTACGGTAAACGAAATCAAGCTGGATCCACCATAGCTAAAGAAGGGTAGGGGAATACCAATGACGGGGGCTAGGTTAATGGTCATGGCAATGTTGATCAGAAAATGGAAGAACAGCACGCTCAGCACACAATAGGCATATACTCGGCTATACTTGCTTCTTTGACGCTCTGCGAGCATCGATATCCTTAAAAAGAGTAAGACAAAAATGATGATAACCACGGTGCTTCCAATCCAACCAAATTCTTCACCGATAGACGTGAAGATGAAATCGGTATGTTGTTCGGGTACAAAGTCTCCTTTGGTTTGTGTGCCTTGCAAATAGCCTTTCCCCCAAAAGCCTCCAGAGCCAATGGCAATCTTCGATTGGTTTACGTTATATCCCAATCCTTGAGGGTCTTCAAGCAAGCCTAACATGACTAAAATTCTTTTTTGCTGATGCTCTTGCAGCACATTAGAAAAGCCAAAATCTACGGCTTTGGTAAATCCAACACAGGCCAGAATCACCAGCCAAAATATTTTTAGCTGCCGGGAGTTGGTGTAAATAAAAGCGGTAATGATGCCACCCAAAATAATGAGCGCCGCCACAATGGCAATAAAACCAAAGGCGAAGGTCAACACACTTAAAATCACAGCGATGATGCCGATAACCAATATCGTCCCCGACAATCCTTCTCGGTATAGCACCATGATAAACGAAAAGAAAACCAATCCTGATCCAGCATCACCTTGCAAAACAATTAAGGCAATGGGCAACAGTATAATACCGGCTGTAATTAACTGGTAGCGCAGGCTTTTCATGTCTGTATCAATGTCGCTTACATAGCGTGATAAGGCCAGGGCTACACCCAGTTTGGCAAATTCGGCGGGTTGGAGCCTAAAGCTGCCAATCGCAAACCACGATCGTGCCCCATTTACTTCCTTACCAAAAAATATGACCAGGAACAGCAGTAACATCCAGGCAATAAAAAAGGCATAAGAGAAGGCCTCAAAAAAGCGTACATCCATTAAAAAGAGTACCGCTCCAAGCGTGATAGAGATAACAATCCAAATCAGTTGCTTGCCGTATTTGGTTGAAAAATCGAAACTGAAATTGTCCGATCCATGGGATGAAGAGTAGATGGCCAGGAAACCACAGAATACAAGCAACAGGTATAACAAAACTGTTATCCCATCTACCCGTGATTGTCCGTATATCTTCTCGCTCATTTTATTGTATAGGTATTTCCGTTTCCATCATCTTTTTCTCCAACTCAGGTCGTTGGCTAACCGTATCGCGGTTAATGTATTTTTCAATCATCAACGTACAAATTGGAGCTGCCCATGTTGATCCGTATCCAGCATTTTCAACAACCGTCGCAATGGCAATTTTTGGGTTGTCCTTTGGTGCAAAGGCAATAAAGATACTATGGTTCTCGCCATGTGGGTTTTGAACGGTACCTGTTTTGCCACAAATGTCTATGCCGGGTATTTGTACGTAGGCGCCCGTACCGTTGGTCAGTACGTTGCGCATACCATTTACTACCGTGGTAAAGTGTATGTCGTCTATGCCTACTTCATGTTTGGTTGTAAACGCTTCTGGCACGTTATCGCTGCGGATAAAGTGTGGCGTATAAAAGTATCCGCGGTTGGCCACCATGGCCGAAATGTTGGCCATCTGCATTGGCGTAAGTAGTAACTCTCCTTGGCCTATCGACATGGAAATAATGCGGACATAGTTCCATTTGTTTTGACCATGGATTTTATGGAAGTAATTGGCATTCGGCACGTTTCCAGGTTTCTCGCCACTAATATCGGTTCCGAGTTTGTCGCCCAATCCCATTCGGTTTAAATAACTTTTCCAATTGTTATATCCTTCCTCAATATTTTCGAAGCGGTCTTGGTGCAATATCTCTCGGTAGGTGTTGCAGTAAAACGCATTACACGACGTTTGAATGGCATAACCCACATTGGGTCTTGGGGCGTGACCATGGCAACGCACGGTTAATCCACCAATGTGAAATCCACCGTTACAAGAATACCGTGTGTTTGGGGTTATGGCGCCTTCTTGC
>CAJQIC010000030.1 GCA_905478335.1 uncultured Bacteroidia bacterium | reverse complement strand
ACTGATTAGTGAACTTGTACTTTTCTTGTTTACCATTAAGGTTGATTTAAAAGGTTATAAATATATTAAATAACCCTCTCTTAAATCATAACCCCTATAAGTTCACTTTTTGCTGACGTCGAACAGTGCCATCTATATTCAGCATTTGGGTCATCAAACTCATCCCAATACATGTCATAAATTGCATCAAGATTTTCTTCGTTGCTGTTGGCACGCATAAAGATATAATTTCTGATAAGGTCAGTTTCAGTCAAGGAAGCACCACGACCATTCATTGTTTCAAAAATCATTTGGGGGTCATCATTTTGAGTGAGTCCGATTTCTACAAATTGAAAATCCCTTTTAATGACTTTAAGTAAAGTGGTGATTAATTCAGTGATTTCTATTTCAGAGTTATCTATGAAGTCATTAAGTTGGTCATAGAAGAATATATAAGCACCTAAGATTCTATTCCTTTCCTTAGCTACATTTCTATAACTTTTAGGTCCAATTCCACGTTCGGTTAATACTGGATTAATGTGCAATTCTTCAACCTCTTCATAGGTGTTTCCTACAATTGATTTAAAAATTTCTTTGTTGAGTTTTGTTGGTTCGAGTTTATATTTTTGATTTTCATAGTCCTTGTCACCAAAGGACTTATCGTTGAAAAGGTACTTGTTCAATTCTTTGATTAAACTTTCATCATCTAAATGTTTACGGCAAACTTCTCTGAAAGAGGCAATGAACAATTGGAAAGTCGTCAACCTTTGTTGTCCATCAATTACGTTATATGTAGACAATGTACTAGTAGAAGTGTTTTCGTGAAAAAGTACTATTGAGCCGGTATAATGTGGGTGTATTTTCTGTTTATTTTGACGCTCATTAAATTTATTGATAAAGTCATCCCATAAAGGCATCAACTGGTCTTGTTCATTCCAAACGTAGTGTCTTTGGAAAACTGGAATTACAAAACGGATTTGTTTGTTTAGTAGTTCTTCTAATATTCGTATTCCTAGATTCATTCGTCTTATGTTTTTTGTTATTTATTGGTGGGTTTACCTTAATTATCTTTTTTCAAGTCTTAGTTTTTCTTCACCATTTATTGTGAATAGAATCAGTTGGTAGCCTTCAAAGCCGTACTTATATTTTCTCGAATCATCAGGGTCGTCAGCTCTAAATGTCAATAATTGTTGCTTAGTATCGATTTCCCAATTTCCTGTTTCCTTTATCCTGTCCTTATAACCTGAATCATATTTTTTGTCTTGGCGAAACTCAATCCAGTCATTATCATCCAGTACAAACCAAATTCCGTAAAAATCTTTATCCTTTTTAGCGACTTTAGATTCGTTATAATAAATAATGTGTCGAACTATTATGTCGTCAATCTTTCCATCTCTGTCAAACTGATATTGCTTTAGCCAATTACCTTTTTCATCATACTCGTATTGATATGAATAAGTGTACTCAGTTGTATCTGTTGGGAATTCATTCTTTTCAGTTATTACATCTCCTTCCTTATTCCTTTCAAGGTTTACAATAGTTGTTATTTGTTCGAGGCTATCTTTTAATATTTGTTTAGTTAAAAACCCCTCTGACATTTTATTTTGGAAGGTCGCGCTAAGACTGCCATCACTGTTTAAAACTTTTCCACTTATTATATCCGTTCCTGAATAAACGTATTGATACCATGCAGTCACTTTTCCTTCATCATCAAAAACTTGACTTTCCTTGATACGATTGTTGTCGATTTGATTTATTTGTTTTTGAATTACTTTGTCATCTTCATAAGTAGTTATTTCCGTTCGGTTTCCTTTTTTATCGTAGGAATATTTCGAGGTTCTTTCGGTTTTCCCTTTTCTATCGAGTTGTTGATAATCTATTAAATATCCTTCTTCGTTGAAAACATAAAATTGATGTCCAAAATATCTTTTTTCGCCAATTTGATACTTGCCGAACCTTTCCTCGCCTTCAAACTTTGTTTCCTTAATTTTCCAAATTTTTCCCTTCAGGTTTGATTCTTCAAGGTCATTTTTTTTTGAACTGCAATTCGTCAATAGAATTGCGAACATTAGAATTACGGTAATTTTTCTATTCATAGTGTTCTTTTTAATGTTTCATAACAGTAACGGGTTTGAGGCGTAGCTTGGAATTTGCGCAGGATTTGAGCGGCTATGGCTTATACCCAATGTGTGTGCACTGGCTTTATTCTTGCTTTTTATTCTCAAATCGTGATTCTATTAACTCCATTTGATTTACAATTTCATTTGGTTTAGCACTTTCTTGTTTATGCTTGTCTTTCGCAAATAAGATTGCTAGTAAGCCACAAATAAGAGTAATTCCAAATACTGACGATAAGTCAAAGTATTTGACTTATCGTCAGTAAAATTTGTAGCTATTATTGTAATCAAACAGGAGGCACTCGCACCTAAAAGTAAATATCCAATTGTATGAAAACTGTTAATGTCAATATTAACTTTTTTTTTCTTTTAAATATTCCCATTCTTTTACGCCAATCGGATAGGCTTGACCTTTTTGATGCGGAATTATTTCAAATTCTTGAGAAACGTTAAAATTACTTTGTTCTTCACTCATTATTCCTCAGTTTTTTTAGGTTCAACTTTTGGCTTTTCTATGGCTCACGATTGGATGACATTAATCATAACTGAGTTACCGCAATTATTACAGCTTACAGGAATAATTGGATAAATTGGTCCACTTCCTAAAACAACATTTCCTCCGTGAAATTCACGTAATTCAAAAACAGTATCTGATACTGTCCAACTGTTTTGCCCGCACATTGGGCAAGGATGTTTCCCCCATTTGGAATTTAAATGTTCAATTACTTTTTTATCTTTATTCATTATTTATGGTTTTTTTGCTTGTGCCCAACTAGTTTATAAGCGAACAAAATATTCGTTTATCCTCTAACTTTTGCTGGATAAGACATATTTCATTCACTTTAATTGTTACTTTTTATTGCTCAATGTAAAATAATAATTATTTTTTGTTGTATCTAAATGAATATCATGAGGTTTATCATTAGTGTTTATAAACCGAATGGTAAGTAAATGGTGTTTTTTAATAGAATTATAATAAACAGGGTGCGAGACACCCCCTCAGCAGAAAGCCCCCATCATTATGTTTATTTGGTGGATACCCCTGTTGCTATCGGTGTAATAAAACGGATTATTATATATTGTTGAACTTATACCTCAACAATGTTTTTTTTTTACTCTACCTACTATCGCAACTCCTAAAACAATCTAATCAAACACAAAAATATTACGTTTTTGGGAATATTTTGGGAAACACAAAACCTAAACTCCTTATAATAAGAAGTTTAGGTCACATTGTCGTCGGGATGAGAGGATTTGAACCTCCGATCTCTCGCCCCCCAGACGAGCACTTTAACCGGACTAAGCTACATCCCGTTAGTATTAATTCAATGACTTAAACTGTTCTAAAAACCTTTTATCATTTTCAAACAACGTTCTAATATCTTTAACACCATATTGAAACATCGTTATTCTTTCTACACCCATTCCAAATGCAAAACCACTGTATTTTTTTGAATCAATGCCGCAGTTTTCTAATACATTAACATCAACCATTCCACAACCTAAAATCTCTAACCAACCTGTTCCTTTTGTTAATCTATAATCTTCTTCGGTCGCTGTGCCCAAAAATATATCCATCTCTGCACTAGGTTCAGTAAAAGGGAAATAACTTGGTCTAAAACGAACTTCTGTCTCTTTACCAAAGAATTGTTGTACAAATAGGAATAAGGTTTGTTTTAAATCAGCAAAAGAAACGCCCTCATCAATATATAAACCCTCTATTTGGTGAAAAAAGCTATTTGACCTTGCGCTTATTGCTTCATTTCTGTACACCCTTCCCGGGCTGATTGTTCTAATAGGTGGGTCGTTTTCTTCCATCACCCGTACTTGAACTGAAGATGTATGTGTTCTTAAAGATATTTCTTTTTCTATGAAAAACGTATCCTGCATGTCTCTTGCAGGATGATTTTTTGGAAAATTTAGAGCAGAAAAATTATGCCAATCATCTTCAATCTCTGGACCGAGAGAAATATTAAAACCCATTTTTTCAAAGATTTCTATCATCTTTTTTTGAACAATAGACAATGGATGTCTGCTTCCTTGTGAAACAATAGATCCAGGTAAAGAAAAATCTTTTTCTTCTTTCTTCTCTTCTTCTGTATGAACAACCCCTTCTTTTAACGTTGTAAACTTTTTGTTTGCAAAATTCTTTAAATCATTCAAAACCGAACCAGCGTTTTTTTTCTCTTCTTTGGTCAGTTTTTTAAATTCTTCGAACAAGGCATTTACCTCGCCTTTTTTAACTAAAAACCGCAAACGGAAATCTTCAACCTCTTTTTCAGTTTTTGCTTCAAAAGTGCGAATGCTTTTTTTGACGTTTTCAATTTGTTGTTTCATCGAGGCAAAAATAGTTGAGTTTTGTTTTTGTTACTTTTTTTATCTTGTCCACGGTAGTAATAGATTATAATATTATTAAATAAGTTCTTATTTCTTTATTAAAGGCTGTGGATATGTGGAAAACCCCTTTTTTATTTTTATTTCTTCAGTTATAAACAGGTCTTGTTTATAACTACAACAATTTTTTTCCTAAAACAGGGTAATAATGAAAAGGTGTGTGGATTATTTCTATTCATATACTGTTGCTGTTAAAAAGTGATAGAAAAATAGGATGTTGATTAGTGAGAAGAAAAAATGTTATAAGTCTATGTTTATTAACGCGTGGAGGTAAGAAAAAAACAAGAGCCACCTTTATTAACAGAAAAAAGTAAAATACTAACAAAATAAAAAAGGTATAAAGTACTGATTATCAATGGTTTATTTTATTTTAAATCGTATACCTTTCGTTTTCCATTTTGTTCTTACATCTATAGGGTCAGAAAGACGCCATATTGGTTCTGGCGTGCTGTTTTTAAAATAGTTTTGATCATCCCAAAAACCATTTTGGTTTTTGTCTTGAAAAATATGAGCAAAATATTCACCTGGTTCTAAATAAGAAAAAGTGAATTGGGTGTCTTTTGTAAAGACCTTACGTCCGTATTCCTTATTATCTTTTAATAAAACAAGAAAATATGCTGTATGATAAGAAAGTGTAGAATCCAAAGAACACACGATTTCTATTTCTCCTGTTTTTTCAGAATTAGCAACGGTAAAAGTAAAAGTGTCTAATTGGCTATTTTTTTGGTTGGAGTAGGTATTAAAACCTTCAAGACAAACAACTTTATACGTGTGGTTTTCTTTCCAAAAAGAAAAAAGGGAAACGTCTTTTTTACCAATTAAAGTAGAATCAAACAAAAAGGTTGTAGAGTCTGTAAGATCAGTAATGACTATTTTTTCCTGGTTTGTTTTTCTAATTAAATAGTTTGTAGAAAGAATTAGAGGTTCAGTTGGTTTCACACGTTCAGGACAAAAGATGTGTGGTTGAGTAACTTTTTTTGTTTTAAGTCTAATGGTTTCTTCGAATATGGTTGAATCAATGTTGAGTGTTAATTGAATAGAATCAACATTTTCTTTGGTGTTTATATACGCGTACAAGGTGTCTTGCGTTTTACCAAAATGCCAAGGAACTGACCTGTCTTTAGAAATATCTAACAATACCTGAGATGTTTTAATATGGATGTTTTTAGAAGAAATGGTTTTATTAAACACAATGGTAAACAAACCTTGAGATGGTTCGTCTACCCGACCAATCCTTAAATCTGGTTGTATTGGTTCTTTACTAAGTAATAAGAAATTATCTCTGGTATTAGAAAAGAAAGGCTTAGAAGCAAAAGCAACACGCTCATTAAAGTCAAGTTTGTTGTTATTGTTTTCATCCAAAACAGCATAGGCATAATACTGTCCATCAGCGATATTGGTAAAAGAAAAAACACCGGACTTTTCGGTTTTTGTAATATAGTATGCCGTGTTTTTAAAGAGCTGGCTATCGAGAAACTCTTTGTATAAAAACACCTTTACCCCATCTTCAGGCTTTAGAGAAAAAACACCTTTAACAGAACCGGAAATAAAAGCGGTATCGATAATACTACCCGTTGAAAAAACAAGTTTTAAATTTTTTGTTGGATTACCCTCGTTTAAGTCTTTAATGCCGTCGGCTAAATAAAACTGATATGTGGTGTTGGGTTTAAGTAACTCTTTGGGTTGAATAACAAAGCTCTTCCCTTTTACAATAGTTTTAGGCGTATTTGATAAAGGGGGAGAAACAATGAGGCTTTGGTTTAGGTTATTTAAGGTAAAATACTCATCGAAGGTTATTTTTATTTCTGTACCCGTGAAGAGGGTTTCTAAACTGTCTGGAGAACTCTTAACTACGACAGGTGGTTGTGTATCTTTTTGTCCTCCAGGTGGAAGATCAATTGAGGCGCAACCTAAAATAAAAAGCAACGAGGATAGTTGTAGGAACTTTTTCATCGACCAAAATAAACGAGTAAGACAGATATATCAGAAGGACGTACACCACTTATTCGTGATGCTTGACCAATTGTTGTGGGGCGAATATTATTTAACTTTTCTTTAGCCTCTGCAGACAGTGAGGCTAGTGCATTGTAGTCGAAGCCGGGTTTGATAACCATGTTGTTATACTTCTCAAGTTTTTGAGCCATTTCCTGCTCCTTTTCAATGTAACCATGGTATTTAACCAAAATTTCCGCTTGCTCTTTAAGATCAACACTTAAACCACTTAAATAAGGTTTTGTGGTTTTTACATCATCGAAATCACTTACCTGAATTTGGGGACGTGATAGCAGCTTTTTAAACTTATACTTTTGATTAACAATAGCGGTTTTCTTTTTTGTTAAAACCGGATTGATTTCGTCTGGTGGTATGCTGGTTTTTTCAATATAATTAGTTAGGTCTTTTATGGCCTTTTCTTTTTCTTGATGCTTTTTAAAACGCCCCTCAGAAGCAAGGCCTAATTCATACCCTTTGGTGGTTAAACGACTGTCGGCATTATCTTGACGAAGCAGAATTCTGTACTCAGCACGAGACGTAAACATTCTATACGGTTCTTGAGTTCCTTTATTAATTAGGTCATCAATTAAAACCCCAATATAGGCTTCAGAGCGAGAAAGAATAAAAGGGCTTTTCTCGGTAATTTTTCTATGTGCGTTAACCCCAGCCATTAAGCCTTGACTAGCGGCTTCTTCATACCCGGTTGTTCCGTTAATTTGACCAGCAAAAAATAGGTTTTCTATGGCCCTAGTCTCAAGGTTCAAAGACAATTGGGTAGGAGGGAAAAAGTCATACTCAATGGCGTACCCAGGTCTAAATATTTTCGCATTTTTAAATCCGGGGATAAGCTGCATGGCTTCAATTTGTATGTCTGCGGGTAAAGAGGTAGAAAAACCATTAACATATATCTCAACGGTGTCCCAACCTTCTGGCTCTACAAAAACCTGATGACGATCTCGCTCCGCGAAACGGTTGATTTTATCTTCAACACTTGGACAATAACGAGGGCCAACACTTTTTATGGTACCATTAAACATTGGACTATCATCAAACCCCTTTCTTAATACATCATGTACTTGTGGATTGGTATAGGTAATGTGGCAGCTGCGTTGTGTTTCGAGTGGTTTGTCAGACATATAAGAGAAAAGTCCAGGCGTTTTATCTCCAGCTTGTTCTTCCATCTTAGAATAATCTAAAGTTCTTCCGTCTACTCTAGGAGGTGTTCCTGTTTTCATTCTACCAGACTCAAAACCCAAAGACACCAATTGTTCTGTTATACCCGTAGAGGCTTTTTCAGCCATTCTACCACCACCAAATTGATTTCTACCAATATGTATTGTGCCGTTCATAAAGGTACCGCTGGTTAAAACAACAGAGCGGGCTTCATATGTGAACCCCATAGCGGTTTTAACCCCAGTGACGACGTTGTTTTGTATAACCAACTCGTTAACCATGTCTTGAAACATGGAGATGTTTGGGTTTAACTCTATGGTGTTTCGCCACATATTGGAAAACACCATGCGATCATTTTGTGTTCTAGGGCTCCACATTGCAGCACCCTTTGACCGGTTAAGCATTCTAAACTGGATAGCAGACTGATCAGAGATAAGCCCACTCATGCCACCAAGAGCGTCTATTTCGCGAACAATTTGGCCCTTTGCTACCCCACCCATTGCAGGATTACAAGACATTTTTGCAATAGCCTCCATGTTCATTGTGATCAACAAGACAGAACTTCCTAGGGTTGCTGCAGCATGTGCAGCTTCACAACCGGCGTGTCCAGCACCAACAACGATTACGTCATATTTACCGTTTACCATTTCTTTGTTCCACGTGGAACTATTTAATTGAGGTTAATGTATTTGTTTTCAGCAAGCCGCATGGCTTGTTTCTCTTCTTCAGTGGAGTCATTCATTCCAGCTAGATGTAATAGGCCATGAACCATTACACGCTTTAATTCTTCGGCAAAAGTACAATTAAAAGACAAGGCGTTTTCTTTTACACGATCAAGGCTAATATATATATCACAAACCAACGGATCTGCTGGTTTGTCACGCAAATCGAAGGTTATAATATCGGTGTAGTAGTCGTGAGACAATTGTTTTTGGTTCACACCCAACAGAAAATCATCAGTACAAAAGATATACTGAACTTCCCCAATAGTGTTAAACAACGCTTCGGATACACGCTTTAGCCAAGGCTTAAGAGCATCAAAGAATGAGGGTTCAGGGGTTTTGTGAAATGTAAAAACAATCATCTTATTACACGAACACTGCCAGAAAGTCGGTGTTTGTTACCGTTTAGATCCATAATAGCAATCTCGTAGAAATAAACACCTAAAGGTATAAAGGTGTTTGTTGCACCTACAGACCAACCCTCCTGAATGTTTTTTGTTACAAATATTTGTTCCCCCCAACGATTAAATACAACCATTTGGGAATTATCAGGGTCAATAGAATTACCAATAACAAGTAACCTGTTGTTTTTAGAAAGTGGGTTTAGGGTGTTGGGAATAAAAAACTTTGGAGTCCTTTTGGCACATACGGTGTTGCTTTTAGATTGGCGATTAAAACCATAACTGTTTTGATTTTCAACCGCTTGTATGTAAAAACACTGCATGGTTGTGTCTGTGTTTGTATAATTGATATCGTTGGTTGTCGCAATAATGTTCCACGTGGAACCATTGTATGCGTGCACCTCATATTCCAAAACGGAACCACTCCAATTGTTGTATTGGTTCCAAAACAACGACTCATCATCAATCTTTAAGAAAATAGAATTGACATTTAAGGAAGAACTGGTTCCACCCAAACAAGGGGCGAAGGTTCTGATAAAATAGGTACTACTTCCACTTTCAGGATTGACAGCATTGTCTGCCCAACTGTAAAATTGAGCACCTTGAAGCAGCGTTGAACTCCCCACACGAACAGGTGTTCCACCAACCCGATAAAGAACAAGACTATCAGCAACACCCTGATTATCAACAAAAGCCTCAATTTCTAAAGACGTCTTTGAGGCAACTGAAACATTAGATAGATACGTCACAGCAGGTATAACAGGTTGAAGTAGTTTAACACAAGGAACATTTGACGAACTTGTCTTTTTCACACCTTGGATGTTTTCTGCTCGAACATAAAAACACACACTGTCGCCAAAATTTATTCCTGCATAAGAATGCGATAGATCATTAGCGTTTATCGCTTTCGATACATATGGACCACCATTGGATGATATGTATATTTTTTGATTTTCTGTGGCCCAACCCTCATACCTTGTCCAGGTCAATGAAGCGCTTTTGGTACAGGTGTCAAGTGTAGTAGATAATACAATTGGGCTGTGTCTCGTGGAAATGGAGGAGAACAAATCACATGAGTCAAACGCAGCAAGTGTATACTTAATTACTGATTTAACTGTTTGATTTTTAGCGACATATAATAGAGAAGAGGTGTCTCCAATTGGGCTATTTATACCATTGGATTGGGTAAATATGCGATACCCCTTCGTGTCGTTGGCTGTGCTTTTTGTCCAGCCAATAATTGCTTTTTGCGTAACAAGGTCAATACTCACTGAGTCAATGTCGTTTTCTGGCGGTGGTTTAATGTCCAACTTTATAATGTTAGACATGGCTGTATCTAACCCATTGCACATGTATCGCGTTTCAAAGTAGAACGACCATGTCGGGTTTGCGTTTGGTAACTTGAATTGAAAAGTTGTAGCGCTAAAGTTGTTTTGTGAGTCAAGCAAGGTGAATGTTACGCCATTCTCACTACCAAAGACATTGTGTTGCGTGAAAGAACCACAGACATCAGAAATACTAAAGTAGTCGAGGGTTATAACACTGTCTGAAATGTTCAAACATGCACGAACCAATGTGGGTGCTTTTGTTAGACCTTTCGCTCCCACGCTCGACAAAAAGGCAAAAATTAGTATAGCTGTTAACCGTAACACGATATATACTAACGAAGGTAGTAGGTAAATGTTGTGAAAATCAAGTTATTGTGGCTTTGATTGTAACAAATGATGGAAGGATTACCAACGAAGCACCAGAAAGTGTTAAAAACAAGACACGGATAACAAAATGTTGGGTAACACCAACAACGACAAAACAATGATTCTGTTTAAATTTGCAGCATGAACATAGATGAAAGGGAACCAAGGTATGGGAATACCGGTTCGGGAAGAAGCGACAGGAATGGGGGAGATCGAGATTATGCCAAAACCAAACGGAAGCGACGAAGAATATCTAAACCTTCGGGGGATATCAAAAAAATCACACAAGAAAGACCACCCAAAAAAGAGGTAAGCCAAGAGATACGATTAAATAAGTACATCAGTAATGGTGGTGTTTGTAGTCGTAGAGAGGCAGATACAATCATAGAGGCGGGTAGGGTAGAGGTTAATGGTGAAATAGTTAAAACACTTGGCTTTAAGGTACAAAGAGATGATGAAGTGAAGGTAGATGGCATAACAATCTCGCCTTCGGAAAAGATCTATATACTTTTAAATAAACCAAAAGACTACATAACAACAACTAATGACCCATTGCAACGCAAGACAGTTATGGGTTTGATTGATGATGTTGATGCAGAAAGGGTATACCCAGTTGGTCGGTTGGACAGAAACACGACAGGAATTCTAATATTTACCAACGATGGGGAAATGGCTCAAGGTTTGATGCACCCAAAAAGAAACGTAACCAAGATTTACTCTGTAGAGTTAAGCAAACCTATCGAGCAAAAGCACTTTTACAAACTCCAGGGCGGAATTAAACTTTTTGACGGCTTTATGAAACCTGATAAGATTGCAGTCGTAGATAAAGATGATCAACGGAAAATTGGTGTCCAGATACATAGCGGAAGAAACCGTGTAGTAAGAAGAATGTTTGAAGCGCTTGGATACGAGGTGGTTAAACTTGATCGTGTGATTTACGCCGGGATAGACAAACAAGGCTTATCAAAAGGTAAATGGAGAAATTTGACAGAAAAAGAGGTTAGCATGCTTAAAAGAATAACAAGATTGGGATAACTTTGACTATGGCACAAAATAAGATTAAACAATTCGGTCTTTGGGTTACCCTATTATTCATCTTTGGCTGCACAGAGGTTCCTCCATTTATTGACTTTTCTGAACCAATACTTTTAGCAAAAGACACAACCTATATCACGACCGATATACCACAGAATGTTTTAAAAAATGTTCTAATAGAAGACATCAGTGGTGTAAAGTGTAATAACTGCCCGAAAGCGGCGGACATTGCGCACGATATTCAAGGAAAAAATGATCTTGGAAGGGTAGTAGTGATGACGCTGCACTCCAATAAGTATGGCGCATTTACAGCACCCTATTCAGATAGTAAAGACACGTTTAACACCGTTGAAGCAACGGAAATTGTAAGTAACCTTATTGGGGAGCTATCTGGTTTGCCCGCAGGTGCTATAGATCGCAAGTTGTTTGATGGTAAAACCAGCAAAGTGAACCAACAATACGAAACGTGGGAGGCCCAGGTAAACGAGCAACTTGTGTTAGATGCAAAAGCAGAATTAGAGGTAGAAATCATTAACCAAGGCAACCGAAATATTATTGCAAACATTAAGACAACCTTTGTTGAGGTGGATGCAACTCCAGTGTTTTTGTCGATTTTTATCGTTGAAAATAAAATCAAGTCGAAACAAAAGATGCCAGACAATACCTACGACAGCGACTATGTGCACTATTCTATCCTAAGAAAAGGTGTAACCAATTATGCAGGATTAAAGCTTGCAGAGTCCGTTGAGGTCGGTCGAGTGTTTGAAAAAGGAATTGAAATCAACATACCCGAAAAGTACGACATCACCAACTGTACTATTGTGACGCTTATTAATAAAAACCAAAGCGGTGTAACAGAGATTGTTCAATGTGCGGAAACACAAATTGAGTAATGAGTCCATACAATAAAGGATTCAAACAATACCTAAAACTAGAGCTTTCTCTTTCTTCAAACTCTGTATCGGCTTATTTAACAGACCTCGAAAAGCTACTGCACTATTGTAAAGATATTGATGCACACGTGGAACGTTTGTCTTTAAACGAACTTCTTGGCCTTATAAAATGGTTAAATGAGTTGGGACTAGGAGACCGCACCCAAGCAAGAATTATTTCCGGCATAAAGGCTTTTTATAATTATCTGGAATTGGAGCATGTAATTACGCAAAATCCATCAGAACTTTTAGAGACGCCAAAACTGAGCAGAAAACTTCCAGAAGTTCTTGACAATCAAGAAATTGATAGAATGTTGAGCGCGATTGATTTATCTACCAAAAGCGGGCAACGCGATCGGGCAATTATAGAGCTATTGTATAGTTCTGGGTTAAGGGTGTCAGAAGTTACAAGTCTAAAAATCAACGACATCCTATTTGAGGAAGACGTAATTATAGTCACCGGTAAGGGCAATAAACAACGCATTGTACCAGTCGGAAGCACCGCACTTCACCACATCGGGCTATACCTAAACCATTTTAGAAAACCCAAAAAGGAAGCAAAAACAGACGACACCACCCTGTTTTTAAACTTAAGAGGTAGGCCTATTTCAAGGGTTTATATCTTCAAAAAGATAAAAGAACTTGCAAAAGAGGTTGGGATATCCAAAAACATAAGTCCGCACACGTTTCGACACTCCTTTGCAACTACCCTGGTTGAGGCGGGCGCTGATCTTCGCGCGGTCCAACAAATGCTCGGACACAAGTCCATTACAACAACAGAAATTTATACGCATTTAGACAGGACATACTTGAAAGATGTAATTCAAGAGTTTCACCCACGCAGTTAATCCACAGTTAATCAACCACTAAGCGGTTATCTTTTATTTGCACTTGTTGTCCAAACGGAAGGGCTAAATTGGGAGAAAGGTGGCCGGCTTCAAACCCAAAATATACGGGATAACCATATTCTACAACATGACTAAGTACAATTTCTTCTGCAGTTTGTCCGTAGGGCACGGTATTGTCGTTCATATCTGTCATTCCTCCAATTAACAAAGCACTTAGGTTTTCCAATAAACCATTTCTTTTCAAGTTCACCATCATACGGTCTACGTGATACAGGTATTCATCTAAATCCTCGATAAAAAGGATTGCCCCCTTGGTGTTGGGGCTTGATTTTGAACCCAAGATGCTATAAAGAATGGAAAGGTTACCACCAATTAAAGGACCAACAGCATCACCACCACGACTTAAATTGTGGTTGTTTATTTTGTAAGAAACAGACTCACCAAAGATCACCGAACGCAAACTATCGATACTTCTATGATCCGACAGACTCAATTGGTTGGAAACATTTATCGGCATTGTAGCGTGAAGCGAAACGATGTTAAAGTTTGTCGTTATGTGGCACAATAGGCTTGTCACATCACTATAACCAACAACCCATTTGGGGTTTGAGACAAATGCAGCGAAGTCTAATTGATCGATCAACATGGTTGTACCATATCCACCCCTGGAACACCAAATCATATTAACATGGTTGTCGTTCAAGGCTTCTTGAAGGTCTTGAAGACGATGTTTAGGCGTTCCGGCAAATTGGTTATCTGTAGCATACGTGTTACGACCTAGTTGAACAATAAGGCCCCAAGATTTCAAGAGTTTTATGGATGGCTCAACCTCAGCAGGAGAGATTTTTCTCGCCGTAGAAATAATGCGAACAACCGACCCTTGAACCAAAGAATTGGGCTTTTTCATAATAGCAAATAAACCCATAATGTTGGAGTTCACAAAAAGCGGATTATGCGTAAATTTGCGGCTCATTAGAAACGTAAAAAACGGTTATGAATTTTGAACTTACAGAAGAGCATTTGATGATTCAACAAGCTGCAAGAGATTTTGCAGAAACAGAATTATTGCCTGGAGTAATTGAACGTGATAACGAACAAAGGTTTCCTATGGAGCAAGTACGCAAAATGGGAGAGCTGGGTTTTATGGGATTGATGGTCGACCCTAAATATGGTGGAGCGGGAATGGATGCAGTGTCATATGTATTGGCAATGGAGGAAATTTCTAAGATAGATGCTTCAGCTTCAGTTGTTATGTCTGTGAACAACAGCTTAGTGTGTTGGGGTCTTGAAGAATATGGTACGGAAGAACAAAAGCAAAAATTCTTGGTTCCATTGGCTCAAGGCAAGATTCATGGTGGTTTTTGTTTATCAGAACCAGAAGCAGGCAGTGACGCCACTTCACAAAGAACAACGGCAATTGACAAAGGCGACCACTACTTATTAAATGGTACAAAAAACTGGATTACAAACGGGAATACTGCTGATACGTTTTTAGTTATTGCTCAGACGGATGTTGAGAAAGGACATCGCGGTATAAATGCATTAATTGTAACCAAAGACATGCATGGTTTTGTGGTAGGTAAAAAAGAAGATAAGCTTGGTATCCGTGGTTCGGACACACATTCTTTAATGTTCCAAGACGTAAAAGTGCCGAAAGAAAACCGAATTGGAGCAGATGGCTTTGGGTTTAAGTTCGCGATGAAAGTGTTATCAGGCGGCCGTATAGGCATTGCCGCACAAGCATTAGGAATAGCTTCAGGAGCTTATGAAAGATCTGTCGCATACTCTAAGGAAAGAAAAGCCTTCGGAACTGAAATTATGAACCATCAGGCTATAGCATTTAAGCTTGCAGATATGGCAACGGAAATCGAAATGGCGAGATTACTTTGTATAAAAGCAGCTTGGTTAAAAGACAACGATATGGACTATGCGCGAGCAAGTAGCATGGCCAAGTTAGTGGCATCAGAAACAGCAATGAAAACGACTGTTGAAGCGGTACAGGTTCATGGTGGTTATGGATTTGTAAAAGAATACCACGTGGAACGTTTAATGCGTGATGCGAAAATCACTCAGATATATGAGGGTACATCCGAAATACAACGTGTTGTTATTTCACGTGACATTTTGAAAGATTAGAACAAAAACAATCAATAAAAAAGGCGTCGAAGTTATTCGACGCCTTTTTATTTAATATAAAGTTTTACCTATCTAGCCAATACAATTTTTTGAGTGGCCATACCTAGTTCGGTATACACTTGTAAGAAGTAGTAACCATCATATAGGTTTGATAAATCTAAAGACGTACTAGACGTGTTTAAGTCGTTTATTGTCATTACAACCTTTCCGCTGATATCAGAAACCGTTATAGCGTTGATCTGAGTTTTGTCATTCATGTCGATATTCAAAACACCATTTGTTGGGTTTGGATACGTTTTACCATTTAGCTCAGATATAGAAGGAGCGGATAACTCTGCTGTAGTGTAGTAACCATGTATAACTGCAATACGTGGGCACATATATCCTTGAATGGTGTCTACATATGCGCGTCCTTTTGCAGGAGACATGTCTGGATTTGACTGTAACGAAGCCATGTGCGTAGTCACACCTGTTTGAAACTCTGCTTTTGCCAATGGAGAGTTTGGATCCCACCATTGCCAAGGACCAGCTTGGTTTTGGAAAAGAGACGCACCAGCTTTAAGATCGATGGCAAACAAACCTTCTAAGTTGTCATTAACCGTAATCTCATCTCGTGGGCTAGGGTAGATGTAGTCAAACGTCTTACCATACTTCTCTCTTGCGATTGTTGAATATACATCATTGCCCATATCCTTGAAAGCATCGTTAAGACCCAAGGCGTTTGCTTTGGCGATATACGTATTTGAACCAGTTACATCAACCACATCTTCTTGTGTAGTTGGTACGATCACAGTTCCAGCGTTAAACGGTGCGAAAGGGTCTCTAATGCACTGAAAAGCGATTATTGGCTTATCACCTGCTTCTAACCATGAAGTGTCTGCCAATGCTCCACCTGCAGCAACTACAGCCGCTACATCCATGTTTGCACGTGGTGGACCATATAATGTCAATGATTGAGGAATACCAGAACCATCAATACGACCAACTAATGTTGTGTCTACAAAAGATTTTTGCGTTAATGGGTTTAAGAATTGAGGTAGGCTGATTTCAGAATATTTGTCTAACGAGTTGTATGCCAACGAAATATAAGCGCCTGTACCTTCTCCATATAGAACAATTTTATCAGGATCAATCTTATACATGTTTGTACCACTGGCTTCAACTTTTAAACCAGCAACACACTGCTTGATATCTTGAATTGAGCGATATACTGCGTTCAACAATGTACCACGTCGTTCAAACTCACCCGTAGGACCAGAAGCTAATGGGTTCCAACCAAGTCGGTAATCTGCAGAAATAGCGACATAACCACGCTTTGCCCAACCTTGGCATAAAACAATAGCAGAGCTATCAACCGTTGTTCCTACCGGACTACCATTTAAGGGGCTAGGTAAAAAGTTACCTGTGTGTAAGTAAATAATTACTGGTCTCGCAGACGTTGTATCTGCAGAAGCCTTTGGGGCATAAATGTCCATTTTAACATCTTGAACCTTAATTACAGAAGTTGTGTCTGCAAGGTTGCGGTGTGTAGCAGGAATTGGTTGGCCAGTAAAGAGGGCTGTTTTGATGGCCGTTAATTCCGTTCCAACCTGTAATTGAGATGCCGACGACAATCTTGAAGATCTTAAAAAATCAATATTCGTTGCATAAGTAACATTTGATGTTACTTCAATGTCCGCATCCGTATAGACCTCGTCTATATATCTTTTTTGTGCGAAAAGCTGAAGACTTGATAACATGAAGCCTGCAACCATTAGATAAGCGTAAACTCTTTTCATATGTTTAATAAATTTATAGTGTCAATTCAAAAATAAGCAAAACCACTCATTTTCAAATTGATGTGTTACTTTTTTGCCTTTTCGATGTCTACCAAAACAGAGAAATACGCCAATCGACCAACATATGGCCCACCGTACACTTGGTAGTTTGTGTTGTTGAAAACGGAGCGCCTTTTTCCAGCATCATCGGCGTCAAACAAAGGCAGAATGCCTAAAACATTCGAAGCCCCAAGTTTAAACGTCGTGTTTTTATCTTTCCACCTATAGTTGACTTGCGCATCAACCATGTCGTAGGTAGGTACAAATCCAGTAAACTGTGGTGACCCCTCAAAAACGAAACCCTGTATCCACTTATAGTTTATTCCAAAGCCAAAATTATGTCCGATGACTTTTAGCAGTTTTAACTTTCGCCCAGTAAAGGATATATTAAACTTGTGTTCAGGGGTGTTAAAAGCTGGTATAATTGGGTCGTCTGTTCCTTTTTTGTTTAAGACATTCCATGAGTAATTACCACCAAGCGCATAATTCTTAAAGTAATAATTCAAACCAATGGATGCGCCTTGAGTGGTCACATTTGATTTGGCGTTTGCTGCTACACGAAAAACTTCAATTCCACCAACCGGAAAACTGGTATTGGGGTCGAAAGTGGCATCAAGTCCAATGTTGTAACCAATAAAATCAGTGTACAAAGTATAGTAATAACCTAGATCAACGAACAATGAATTGTCTAACAAAGAGCCCTTGTAACCAAGTTCAATGGTTTTGGCTTTTTCTGGCCGAATAGGGTCAACGTCAAAGTATTTGATACTTTCCAGTGTCAAACCATCATTCCGATAGTCGTTAAAAGAGGAAAGGGTAATGAGTGAATCAAAACCGTTCAAATTTCCAATTAACTGGGCACGACCTACGTCATAAAACAAATATTGGTCTGCTAAAGTAGGGTTCCTAATGGCTGATGAGAAAGAAGCACGGTACGTGTGCTTTTTATTTGGCATATATATAACCGATGCTGCAGGAGAAAACAAGTAATCGAAATTCTGATTTTTATCAATCCTTGTGGTGATGTTCATAATCACCTTCTCGTTCTTCAGTTTCTTTTTCAATCCACCATAAACGCCGTATTCAACGTTCCTAATTACAACACTACCGGTGTCGTTAAGAATGGTGCCACGCGAATCTGGGGTGTACAAACGGCCGTTTGCGCCGATGGTAATTTCAGCAAACTTCTTCATGAATTTCTTTTCGCCATGGAGGTGGTAAAGGGAAGATTTGTCATAAAACCGCGTACCCTCATCGGTAAACAATCGAGAGGTAATGTCACTGAAAACACTGTCAAAAGGTTGCGTACCCACATCGTATCTCGGCAAACTTCCACCACCAGAAGCATCGTCTACATAACCCCTGTTTTGATTGTGCCACTTAAACAACGAATCTTGATGTTGCATTAAAAACGGATCTAGATAGTTGTTTGCCCAATTTTCAATCGTCTCATGTTTGTCTGCATTGAAAAAAGGGTAGTCTGGGAGACCTTCTACTTGGTTTTTAAATCGCAGGATCCGCCAATTGGTTTTAAAGGCATTGTTCCAACTCGTATTGGTTTTACTCAGCTCATTGAGTTTAAAAGCTGTGGAAACGATGTCATAGGTGTCTCCTGCATCTTCAGAGGTGCTATAAAGCCGAATAAAGAAGTTATCTTTCTTTCTATACTCAATACGGTTTTGCCAAAATGTAATATTGTCTAGTCGATACCGGTTGTCGCCTTGGTACACTGTAGACCCACCACCGAAGTTAAAAGCATAAATCAGCTCTGCCGAATCTCTTAGTCGGCAATGTAATGAGGTATTTAATTTGAGATTGTCTGTTTTGTAATCAACCAACGACCGCTCTTGGTATCCTGTGCGATAGAAGTAACCCAAACCGGGGTTGGTGAATTGACTAAAGGAAGACGTATAGTCATTGTTTGGTTCAAAGCTTTCGTCGCCATACACATTTACTGCATCATATCCTCCTGGATTGTTTTCATCATATCGACTATCTACCGTGGGTTCGTAGTTATCTGCTTCCCAGTCGTTTGCTTGCAGGTAGAAGATGCCGATTTTGTATGCAAATCGGTTTAAACCTTTTTTGCCAGGAATTACATCTGCCCACCTTGCGGCTACCTGACCCAAGTTCCGCTCTCCACCTTTTATCTCAACGGATAAACCAGGATAATCAAACGGGCTTTTCGTTTCCATGCTTATAACACCATTGAAGGCATTTGGGCCATAAAAAGCGCTACTTGCACCAGCTACAATATCAACCCGTTTTAAGTCCAAGTCATTCGCACCTAGAAAGTTTCCAAGAGCGAAGTTTAAACCAGGGGATTGGTTGTCAACACCATCAATAAGCTGTAAACTTCTTACAGGACTTGTGCTGTTAAATCCACGTGTGTTAACCACACGGAAGCCAAGACTGGCAGCTGTAACATCAACACCTTTAAGGTTTCCTAAGCTTTCATAAAAGGACGCTGAAGGCGCTTCTTTTATGGCTTTTATACCAAGCGACTCCACAGTTAACGGTGATTCTTTTTGTTTTTCACTTACACGATCAACCTTAACAACTGTTGTTCCTAAGCGGGCTTTTGTTGGAGACAGCGTGATTTTAATGTTTGTTGCTTGGCTCTGATCCTTTACCACGTAACTATAGTTTTCAAAGCCTTGGTAACTTACAATTAGGGTTACAGGCAAAGATTTAACTACCAACTCAAAACGGCCATTTTCATCGGTACTTGCACCATTTTGTTTTCCTTTAACGAGAATGTCTGCTGCAATTAGTGGTGCGCCCGCCTTGTCTAAGACTACACCAGAAAGTGTTTGACCAAGTATCGACCCGCACGAAAGGGCGACGAGTAATACGACTAAAATGCCCCGAATGCTTGTTTTGAATAAAGTCATCAACTTCAAATAACATAAAAAAAAAAGGAAATGTTGATACTTGCAGCACTTTAATCGTCACAGCTTTTAATAAAGGACTAATTTTGGGCTATGATTAACAAAATGTGGCCATGGATTGTCGTTCTCTTCTTAGCCTCTTGTCAGGAAGCTAAACAATTTAATAGCGCCGACATTTGCGGTTTGTGGAAGATTGAAGTTGGTATAACCGAAGCCGACAAACAGATTCCATTTTTTCTTGAGTTCATAGAAGTCGACGAACACCTAAAAGCATCGGTTTGGAATGGTGATGAACAAATCGTTCACGACTCCATACACATAGTTGGTGATACGGTAGTGGTGGAAAGCCCATACTTTAACTCCACTTTAGAATTGGTGTTTGAAGGTAACACGGTTACAGGATATTTTATTGATTACTCTAGACAGGATTACAAAATGCCATTAACGGGTAAATACAATTTGTCGCAAAGGTTTAGACATAGCGGACCCCTAGAAACAGCGGTTGATGGTAAATGGCAGGTTGTGTTTAGTCCAAACTCGGAAGACGCTTACAATGCAATTGGTTTGTTTGAGACGGACAACAACAGCATGAAGGGAACATTCATTACAGAAACGGGTGACTATCGATTTCTGGAAGGTGGTTTCGCCGGCAACCAACTACAACTTTCTACGTTTGATGGCGCTCATGCCTTTTTGTTTGAAGCGGCATTGAATAAAGATACACTGAAAGGGTGGTTTTACAGTGGCAAAACCTGGAAAGAACCTTTTGTCGCTAGGAAGGACGAAGAGCCAACGTTAATTAGTCCTTATCAAATGACGGAGATGGTAGATGCGGAAAAGACTGTTTCGTTTGATTTTCAAAGTATAGATGGAGGAGTTGTTTCATCATCAGACTCAACCTATGCCAACAGACCAATGCTTATTCAAATCATGGGTAGTTGGTGCCCTAACTGTATGGATGAAATGTTATTTCTAGCGAAGAACAAGTCGCTTATTGAAGATTTAGGTATTCAAGTTGTGGCGTTAAGTTTTGAGCGGCTAAATTTTGAAAAAGCACAAAAACCACTACAAAAACTGAGAGACCACCTGAACGTATTTTATCCAATACTGTATGCGGGCGAAGCAAAAAAATCCGAGGCGCTTAAATCTGTTCCATGGCTAAAACAGATTAAATCATACCCAACCTTGATTTACGTTTTACCCAACAAACAGGTGTATAAAATTCATACCGGTTTTTACGGACCAAGCACAAAGTCGTATTACGAAAAACAGTCGAAAGAAATGTTTGACGACTTAAGACAGCTATCCAAGTTGTCGGCTACTACTCAGTAACGATTACAGATTTTGACGAAACATTAACGACTCTAAAGAAACCGTAAGCGCCACCACTGATGTTTGATGTTGGGTTAAAAGGCGGAGGGTCAAAAGGCGTTCCAGAACGCTGTTGTTGGGTGCTGAATTCAGAAATAAAATTATAGTAATCTTCACTAATCCGCATCTGCTCAACAGTTACACTATCTCCCTTTTCGAAATTCCATGGAAATGGTCGTGGAAAAACACCTCGGTCAATGTCCTTTAAGGGATCGTCTGGATCAATGGAAATATTGAAGAACCCAGTTTCACGGAACTCATCGCTATCAATTAAGTAACCAATTGAATCTGTGAGAATGTTGCCATTTTGGTAGATATTCCAAAGGTAGAAATCTCCGTCAGGTTCATATTCATTCGCTTTTTCAAATACATAATAACCAACAGGAATAAAGCCATTCCGTTCTGGTAAGTAGTAAGACTCGACCAGATCAATAGTGTCTTGGTAAAAGCATTTCTCAGTGGATGTATAAGTTTTTGAACCGTGCTCAATTTTGAGCGTATATACATCACCAATTACACAAGCTTTTTCAACCTTGCTTAGGTAGTTACCATCAGCGTCATATACTAAGGTATCTATGCTGTTGTTATTGTCTTCAATCGTTACAATCGCATCATCAACAAAGACAATTCCAGACTGATCGAAGTATGGCTGTGTCAAGGTTAAGTTAACCAACCATTTCTCGGTTTCGTTTGAAATTTGACTTTCCACAACCACTATTGGGTCTGCTTCAGGCACGTCTAATTGAACCACTTTTTCGCAAGCACCTAAACCAACTGTCAAGGCAAGCACTGCTAAATTATATAAAGTATTTTTCATGATTAAAACTCGAAATTCCAGGTGATAGATGGTATAATTTTAAATAATGTTACCTGCACAGCGACTTGATCTCCACTGCTAACAAACTCATTTTCTGCGGCCTCTTCAGGTGTTGCGGTCCGGAAGTAAATGGCATAAGCGTTTGCTCGGTTGTAGGCGTTATACACAGACAGATTCCAACTGCTTTTATATTTTTTAGTTGGCTTGTTTTTCCATGTTAAACCGACATCCAATCGGTGGTAGTCTGGAAGCCTAGCATTGTTGCGTTCTCCATATAGCGGGTACCAATCTCCGTCCCAAAAATACTTGCCTTCTGGTGTTGTGTACGGTCTTCCTGTTGTATAGGTGAATGTCGCTGAGGCAGAGAGTTGAGCCATAATTTTTCGGGTGGCAACAACCGAAAGGTTGTTCCGAATATCGAAATTGGCAACATAGTCCTCATTGTTGTTGATGCCAACGGTGTTTCTTGTCGTTTTAGATAATGTATAAGAAACAAAACCAGTTGTTTTGCCCTCATTTTTTGCTAGATACAACTCAGTTCCGTAAGCCTCTCCTGTTCCAGTTAGTAATTCACCATCAAGCTGATCATTAAAAACCAAAACAGCACCGTCTCGGTAATCAATTTGGTTCTGCATGGTTTTATAATATACTTCCAAAGAGGTTTCAATCCCCTTCTTAAAGTTTTTGAATAACCCAACAGCAACTTGATCAGCAATTTGAGGCTCGATATTCAAGTTTGAAGAAAACCATTGGTCCGTTGGAAAGGCAGATGCCGTGTTTGATGCTTGCTGAATGTATTGAAACGTACGGTTATATGAAGCCTTAACGGCAGTCATTTTGGCTACGTTGTAACTTACTGCCATGCGAGGCTCTAATCCCCAATAAGTATTGTAAATGTTGTTTTGGTCAAAGACCGTTTTTACGGTTAAACTGTCAACGGGTGCAAAATTCTCATTTTTTGTATATCCGTATTCTGTACCTCCGATGTTAGAAAATGAAGAAAGTCTTGCCCCATAGCGAATGTTGAACTTATCGTTAAACTTAACTTCATCATCAATATAGACCGCACCTTCAAGTGCATTTCTTTTTTCAAGGACTAAGTCTTGAGTAAATGTTTTTCTTGTCTCTTCATTAGCTGCAAAAAATGTCCCAGGTTGGAAATAGTGTCGCGTCAGCTGCATCCCAAAACGTAACGTGTTTTTTGGAGACATGTAATACGTGAAATCCGGTTTGATGTAAAAATCACGGATGTTTTGTTCAAGTCCAAAGGCAGCGTTTTCAGCGAACTCGAAATTGAAACCATAATTAAAGTCACTAAATACAAATGAGGTATTTAAAAAGAGTTTTTTATTAAACAGGTGATTCCAACGAACCGTTCCAGTGGCGTTACCCCAGTTTATTCCAAACAAACTTCCAAAACCAAAAACGTCTCTTCCAAAGTAACCACTTGCAAAAAGCTTGTCTTTGTCAGAAAGTTTATAATTTAATTTTAGGTTGAGGTCATAAAAGTATAACGTACTCTCCCTTGCTAGGTCACTGCCTGCGAGAGGTAGAAAAATGTCGGCATAAGATCTACGACCCGCAATCATAAACGACGAAGTATCTTTTTTAATGGGTCCCTCCAATGTCAATCGGCTTGAAATAGTTCCAATTCCTCCTGTTGCACCGTATTTCTTTTTGTTCCCATCTTTCATTTTAATATCAAGAAGGGAGGCAAGTCTACCACCATATTGTGCGGGTATACCACCTTTGTATACTTGTATGTCTTTAATGGCATCACCATTAAACACCGAAAAGAACCCCAATAAGTGAGAAGCATTGTAAACGGTTGCCTCATCAAGGAGAATCAAGTTTTGATCTTGAGAACCACCACGCACATTAATACCCGAGTTTCCCTCTCCTGCAGATTGGATGCCCGGCAATAGGGTAATTGTTTTTAGAACATCTACTTCACCAAAGATTACCGGAATCTCTTTGATGGTTTTAATGTCCATGCTTACTACAGATATTTGTTTGTTTTCTACCTGCCTTTCTCTTTGTTCCAAGTCAATTACAACGTCTTTTAACCGCTCGCCATTTGGCATGAGCTCAATGTTTAGGGTTGTGTCTTGTTGTAGGTTAATATTCTTAACAACGGTAGCAAAGCCCACATATTCATAAACAAGTGTGTATTGACCCGGGTCCAAGGTCAGCGAATAGAAGCCATAATCATTCGCCTCGGTTCCTAACGACTTATCTTTAACAAGTACTGTGGAGTACAGTAAATCCTCACCCGAACTTCCGTCGGAAATACGCCCACTGACCGTAAATTTTTGAGCAAATGCACCTGACGCAAATAAGAATAGCGAAAGGAAGCAAATCAATCTGTACATAGCACTGTTATTTTTTTTGCAAGATTACTGGGCTTATTTTGCGCACCAGTATGATTAGACAATCAAACACAAAAAACTGACAAAAGTTTGAAAATTCTTAAGCACATACCAAATGCACTCACGTTAAGCAACTTAGGCTTGGGTGTACTATCTATAGTTTGCTCAATGAATCACGAAGTTCTTTGGGCGTCTACCTTTATTGCATTAGCCACTATTCCAGACTTTTTGGATGGCTTGGTTGCCCGGTTACTACAGGTTTCTTCAGATGTAGGAAAAGACCTTGACAGCTTGGCTGATTTGGTCAGTTTTGGCGTCGCTCCGAGCATAATGATTTTCAGTCTGCAAATGCAATACAATACCGGATGGATTCAATACGTGTCTTTAATCATCCCTATTTTTGCTGCACTTCGGTTGGCCAAGTACAACAATGATGAGCGACAAAGCGTCGAGTTTTATGGTCTTACTACAACAGTTACGGCACTTTGGTTGAGTTCATGGCCTTTTTTGATAGAATATGATAGGCACATACCTGAAACAGTATTTGTATCTCACTTTTTGTTTTTAGCGATTCCAATATTTGCCTCAATTATGATGGTCGCCAATTTTAGGATGTTTTCACTTAAGTTGAAAAACCTAAAATGGAAAGACAATCAACTGCAATATGTTTTTATTATCCTGTGTTTGGGTCACTTAGCACTTTTTGGTTTTTTTGGCGTAACTCTTATCATTTTTACGTACATAATTCTGTCGTTAATACGTAATTTTGCCGAATGAATTTCAGAGCGGAAATTAACGTGATGCCTCAAAAGGCTTTATTGGACCCCCAAGGGAAAACGGTACACCAAAGTATGCAACTTTTGGGTCTTAAAGACATTCACAACGTAAGAATTGGTAAGCACATTATGGTTGAGTTCGAGGCTGCAGATGAGGCCGAGGCGAAAGCTAAGGTCGAAAAGGCATGCAAGGAATTGTTGGCCAACCAAGTGATGGAGCATTACGAGTACGTTCTCGTAAACCAATAGCCCATATTGGGGACGACTTTTGTCATATCCCGCTAGCTAAAACATTATGACATAATCTTGTTTCTGATGGTTTGGTGCAATGTGTATATTGCGGCCAAATAATCAAATCATGAAACAAATTGTACACATTTTCACCTTCTTATTTTTCTGTTTATCACAAGTTTTTCTATTTGCCCAAAGCCCGGATGGTTTTAACTATCAAGCGGTAGCAAGGGACAATGCCGGAGAATTGCTAAACAAAAAAAGCATTACCGTTAAAGCAATTATCCTTTCAGGGAAAAGCGCCTCGAACAAGGTATATCAAGAGACACATATAGTTACTACGGGAGTACTCGGACATTTCAGTCTTGTAATTGGGCAAGGTTCTACATCGGATAACTTTGCTGACATTTCATGGTCTGAAGACCCTCATCACTTGAAGATAGAAATAGATCAAGGTTCAGGATTTGCCGTAATGGGCACCGTTGAACTGCAGTCTGTTCCCTATGCGATGCACAGTAAAACGGCGGAAAGCGTTTCTAACCTTGACCTTTCTACAGAAGACATATCTGACATCAATAGCAATTCTGCTTCAACCGGAAATGTGTTGAAATGGGACGGTTCTAAATGGTCGCCAGATACTGATAACAATACACAGAACACCTATACAGCAGGTTCAGGAATCGACATTACAAATGCCGCAGTAAGCGCTAAAAGTGATGACAATATTTGGAATGCCAATAAGCTTAGTGGAACCAACCTAAACGCAACAAACGCAACAACGGGACAAGCTTTGCGTTGGGATGGCACACAATGGAAGCCTTCAGATGATAATGGCACGTCATACACTGCGGGCACAGGAATAGATATTACCGGTGGTGTTATATCGACGACACCTGCGGTTCCTATGTGGAATGCGGACAAGCTTAATGGGTTTGCGTTGGATAATTCGGCAACACCCCAAAAAGATCAATATTTACGATATACAGGTACAAAATGGACCTATGATAACGGCGATACGGCAGTTTGGAAAACCAACGGGAACAACATCTACCGCATTGGTGGAATGGTTGGCATAAATACGGATGACGCGACAAACAGGTTGAAAGTTTGGGATAGTATCAATAGCACAACATCAGGTCTGTTCATAATGACAGACAATGTATTATATGGTGGTTTGAGCACTGGAGGCGTCTATTCAGCACAAAGGTCTATTGTCGATGGACAGGGCGGTGCGTATACGTATGCGTCTATCAATGTTTCGACGGGTGATGTTCACGCCCAAGGTGAAGGTATCGGATCGTATACTTTGTCTAGTGGTGACGGGAGAACCAGTATGGCCTATTATGGAAGCGCTACAAATGGCAATACCTTTAATTTGGGGGTCTTTGCAGACGCAACTACGGCATCAAACAGCGCATCAGGAACTAATTACGGCATTTTTGCCACGGCCGATAGTGCTGCTACAAATTATGCAGGCTACTTTTTAGGTGATGTGAACTACACAGGAACATTAACCAATGCATCTGACGCAAAACTTAAATATGATGTTGAGGGTTTAACCGACGCTACGTCAATACTTAAATCAATAGTGCCAAAACAATACTATTACAAACAAGACGGTGAAGCAGCTGCATTAAATTTGTCTGATGGACTACAGTTTGGATTCATAGCGCAAGATTTGGAAAAAGTGTTACCCAATTTGGTGAAGGACCAAGTACAGTGGGCTGGACATAAAAAATCAGGACAAATCGAATATAAGGCTGTTAACTATGTAGGGTTAATCCCTGTTTTGACACAGGCGTTAAAAGAACAGCAAGAGTATATCGAGCAGCTTGAAAAGCGACTTACAGAAATAGAAAAAACCATTAACAAATAAGACCATGATAAAGCAAGTATTTTCTATTGGTTTGGTTTTGTTGGCGTATTCAGGTTACGGGCAATCCATTGAACGAAGCGTGATTTCATCAGCTGGTGAAGTGATTAATAGCAGCGCCCTAACCTTGGAGTATTCTGTCGGCGAGCCTTATGCTGGCGAGTTGTCAAATTCCACAGTGAATGTAACAACGGGTTTCAATCAAGGTTATGCCATTGATAATAGTAGTGTAGCTAATGTTTCATCAATCCTTGAGGTATTGATATTTCCAAATCCATCACAAAACGTCTTAAACATATCGGCGGAAACGCCATGTGAGACACGAATTTTTAGTTTATTGGGTGAAGAGATTTACCGAAGTAGTGGTCCAGCACAGATGCACCAGATTGATGTTTCGGGTTTGGCCAAAGGTAATGTATACGGTTGAGGTCTCTTGTGGCAAGACACAATCTTATTCTAAATGGCTAAAAAACTAACGGATTACGGTAAGCGTTCCTGAATACCTAAGTACATCGTTGTACACGCTTTTAACCTTAATAAGGTAGAGGTAGGTTCCCTCTTGTACAAGTTTGCCTTGGTATGTTCCATCCCACGGTTTTTTGATGTCGTCTGAGTGATAGATTTTCTCACCCCATCTGGTGTAAATGGTCATATCTAAGGACTTGATGCCGTAAAGCATCCCACCAGGACTAAAGGTGGTGTTCACGTCGTTTTCAGGACCAGGACTAAATGCATTAGGAATAAAGATGTTTAAGTCGGGTTTTATGATGACGGTTCGGTAAAATGTGTCAGCACATTTAAAGTCATTATTAGCGATAAGACGTGCTCTAAATACGCCCGTATCTAGATATTGATGCAGTACTTCAGGGCCGAATTCTTCTGGACTAAAATCACCGAAATACCAGTTCCATGAATTCGCATCCGAACCACTTTCCACAAAGTTCACAAAAGGGTCTGTGATATATATGTCTTTTGGAAAAAGATCAAACTTAGCTTTGGCTTTAGGCCACACGGTGATGTTTTGCTCAAATGAATCAAGACAACCGAAGCTATTTTCTATCCTGAGTTGAACAGGGTAACTGCCGGCAGTGTTAAACACTTGTTGGTGATCTTGTACATACGAAACTATTTTGCCTTTTACTTTCCAGCGCCACTCATCTATAGAACCCTTGGTGGTAGAGCTGTCATAAAAAAAGGCGTCTTGACGTTCGCATATGTTTTCAAACCCAAACCGAACATCGGGTAATGGTTGAATTTCAATCATGCTGTTTAGTGTGTCAAAACAATTAAACGTATTTTTCGTGATCAACGAAACAGCTTTAATGCCAGCACTACCAAATGCATGATTTGGAGAAACAGCAGTGTACGTTGATCCATCAATAGTCCAATCTTGAGTTAACGGCATGCCTAACGTTGAGGTGGACGTTGACGTAAACAGCGTTACACCACTTGAGCAAGTGTCTTGATGTGTAAAACTACTTTGCGGTAACGGATAGACTTGAACAGATTTGGTAATAGAGTCCCAACAACCGCGATTTCCGCGTACTTTTCTTTTCATATTGAAGTTACCGTCGCTGGTAAAACTATGAAGCAGTGAATTCAGATTGTGTGCGGTGCTGTTTTCATATTCCCAAACCGAGGTATCGATATTCCCTGTTTGGATGAAGGAAGAATCAGTAAACAAAATGGGTTTCAAATAACAATCGTTGTCAAAAGTGAAATTTGGAACGGGGCAGGTTGGATAGTTATTCAATACCCATGCGCCTGAATAACTTCGAAGGTTTTCTGTGATGGTTTGATTACTCGACACGTTTGTCGTTCCATCAATATTATAATCCCAAGAGGCAAAACCTACGTCGAAACGAGAAGGTTTTAGGTCTTTTTCTACAATGTCGTTAAGTCCACCAGATGAACCATCCCACTCTCTATCGACATATGTAAACCCAAGTTTAACAATCGGGTTCGAGGTGTACCCGTTGGTGGTAATTATAAAAAACCGGTCTAATGCTTTTATGTCGTTTTCGATCTTATATCTGTTTTCAAGGTGCGGAACGCCTATCGGTAAAGGCCTGTTGTTAGGAATCGCAACGGTATTGGTTGGGTATGTGGCAACAGCTATATAACCAGAGTCAGCAGATTGGTTACCGGCCGAAGTAACGTCAATCGACATCGGTATTAATTGAAAGTCTGTTGTTCCGAAAGGAATACTGTGCACCGACCCAGCAACCCCTTTTCGAATATTCCATTGCACCTTACTGTAACCGACGCTTGGGTCCGTTTCTCCAATCAACATACCACTTGTTCGTTCAAACGCATTGGCAGCAGGGTTGTTGACAATCAATGTGTTGGAATTAAGAAACAAATGGCGGGTAGTTAAGTCCAGTGTACCATTTTTGGCGCCAGTAAATCCGCCACCAACCAGGGTCGAAACCAGAATCGACTTTATTCCACCCCCAGAAAGTTTTAAATTGTTAAATGAGGTAGATTGACTACCCTTAATACGTTGATTATTACCAGTAAGCTCTACTGTGCCGTGGTTGTTACCAACTGCGGGTGATGTACCAAGGTTGTTCCAATCTCCATCTAAATGAATCGTGCCACTATTTGTCGTGCTGACTAAGGCTACTCCTTTGCTTGTGTAATCACCTGTGGCGCCATGTATGACAACATGGGCGTCATCTTTTAGCACAACGTGGGCGTCTTTAGTAATCCATCCCTGTGCAAATACAGGAGATACAGATAGCGCTAAAACTAGATATGATAACAGTTTATTCATTCAGCGTTATGGCTATTTCCTATTTTTTAAGTAATTTCTTAATGGCTACTATCTCTTCTCTTAGGGCTTTTATTTCAACACCTTGTTTAGAGATTGTTGATTCTAAATTTTCTATCTTATTGGTACGCGCTATAAGGGCTTGCACGGCTGCAATATTTACCCCATTAAAAGCCAGTGTGCTAATGCCAAGACTGTCCGAACCACCCAAACCAAAAGATTTATGGAAGTCTTGAGCCATGGGCCCGATGAATTTAACGTCATCGGCGTTCCCTTTGTAATTCCATTTAGTAATGGATAGGTCTTCTATTTTATCAAGAAGGTCTTCTCCATTTATATCTTCAAAATTTTCTTTCATGTTTCTATCTGAAACAGAAATCCAAGATGTACCACCATTTAACATGTAAACACCGGTGGTCAAATCCGATTTGGAATACAACCGGTATCCGTTGTTAAAACGCATGGTCATAGTGTGCTGTGCAGGACTAAGCATGGTTGTTGTTGTACTTCCATCACCAAATATAAAGGAGCCGTTCTTCGAGTTCGTAGAAACAAAACTTCCGATTGCGACAGACCTATCAGCCACTGCATCGGCGTTATTTCCGATAGCGACCGAATAGGGGTTGTTGGTTCGTACATTAAAACCGATTGCAACTGCCCCAGTTCCTTCGGAGAAAGCGTTGTGACCAATAGCTACAGCATAATCACCTTTGACGGTATCTTTATGACCAAAGGCGTAACCATGTTTATATCCACTTAAGACAAAACAATCTTCACCAAATATTCCTGAATTTGTACCCAACGCGGTAGAGTTGACCCCAGTAACAAATGAGTATTGACCATAGGCAGTATTACCTGTTCCAATGGCCATTGTATTCTTACCACCTGTAATAGATTTATTTCCTATGGCCATAGAATATTCGAGCAGGGTGACCGCACTGTCACCTATAGAAATACTATGATCTCCAACGGCCTTAGCGCCTTTACCTGCAGCAAATGTGTAATCATCTGAAGCTAGTGAACCGTATCCAAAAGCGGTAGAGTATAAACCTAAATTGGCTGCGTCCCACTCTGTTCCTAAAGCAGTTCCTGCGCGAAATGCAGATGTTCTTGGGTTAAAATGTAAACGTGTACTTGCACCAATGGAACCCGCAGAAGCGCCTGTTCCAACCTTACCGTCAACCAAAAAACCATCTGTTCCCTTTATTTCTACAGCGCCATTATCCGCGGTAATAGTTCTACCGTTACCAGCACCGCCTTCGTCATAGGCCATATCCAAGGTGTTTCGGTCTAAATAACCCGGCACCCATGTTGTGCCATCCCAAATAATAACATCTCCTACCGTATTACCAGATTTTAAACCTACTTTTTTAGGGCTAGCGGCAGTGCCAGCACCAGTTATGTTCAAAAACCCATTGGTAATGGTGTCTGTAACTTCGTTACCCACAATACTATCAACTTCGTTCGGGTGAACGATTTGTGACGGCACCCAGTTCGAGCCATTCCACATCCAGACGTCTCCGTTGCTTGTACCGGTAGTTACCCCAATTTTGTATGGGTTCGCTGCGGTTCCAGATCCTGAACGCTGCAAAATACCTCTTGCGTTTATTGTATCAGTTAACTCATTACCAATTATTCCATCCACTTCATTCGGATGCGTGATTTGTGTAGGCACCCAAGAAGTACCGTTCCACATCCAAACATCACCGGAAGCTGTACCACTATTTATACCAACCGTATATGGGTTAGCGTCGACGCCAGTTCCACCCCTTGTTAAAATTCCTTTGGAACCAAGTGTATCTGCAATTTCATTACCAATGACACTGTCTTTTTCCAATGGAATAATGATGGTTGTAAGTACCCACTTTGTTCCATCCCACACTAAAGATTGTCCTGCGCTGGTTCCGGGTTTTGCCCCAATGGTATAAGGGTCAACATCTGTTCCGCTGCCTTGTCTGACAATCAAACCATACGTGTTAAATGTATCCGCAATTTCGTTACCAATGACACTGTCTTTTTCTTTTGGAATAACAACTGGTGGGTGAGTAATCTGAGAGGGCACCCAAGAGGAGCCACTCCACATCCACACATCGCCATTTGAGTTCCCTGGCTCTATGCCCATTTTTAAAGGACTGGCTTGTGTGCCAGCACCAGAAAGGTTTAAAATACCTCTAGCGTTAATGGTATCAGTGACCTCGTTACCAATAACACTGTCTTGTTCGCTTGGAATAGTGACAGATGATGACGTCCATTTATTGCCGTCCCACATCCAAACATCACCGACATTGTTTCCTGCGTTTACCGATATTTTATACGGATTTGCTGTGGTACCATTTCCTTGACGGCTTATGATGCCCCTAGAGTTAATGGTATCCGTAAGCTCGTTTCCGATAACGGCGTCTTGTTCTGTTGGGAAAACAATGGGATTTGAAACCCACTTATTACCGTCCCACATAAAAACATCCCCGATAGCTGATCCAGCTGTTACCCCCAATGTGTATGGGTTTGCGGAGTTTCCACTACCATTCCGAATCAATATGCCCCTAGATTGGGCTGTATCACTAATTTCATTTCCGATTATACTGTCTTTTTCGAATGGAAACTGGGTTAACACCCAATTGTTGCCGCCCCACATCCAAATATCATTTTGTGAACTTCCACTGTTTACACCAACGGTGTATGGATCAGCAGATGTTCCAGAACCACCTCGATTGAGTAGCCCCAAACTATTAGCAGTATCCGTAATTTCATTACCAATGACGCCGTCCTGTTCTCTTAAAGCAACATTCCGTGCGAAGACCAACTGTCCGAAAGCGTTAACAGTAAACTGTGGTATAGAGTCGGTATTTCCATATTGACCGGTCGTAATTCCTGTAGGTTCTAAACCAATTGTACCATAGCCTTCAATTGTATTGCCTGTTAAGCCAGTGCCAGCAGTAATATTTTGAAAGATGGGTTTCCACCTATTTATGTCATAATACCAAAAACCAATCGTGTCGTCGGTTTGGTAAACCAATAATCCGTTTGCAGGGCCGGGTATTCCTAGCTTTGCGGCTTTTGTGAGTCGTGGAACCAACATGCCTCTTGAATCTGATTTGACATCGAGAATCGCCGAGGGGTCAGGGTCTGTGCCATCTTCATTAACGCCAACACCTTGACCGTAAGTCATAGAAAATGTGGACAGTAATAAAATTAGTGAAGACGCCCTTCGGAAAACTTTGGGCAGCAAGTTTCTATTTTTTTGGGTACGTGCCAAACGAAAATTACGCATCATATCAATGATTTCAAATGTTACTTTAGGTAGTTAGTAACCGCTAAGGTAATAAATTGTAGACAGAATTGGCTTGCACCGCAGCGGTTTAGTTATCTTTGTGTGTACAATAAAATGGAAATGGATACAGAGATTTTTGATTTAATCAACCGAGAATTACACCGTCAACAAGAAGGTATTGAGTTAATCGCAAGTGAGAATTTTGTTTCAGAACCAGTGCTTCAAGCAGTTGGGAGCGTTTTGACGAATAAGTACGCTGAAGGATTGCCTGGTAAGCGTTATTATGGTGGTTGTGAAGTGGTAGACCAGGTTGAACAAATTGCTATTGATAGAGCAAAAAAACTATTTGGTGTAATATGGGCAAACGTACAGCCACATTCAGGTTCACAAGCCAATGCTGCAGTTATGTTAGCTTGCTTAGAGCCAGGTGAAAAGATACTTGGATTTGATTTGTCTAATGGAGGCCATTTAACCCACGGTTCTCCTGTAAATTTTTCAGGAAAAACATACAACGCATTTCACTACGGAATAGACCAAGAAACAGGTTTGGTAGATATGGATAGCGTTGAAGAGATTGCCTTACGAGAAAAACCAAAATTGATTATTTGTGGCGCATCAAGTTATTCAAGAGATTGGGACTACGCAAGGTTTAGAGAAATAGCGGATAAAGTAGATGCTATTTTGCTTGCGGATATTTCGCACTCATCAGGATTGATTGCATCCGGTTTGTTGAACAACCCAGTAGAACATTGTCACATACTTACGACGACAACCCACAAAACCTTGAGAGGTCCTCGAGGGGGTATGATTATGGTTGGAGAAGATTTCGAAAATAAGCGAGGCGTACGTGATCGTAAAGGAAACTTACGCAAGATGACGGCACTACTCGATTCTGCAGTTTTTCCGGGAAGTCAAGGCGGGCCCTTGGAGCATGTTATTGCTGGGAAAGCGGTTGCTTTTAAGGAAGCGGATACCGAGGACTACACGCAGTATTGCAAACAGCTGATTTTAAACGCGAAAGAAATGGCACGTCAATTTGAAAAGCGTGGCTACAAAGTGATTTCAGGTGGAACAGACAACCACTTAATGTTGATAGATTTGAGAACAAAGTTTGAAGACTTAACGGGTCGAATGGCCGAGGATACATTGGTTCGTTGTCATATAACAATCAACAAAAACACAGTACCACAAGAGACTAGATCGCCTTTTGTTACTTCAGGAATGCGCATAGGTACTCCAGCCATTACAACTCGTGGATTAAAGGAAGAACATATGGCGCCGATTGTAAGTTTAGTTGATCGTGCGTTGAACAACCACGACAATGAAGGCATACTCGATGAGGTTACTACGGAAGTAAATGCACTTATGCGACAGTTTCCATTGTATTCAGATCGCCAAAAGATGGCTACGGCGTAATTTCAAGCCAATTAGGAAATTATATTTTGTCTTCTTGATTGGTTTCGATACTTTGCCCTGTTCATGAGCGACCCTCTTTTATTAAACCAACCCAAAACTGGTCTTGCTGGATTTAAGCAAAACTGGAGACACGATTTAATTGCTGCTATTAGCGTTGCACTTGTTGCATTGCCGCTTGGTCTTGGAATTTCAATTGCTTCTGGCTCTGCTGTGCCTCCAATGGCTGGGGTTATTTCTGCCATTATCGGAGGGTTATTAACTACGTTTATTCGAGGTAGTAATGTGGGCATTAATGGCCCTGGAGCAGGTTTGGTCGGTGTTTCTTTGGTGGGTGTTGTCGCACTTGCAAAAGCGGGAGGAGGATCAGGGTACAATCATTATATGGCGGCAATAATGGTTGCTGGCGCCATGCAAGCCTTAATGGGATTGTTAAAATGGGGAAAGTACGGTGAGTTATTACCAGCCTCGGTGGTTAGAGGCGTTTTAGCAGCGATTGGAATAATCATTTTTGCGAGTCAAATACACATCGCTCTGGATACGGGTTTTGGAAAAGCATCTGCTATTGATAGCATAACAGCATTGCCAAGCAATATTCATAACATCAATTGGCCAATTGCGTTTATTGCCATTATTAGTTTAATCATATTGATTACACACCCAATGTTTATCAATAAACTTAAGGTGCTTCATTATATACCAGCGCCAATGCTCGTTTTGTTGGTGGCTATACCATTTTTCTTCATTTTTGGTTTATCTGAGTCACACATTATTTCGTTGTTTGGAAATGACTATCTAGTTGGGCCAAAGAATCTTGTACAGGTGGCAGACATAACCGAGAGTTTTAATTTAAGGCCAGATTTTAGCTTAATAGGTACAGGTGTTTTTTGGGCAACCTCAATAAGCGTATTTCTTGTGAGTACGATTGAAACAATACCGAGCTGTAAAGCGGTGGACAAACTTGATCCACACAAACGATTGACAAACCTGAATAAAGACCTTGTAGGAACAGGCATCAGTACAATCGTTGCCGGTTTTTTGGGAGGCCTTCCGGTAATTACTGTAATTGTTCGGAGTTCATTGAACATAAACCACGGTGCAAGAACAAAATGGTCAAACTTTTTCCATGGCTTAATTTTACTTGCTTTGGTGTTTTTCTTAATTGATGAAATTCAAATGGTTCCATTGGCTGCTTTAGCGGCAATATTGGTGTTTACAGGAATTAAGTTGGCGTCTCCAAAAATGTTCCGCGACACGATGAAACTGGGTTACGAACAAGTAGTCATTGTTGCTTTTACCATTATTTCAACCCTACAATACGACTTAAAAACGGGGTTGATTGCCGGTATTTTCATCACATTATTAATCCACCTAGTTAAATCCCATATTCCGATAAATCTGTTCTTTAAATATCTACGGAAGCCCCAATATTTGGTTTCTGAGGATGAGAACAAAGTGATTTTAAAGGTCAAAGGAATATCTAATTTTTCCAATGTTTTACAATTGTCGAAACAACTCGAGGAAATCGGTTACGGTCGAGACGTCATTATAGACTTTTCACAAGCGAGATTGGTTGATCATTCGGTTTTAGAAATTATGAAAGACTGGGATGATAAAAATGCCAATGAAGGGGGCACTTTCGACATTATTGGATTAGACATGCACGTTACTACATCCCAACACCCATTAAGCTTGCATGTATTACCGCCTAAAACGAGCTTATTTTTGAGTAAACGTCAACAAGGGTTAAAGGAACTTTCAGCGAAAAACAAGTGGACGTTTGATCCGAGTGTTGTTTGGAGTAAATCTAGGTTCAGAAAGTTCATGATGTTCGAATCAAGACCCATTGAGTTTTCTAAAAACCGCATTAAGGGTACGCTTGGCAGCTCCAACGTTAAATGGGAGATTTGCGACATAACGTTTGATGAAGGCGCGTTTCTAGCCACAGAGGTTCACCAAACAACTGCTGTTTTGGTGTTGTTTCAGGACATCGACCTTCCAAGATTCGAGATTGAAAAAGAAGGTTGGTTAAAACGAATTCTGGATTTTGCCAAACGTGAAGAAATATCATTTGAAGACGAAAAATTCACCGATGATTTTGCTGTAAAAGGACAGAACGCCGAAAGGGTTAAGGCATTTTTTACCAAAGAAATTATCCAATACCTTTCAGATAACAATAGGTACCACATTGAAGGTAACGAAAATGGGTTGTTGGTGTTCGAGAACTACAGATTTGCAAGTTCTTCCGAAGTTGAAGAATTGTTGCAGTTTACTAAAGGGTTGGTAGAAACAATAATGAGTAACCAGGTCGTTACAGCATAACTTTTAACCCAACTTGAGCATACCAATTTACGGGTAAGTTTTCTGAAATCATCGACTCCAAACCGGCTATTTGTGCGGTTAAGGTATGTTTGCTTAAAGGAATATGCGTTCCAAGCGATATCGCATAGTTACCAAATCCTCCAACACGAGCGCCTACATTCCATGAGGCTGATTTACCCTTGAAATGTTGGTGGTATTCTGCTTTCAACAGCGGGTAATAACCGGTAAAGTAGACGTAGTGCAACTCAGCCCGAAAATTATTCCTATTTCCAAGTGGCTTATTAACGGCTACGCTGGTAGAAAAGGGCAACAATTGAACAGCGCTAGACGTGTCAGTTGTGAAGTAGTTATTGTTTATGGAGTCTTGCAGACGCACACTTCCTGCATTATTAATTTGCGAAGAGAGGTTGAATCCATCAAAAGAGTATGCCGAAAGCATTTGTGCTGAGCGGGTTTTGGAACCAAAGAACACACCAAGGTTCTGTATTTCAAATGAAATAAGGTTCTCATTGATTATTTGATCTATTTTAAAGCTAGCCCCCAAACCAAACGTATTGAATGGGTCTGAGATGTCTTGAGATATGGCAATGTCAGCATTGTTTACTTGTATGGATTCTCCTGCACTATCTAAATCAAATGTCCCACTGGATGCTGTATACTTCGAATAGTTTTGTCTCCCGTAAAGACTAACGCCAAAACTAGTTTTACGCTGTGCTGCAGTATCCTTGAACGCCTTACCAAATGACAGATAGGCAAATCCAATTTGCTCAAATCCGTTATTCTGATCGAGGGTAATATTGGGTTGGTTTTGATTTCCTTCTAAGACCAGTTGAAAAATCGATTTTTGAGCGATGCCACCTATTATGTTCTGATAGCCTGCACCGAAATACGTACCATCTCCGGTATGATATTTTACATCAAAAGCGGTTTGAGCGCCAAAACGATTTTGATTTGATAGCGCATTGATCTGGTTTTGAACAATTTCGTCGGTCCAATGATTTTCCCTGACCAAACTGTTATGCAGGAAACTAGTAACGATACTTCCATTCCCAAGAACAACCAATTGTTTGTCAATTGACATTTCTTGTTGAAATGGTGTCTTTTGAGTTATAGAGTCTATGTCTTGTCCGAAGCTGGTACCAAAGAAAAGAACTAGACCGGCTAGATTATAAAGTCTGTTCATATACAAAGTCGGCCGACAATTGAGTTTTAAGTAAGTAATCACTGAATATTTTGTTAGGCGACCCGTTAGGAGAGTCAAAAACACTTGTTATTCGAACCTTTGTTGACTCTCGAATGATGTCCATCTGTTGTTCGGATATGGTGGCTGTTAGGTAGCTTAGTACCGCTTCATCCGTTTTTCCTGTAGAACTATTTACTTGTGCGGCTTCAATTTTTTCACCCGATGCAAACAGCGGCAACAGCACCTCGTCTATTTCATTCAAAAACTCGACCTTTATTTCGGCGTCAAACGGAAAGTCGTTAAATACCTTCAACTTAAAGGAACCACTTTTAATTTTTTCAGCGTTTTCCAGAGCATTAATATCAAAGGGTTGTTTTTCGACTAAAGTTAGATTGTCAGCAGAGAATTGAACTGGCATTACAACATTTAATCGCGCCCTTAAGTAACTTTCGTCTTTAACAAAGTCGGTGTAATCATTACTGCCGTTGGGGCGACTAATTATCTTTAAGTTCGTTGTAATTTGATCAGGTAAAACCTCAAAAAACGCTTTGATATTTGAAGTGTTTTGGTCAAACTCATAAAACTGCGTATGGGCTAACAAAGGGGGGTTGGTTGCACGAGTTAATAAAATATCCTGCCCAATAGCTTGTGGGTGTGTTAACGATACGGACGTGTTATTTTGTGAATTGCTAGCCGTGATAGAATTTACTGTTGTTAAGGCCTGAATCCCGAATGCATTGTCCAAAAACAGGTTCATTTTAACCGCTTCCAAATCGATTGCGCCGGAAACGTTTTTGAAAATTGGAATATCAACAGTTTCATTCAGTTCAAATTCTTTCTTCCCAAAATCACCAAAGGCGTATTCTGGTTTTATATCTACCAAGCCAAATTCTATTTCAACAAAGTCGTCTAAAGACAAGTCTCTCACTTCACCAGAATATACCGTACGTGCAGTAAGCTCACTATATACTGTATTAAAGAAAGGTTCTTGCGTTGGATCTTTCCCCTTGTATTGCATCACATAACCATCTAAAGGGAAGGTGCCCTCTATGACTTGAGTTGTGCCTGGTTTAGCAGCGGGTACGCGATATTGTTTATTAAATGGCTTATTAAAATCCCCATTTTCACCACTATTAGGGAAGGAATAATCTATGATGATTTCTTCGGCGATGGTGCTAGAAATCCGCATTTTGACGGTACCGCTTCGCGCTTTAATCTCGGTAATGAGTGGGCCACCAAACTTGTATACCACCTCTTGTTTGTCTTCTACCAAAGTTTGCTCCGGGAAAATAGCGGTTGCGTATTCTGGTTCAAGAGAATGCACGGATAACGATAAACGAACGCCTTTGTCAGCATCAATAAGCACAGGACCATTGCTTGCTCGCGTTTCGACTCTGACAATGCTGCCAACCATCACGCCGTCTACAACCTTGCCAGCCAAATCTATAGATTTGGTAGACGAGTCGTCCGGTGCAATATCTGTAAAGGTGTCTTGCGCTACAATTTCACCACTCTGTTTATTGACGAGTTTAAATATGATTACGTCGACATAAACCGGTAGGTCATTGTGTATCTTAATATCTAAAAAGCCCTTATTGAATTTAGCGGTCTGAAAGAACTCTTCACTAACATCAATTTCTTGTTCTCCTTGAGGGTTTTCAATTTTTTGAGCATCAAAGGGTAGGGTTAACCCATCAAACAATCCAGTTTGCGGGTCCATTTCGCGTAAGGTAAAGGTATCGACATATGTACGGTCAGCGAGTACAAGTTTATCAAGTGTTATTTTAACCTTGTCAAGTGTGTCGGGCACATCTAGATAACTGCCGACACTATCGATGGCGTATTCGTAGTCATAACTTAAACTATAGCTTTTGTCCGTTTGAACGACGAGAAGGCTGTCGTCTACAAGGTTGTTAAAACCAAGTTCTGCTTTGAATAGCGGAGCTTTAATGTTTGTATCCCAAGTTTTCTCTTTTCGTTTGCAAGACGATATGAGCAAAACCGATAAAAGGGCTAGAATGATTTTTGTCCGCATTTGATCGTGAGTAAATTTGTACAACACCTTAATGCTAACAAAGTACGTACTTTACGCACATATAGTTGTAATCACATAGTCAAGAATGTCATCTCACCATTTTGTCCGCGACAAGCAAGAACCAGCACTTATAATTGCCAATGGCGATGAGTGCTCCAATGAAGTCCTCAACCAACTGCTAGAGTGGAACCCCTTTGTGCTCGTTTTGGACGGTGCTTTAGATCGTGTTCTGATGAAGGGCATCAAAGTAGATGCGGTTATTGGTGATTTCGATAGCTTAAATGTCAACCGACTCAGTGTTGAGGACGAGCAACACATTAATTGGATTGTTATTGAAGACCAGGACACAACCGACCTCGAAAAAGGAATCAAGTATCTTTTGGATAACGGACACAAAGCGGCCAACATTGTTTGGGGAACAGGTAAGAGACTTGATCATTCACACAACAACTTGATTACCGTGGCAAAATATGGTTCGGATATGCCAATCTGTATCATCGACGATTATTCTAAAGCGTATTTGTTGCCTTCTAAGCCAGCAAAATTTGCCAAGTATTATAGTGCCGAATCTATTATTTCACTCATTCCTTTAACAGACGTTCATGGAATTGAGACCACAGGACTAAAATTTAACCTATCTAAGGAAGACTTTATTATTCCGCAAAGAACGGGCAGCAGTAACGAGGCTGAAACCGACGGTATCATTGAGATACAGTTTGAATCGGGCATCTTGTTTCTGATGGAATGTTTTGACTAGTCGACTGCTCTTTGTCGATTAAAACAAAACTTTTATAGTACTTTGTAATGCATGGTACCATATAAAACATATATATTTGGATAACCAAATAAGAGATACACCCTCATGAAGTTAGAAAATATACAGGCACAGATGCGGAAAGGAATACTAGAGTATTGCATTTTAGCAATAATCAGTAGTGAAGAAATATATGCCTCTGACATAATTGGAAAGTTAAAAGACGCTAAACTTTTAATCGTTGAAGGGACGCTATATCCTTTGTTAACACGATTGAAAAACGCGGGTTTTCTCGATTACAATTGGAAAGAGTCCGATCAAGGACCACCGAGAAAGTATTATTCTATAACAGCGGAAGGCACTGCCTTTTTGAGTGAATTAGATAAGACATGGAAAGTATTAAGCTATTCCGTGAAACAATTAACAAGCCTATAATTAAAAAATGAATAAGATAGTTACCATCAACATTGGCGGAATTGCCATCACAATCGAAGAGGATGCTTTTGACTCACTCAGAGATTATTTGAAAAACATTGGGAATCATTTCAGAGACACTGAAAACGGGGATGAAATCATTGCTGACATTGAGCTGCGCGTTGGAGAAATGCTACAAGCAAAATTGACTGAGACAAAGATTTCAATCAATATGCAAGATGTAGAAGATGTTGCTTAAACAATGGGTTACCCTTCAGATTTTGAGGCAGAAGCAGAACCACAAGATACCGCTTCTGAGAAGGCGTCCGATGAACCAAAACAAGCAGAAACAAAGGCTAAATCTTCAAGAGCGAAAAGACGCTTGTTTCGAGACATAGATAATCAGCAAATTTGCGGTGTATGCGCTGGGCTTGCCAAGTACCTTGACTTTGACCCAACGGTATTACGTATTCTTTGGCTTGTTTCTTTATTGGTATTCGGATTTGGTTTTTGGATTTACATCATCCTGTGGGCCATTTTACCTGGTGCTAAAACAACTGCCGAAAAACTCGAAATGATGGGTGAGTCACCCAATATCGAGAATATAAAAAACTCTATACACAATGAAGCAAAAGCGGCTTACGAGCGCATTGCATCGCCAGCAAACAGGAAATCTGTTTCAAACTTTTTCGAATCATTTATTGGTTTCTTAAAACGGGTGTTCGGTGCATTCTTCAAACTCTTTGCTGTGATGGCTTTTGTTGGCATTATCGTTTTACTCATTTCTTCACTAATGGGCATTTTGTTTAATGGTCATTTCTTTAATTGGGATTGAAATATTCGGATTGACGGAAATGTATTTAACGTTATGGTGTTGGGCGCTGGATCGTGGTTTTTTAAAATCGCATTCTATCTCATTTTCGCCATTCCGTTGGTTTATTTAGCGATCCACATACTCCCTGAAGTATTGTCTGCGGTACCAAAACCATCAAAACCAGTTAAGCAATCAATGGTATCTGGTTGGTTTCTCGCAATTGTTCTGGCCATAATCGGATTCTTTTATAACGCACGAGAATATCAATCTGAGGGAGTCGCTACAGTTGTTGAAACACTTGATGTGAATAGCGATACAATTATTCTACGGGTAGACGATTTGTTAGCGGAAGCGTATACAAAAACGAGAAGAAATATTAAAATGGATGTAGTCCAATCATCAGGAAACGATGTGGAGCTTAAGGTGCAAAAATCTGCCAGAGGAAGGAATGAAGATGTTGCTAAAGCATCGACGGAAGTAATTGCCCCAGCCTATAAATTGTCAGACAATACGTTATTACTTAGCGATAAGGTCTTGTTGAATGATAAAGGACATATTACGTCGGCGTCGGTATTTCTGACCGTCAAAGTTCCGATTGGACAAACCGTCATCTTTCACGAATCCACCAAACGCATCATCTACCATATAGATAATCTTCAAGACATATATGACCCGGAAATGGCGGGTCATGCCTTTTTTATGTCCGAGGCCGGTTTTAGATGTGAGGATTGTTCGACAAAAAAAACGAAGCAGAAGTACAACCGTATGGATGGAGATTACCAAGAACTAGAAGTTAATGGAGCACTCACTGTTCGTGTAATTGAAGGCGATGAACTTGGTGTTGATATTCCAAAGAGAGACGACGGCCGAAAGTGGGTGGATGTTGATATTTCTGATGACAAAATTGAATTAACACAAAAGAAAGGTTTCGTTGGTCAAGACGAAATAATAACCATTAGGCTATCTGATTTAAAAGCCTTAGAAGTGGCAGGGTCTTGTAAAGTAACCTTAGACGCTTCTGATAATGAAAAGGCATATTTTGACCTTCGACTTAAAGGAGCGTCAAAAGTAGACATCAGTAATATTGTTTCAGAAAAAATTTCAATTGATGGATCAGGAGCGTCGGATGCAATAATCAGTGGTAGAACCAACTTATTGCTCGTTGAGTTAAATGGTGCTTCTAGTGTTAAAGGAAAAGATTTAACAGCGGAAAATGCAAATGTTGATATGAGTGGCGCATCTAAAGCTTCGGCTACAGTAACGTCGGAATTGACAGGCGATTTAAACGCGGCTTCGAGTTTTACATATTCAGGAAGTCCATCAATAAAAGTAGAAAGATCAGCAGGGGCAAGTCTAAACCAAACTAACCCATAAACAGTGACTTCTCTTCTTCCGTTGGAATCCGACAAGTCTCTTTTTCGCCAAACCACTGGTACCTATTTCTAGCCACAATGTCGTATACATAGTTGCGCAAAAAACGAGGGACGAGTTTAAAAACATACAGCAAGGAATAAGGGAAACCCAGTTTAAGCACTATCGCCATAACAGCGTTAGATTTCTGTTTGACTTTTCCTTGATGGAAATAGACAATGCTATCTAAATCTCTTGGATTCACTGAAGTGTTATTCAAGAGGTTTTTGGCAAATTCTGATTGTAAAGAGGCAAATCGAAATACTTTCTTTCTATCCCAGCGGATTACCCGATCAACAGACGAGTTGCATAAATTACAAATACCGTCAAAAAGGATAATAGGGCCGTTATAATCTTTACTTGATTCCACTTTGCTTCGTAACGCTGCATAGGTATAACAATGCGACGCCCAAATTGTTAAATAAAATGCCTCAAATATGGTACTTTTGCACCATGCTTAAGATGCAAGTTTAGCAAATAAAGCGTGGTTTTTTCATAAGTATCAATTCGAAGATTACATGAGTCAAGTGGCGGAAAAAGCAAATATCAGTAAAGAGGAGTTTCTCACAGAGATTATCAACGATTATAAAATTGCTTACAGAAGTCGTCAAGCAAGTTTGTTGGGTCGTAAGGAAGTGCTTACAGGCAAGGCAAAGTTTGGCATTTTTGGGGATGGTAAAGAGATTGCTCAACTTGCGATGGCTAAGGCGTTTGAAAAGGGTGATTTTCGATCTGGTTATTATCGTGATCAAACCTTCATGTTTGCCAAAGGCATTAGTTCTGAACGCGAGTTTTTTGCGCAACTGTATGCCATAACCAGTGTTGAAGAAGAGCCAGCAAGTGCCGGTAGAAGTATGAACGGGCATTTTGGAACGCGTTTGTTAAATGAAGACGGTAGTTGGAAAAGTCAAACTGAAAATTATAATTCATCTTCAGACATTAGTCCTACTGCGGGCCAAATGAGCAGATTGGTTGGGCTTGCATGGGCGTCTAAACTCTATAGAGATAACAAAGCCCTTCATGATTTAACCGACTTTTCAATTAATGGAAATGAAATAGGCTTTGGTACTATTGGTAATGCCAGTACGAGTGAGGGTCCTTTTTGGGAATCAATTAATGCGGCTGGTGTTCTACAAATCCCTATGTTAGTTTCTATCTGGGATGATGCGTATGGAATTTCTGTACCTGCAAAGTATCAAACAACAAAAGAAAATTTAAGCTCCATTTTAAAAGGGTTTAAAACGGATAAGGATGGACTTGGGTATGATTTGTACACCGTTAAAGGTTGGGATTATCCTGAGTTGGTCAAAACATATGCTAAGGCGGCGGCAAAATGTCGTAAAAATCATGTTCCCGCCATTATTCACGTTACCGAAGTAACGCAACCTCAAGGTCATTCGACATCAGGTTCGCACGAACGGTATAAGTCAAAGCAGCGGTTGGAATGGGAAGCAGAATATGACTGCATTGCGCAAATGCGTTTGTGGATGGTCAAGACCAAAGTTGCCACTGAAGAAGAATTGGCCCTTATTGAACAAGAGGCTGTTGCTGAAGTGAAAGCGGCAAAAGATGGTGCATGGGAAGCATACATTATACCGTTACAAGAAGAAAAGGCTGTTTGTGTTCAAGCCCTTGAAGCGCTAAGTCAAGAGTCTGATCAACAAGACCAAATCAACACGTTGATCAATGGCCTTAATGCCGACAAAAATGCGATTCGTAAAGACTTGGGTGTAGCGGTAGCCAAAGCCCTTCGATTAACGATTGGAGAAGGTGGCAGTGGCCGGCAAGGTGTTATCCAGTGGTATGACGATTATAAGCAAGTAAACAGAGAGCGTTACTCGAGCCATTTATACAGCGAGTCTGAATGGAATGCGTTAAAAGTCAACGAAATACCTGCAGCATATAGTGATGATAGTGAACTGCTAAATGGATTTGAAATTTTGCAGCAATGTTTCGATGATGCGTTAAACCGTGACAAACGAGTGGTTGCTTTTGGAGAAGATCTAGGGCATATTGGCGATGTAAACCAAGGTTTTGCAGGACTTCAGGAAAAACATGGTATTAATCGTGTCATGGATGCAGGTATTCGTGAAAATACGATTATCGGGCAAGCTGTTGGGGCATCTTTAAGAGGTCTTAGGCCGATTGCCGAAATACAATATCTCGATTATTTGATTTATGCGATTCAAATAATGAGCGACGACATTGCAACGCTACAATACCGAACCAAGGGCGGACAGAAAAACCCGGTAATTATTAGAACTAGGGGTCATCGTTTGGAAGGAATTTGGCATAGCGGGTCACCCATGTCGATGATTATTAATGCTGTCCGAGGAATGCATGTCTTGGTGCCACGAAACATGGTTAAGGCGGCTGGTTTCTATAATACCTTGTTGCTTTCAGATGAGCCTGCTATTGTTGTTGAATGTCTGAATGGTTATCGTCTTAAAGAAAAAAAACCAGACAATTTGGGATCTTACACGATGCCACTGGGTCAGGTTGAAACACTTCAAGAAGGGACCGATGTGACATTAGTGACCTATGGTTCATGTTGCAGGATTGCTGAAGATGCCATTAAGCAATTAGAAGAGCATGGAATATCTGTAGAACTTATAGATGTGCAATCTCTTTTACCCTTTGATTTAAATAAGGACATTGTAATGTCTCTTGAGAAGACAAATAAGATTGTATTCTTGGACGAAGACGTACCTGGTGGAGCAACAGCGTACATGCTGCAACACGTTTTGGAGAAACAAGAGGGTTATCGTTGGCTTGATGCCCAACCCAAAACCATAACTTCACGTGCGCACAGACCGGCGTATAGTACCGATGGGGATTATTTTTCTAAACCCAATGCCGAAGACGTGTTTACCGTGGTGTATGGCTTAATGAATGATTCTGACCCCGAATCGTACCCTGAATTTATAGCGTAATATTTTTTCTTTTTGGTAAATAGTTTGCTCGTTCTAAACATTCATCGTAATATTGCAATGTACAAATGGGAGTTACAAAGAAAAATTTATTTGACAACGTGCAAAACGAGCTCGCAACGGTTTCTAAAGCCTTTGCACACCCGGCACGGGTAGCCATTGTTCAACATTTGCTCAAAACAAATGCTTGTATAAACGGCGATTTAGTGGCAGAGTTAGGTTTGGCTCAGGCAACGATCAGTCAACATTTGCGAGAACTCAAAGACGTTGGTATTATTCAGGGTTCCATCGAAGGAACATCTGTAAGCTATTGTATAAACCCCTTACGATGGGAAGAGATTAGAAACATGCTTAATCAATTGTTTGATCAATTACCCTCTAGCGGAGATAACTGTTGTTAATAGTATAAATATGAAATTATCAGAAGTAAAATCACAACTCAAAACCATTGGCGAAGTTCGGTTTAAGCTGCCAAATGGTTCGTATGTTCCACAACACTTTCATGTAACAGAAATTGGAGCGGTGTCAAAACACTTTATCGATTGCGGCGGAAAAGTAAGACAGGATAACGCCATTAATTTTCAACTTTGGGAAGCCAACGACTATGATCACCGGATTGCACCAACCAAGTTTTTAGACATCATCAATTTATCTGAAAACATTCTTGAATTGACTGATGGAGAAATTGAAGTTGAATATCAAGCCAATACGATCGGAAAGTATGGACTAGACTTTGATGGAAAAGACTTTGTTTTGACCAATACCTATACAGACTGCTTGGCTAAAGACAATTGCGGTATACCAATGGAAAAAGTCAAGACAAGTTTAGCGTCGCTTACTCCTGCTGCTGAATCATGTACTCCAGGTGGTGGTTGTTGCTAATATGTTAGAACAAATCAAATCCTACATCGACGGGTTGTCTGTCGATTCAATATATGCCACAAGACAGAGAGAGCTGGTCAGTTTGGCGGAAATAATAAAGAAGGAGAAAGACCAAAATGGAGCGGTTAATCTCAATTTTATTTGCACCCACAACTCGCGACGAAGTCAGTTCGCTCAAACATGGGCTCAAACAATAGCAGCGTATGTTGGGTTTTCTGTGGATTGTTATTCCGGAGGAGTTGAGGTAACCGAGTGTAACCTTCGAACAATAAATGCACTGCAAACGACTGGTTTTGAAGTGACACAGGTTGGAGAGCAAAATCCTCGGTATCAATTACGTTTTAGTGATGACAGCGAGCAGGTTACCCTATTTTCGAAGCTGCATTCAGACAACAGTAATCCCGACAGATTTTTAGCAATTATGACCTGTGACCATGCAGATCAAAACTGTCCGTTTATACCAAATGCAGTAGCAAGGTTTTCGTTAACATATGTGGATCCCAAACGGTCAGATGGAACAAGTTCAGAATCTGAAACCTATTTGAATACGTCAGCATTGATTGCGACAGAAATGAAATTTCTATTTTCACAATTACAATAAACATGTCGAACACTAAAAAACTTAGCTTTTTAAACCAATACCTAACGCTTTGGATTTTTATTGCCATGGCGCTTGGTGTAGCGATTGGCTATTTCGTGCCAAACACAGCAAATGTTGTCGACTCATTAAGCCATGGCTCCACAAATATTCCAATTGCAATTGGCTTAATATTAATGATGTACCCGCCATTAGCGAAGGTAAATTATAGCCTGTTGCCAGTAGTTTTTAAAAACGTTAAAGTCTTAAGCCTGTCGCTTCTACTCAATTGGATTATTGGTCCTGTTTTAATGTTTGCCTTGGCTTTAATCTTCTTGCACGACTACCCAGAATATATGGTTGGCGTCATACTTATTGGACTAGCAAGATGTATTGCTATGGTCTTGGTTTGGAACGACTTAGCCGAGGGAAGTAGTGAATACGGTGCAGGCTTAGTTGCTTTGAATAGCGTTTTCCAAGTGTTCGGGTATAGTTTTTATGCCTGGTTGTTTATTACCAAACTCCCACCATTATTTGGGTTTGAAGGTGCAATCGTAAATGTTTCAATTGGTACAATTGCAGAAAGTGTTGCCATCTATTTAGGTATCCCATTTTTGGCTGGTATTGTGTCACGAGCAGTCTTGGTTAAAAAGAAGGGATTAGACTGGTATAACAATACGTTCATTCCAAAAATATCCCCAATGACGTTGATTGCATTGCTATTTACCATCGTGGTTATGTTCTCGCTAAAAGGAGAATATATCGTCGACTTACCAATGGATGTTCTTCGAATATCAATGCCCTTACTCATATATTTTATATTGATGTTTTTGGTCAGTTTTATGTTCAGCAAATGGCTTGGAGCAAGTTATGAGCAAAACGCCTCTGTTTCGTTTACTGCGGCGGGTAACAATTTTGAGTTAGCGATTGCCGTGGCCATAGCCGTTTTTGGAATTCATGGTAAACAGGCCTTTGCTGGCGTTGTTGGTCCGTTGGTTGAGGTGCCGGCACTTATTTTATTGGTACGTTTGTCCCTTTGGTTGAAAAAGAAATACTACAAGTAAAATGAATAAATTTTCTATCGCTATTCACGGCGGAGCAGGCACCCTAGTTAAAGGCATGATGACTCCAGAGAAAGAGGCCGCATATAAATCTGCCTTGGAACAAAGTGTTAACGCTGGTTACGAAATATTGAGCAATGGAGGTTCTGCCATTGATGCGGTAGAAACTGCAGTATCGTATTTGGAAGACTCACCTTTGTTTAATGCTGGAAAAGGCAGTGTTTTTACGGCGGAAGGCACACATGAAATGGACGCCTCCATAATGGACGGGTCCAACAAAGAAGCTGGCGCGGTAGGATTAATATCTGGGATTAAAAACCCAATTCAGTTGGCACGTAAGGTGAAGGACAACTCCGACCACGTTTTTTTAGGTGGAGAAGGCGCCCTGAAATTCGCTAAAGCACAGGGTGTTTCAACCCTTGATGATGATTATTTCTTTGACCAATTGAGGTACGACCAATGGCAAGAGATAAAAGATACCGATTCATTTCAACTGGATCATTCAAAGTCGAAAGACCACAAATTTGGGACAGTTGGAGCGGTAGCGCGAGATGCGCATGGAAACATAGCCGCTGCTACATCTACTGGCGGAATGACCAACAAGCGTTTTGGAAGAATAGGCGACAGCCCAATGATAGGAGCAGGAAATTATGCGAACAATACCACGTGTGCCGTTTCTTGTACCGGTAGTGGAGAGTTTTTTATCCGCGGTGTTGTAGCGTATGAGGTAAGCGCATTAATGGAGTTTAAAGGCTTATCGCTCAGCGAAGCGGCAAACGAAGTCATAAACAAACGCATTTTAGAAATCGGTGGAGACGGTGGATTAATTGCCGTTGACGGAGAAGGCAATATCGCCATGCCATTTAATACGGAAGGTATGTATAGGGCGCAACGCATTTCTGGTCAAGAACCCAGCATCGCTATTTATAAATAAAAAAATCAGTCGAACTCGAACGGAGCGTCGATTGGCAGCACAGTAACTTTTCGCTCTTTCAGTGAATATCTGTCCGAATTTGAGAGTACGTGTACTTTTAAGTCGGTAATGGTCATTGGTGTGCCTGGTTCTAATATTTTTTCGTTGTTGTGAACCAAACTGCTTCCATCAAAAACGATTACCATTCCTGACCCTATTACCTTAAGGTCGTTGCCATTTTTAATGACCAAACCGGTGTCTTCTGCCAAACCTATTCCAATTAATTCTGGATGCTTCGCAACCGCTTCACTGATTCTGCCAAACCGTCCACGCATGATGAAGTGGGTGTCGAACATAATGCCTGGGGCAAGACCTAAACCGGTGTACATTTTAACGGCTCCTTTGATAAATGCTTCTGTACTGCTTCCTCCTGCAATCATTTCAGACGACATAGCCATAGCACCAGCGCTAGTTCCAGCAATTACAAAACCTTCATCTTCACGATATCGATCCATTAGAATTTTATGGATGGCGGTATCTCCAATTTTTTTTGCAATTTTTGACTGATCTCCGCCAGAAAACATGACACAATTGGCTCTAGAAATCAGGTCGATTGCATGTGCAGTTTCGGAATCTTCTTTTTTTCGAATATCTAAAACCACAACATTAGTACAACCCAATTTTTGAAAAGCGTCTAGGTAGTTTTCACCTACTTCCTCAGGAATACTTGATGCTGTTGGGATAACCACAATCAACGAATCTATGCCACCGCATTCGCGAACAACATGCGATAAAATGCCCTGTTCGATAAAGTCTAACGAGTAGTTTTCTGTTAAACCGTCTCCCTTATCTTCATTGCCTCCAATTGGAATTAGTGTTCCTTTTGCCATCCCGCAAATTTGTAAATAAAACAAAGTATAATTTCATTAATTATTAAAAAAGTTATTATTGTACAGCAAGCATAAACAACAACGTCTTGTTTTGCATCATTAGTGGCTTTCGGGCACATTTACAAGCACAAAACAGTAGAAGGATATGGAGATTAGAGAAATAAAAGCAATGCGCGGCCCAAATTACTGGTCGGTAAGAAGACATAAACTTATAGTCATGGTCTTAGACCTTCAAGAGATGGAAGAGAGTCCGTCTAATAAAATCGAAGGATTTTCAGACAGGCTAAAGGAAATGTTTCCGACGATGTTTGCGCATCGTTGCTCGGTAGGTACTCCAGGAGGGTTTTTTCAACGGGTTGAAGAAGGCACATGGATGGGGCACATTATTGAGCACATCGCGCTTGAAATACAAACGCTAGCTGGAATGGACGTAGGATTTGGCAGGACTCGAGGTTATGGTGAGGATGGCGTCTACAATGTTGTGTTTGCCTACATGGAAGAAAACGTCGGACGTTATGCGGCTAAAGCCGCCGTGCGTATATGTGAAGCGCTCATTAGCGGAGAATCGTATGACATGGAAGAAGATATCCAAGAGATGCGGATACTTCGGGAAAACGAAAGGCTGGGGCCAAGTACTGGCTCAATTGTAGAAGAAGCCGAAAAACGCGGAATTCCATGGATTAGATTAAATAAATACTCGCTGTGCCAGTTGGGTTATGGCGCAAACCAGAAAAGAATTCAAGCAACGGTTACGAGCGAGACAAGCAACATTGCCGTCGAGTTAGCATGCGATAAAGAAGACACCAAATACTTACTGGAGCAAGCTGAAGTTGAAGTACCGCGAGGAGAAATTATACGCAGAGAAAGCAGTTTAAAAGACACCTGCCGTTATGTGGGTTTCCCGCTTGTGGTTAAACCCATCGACGGAAACCATGGTAGAGGCATAACCGTTAACATAAACAACTATGAGGATGCATTAGTGGCCTTCCGAGAAGCCCAAAAGGTGTCGCGTGCCGTTATTGTCGAAAAATTTGTTGTAGGTGATGACTATCGATTACTTGTAATCAATCATAAGTTGGTGGCCGCTGCAAAACGTACACCAGCGCATGTTATTGGCGATGGAAAATCAACCATTCAAGAGCTGATTGATGAAGTCAATAAAGATCCAAGACGTGGGTATGGGCACGAAAAAGTGCTCACCGCTATTAAAGTGAATGAGCTTACAGAGACATTAATTAAATCAAAGGGATATACGGTAGATTCGGTTATTGCCGATGGTGAAACGCTAATTCTAAAGGATACAGCAAACCTCAGTACAGGTGGAACGGCAGAGGACGTTACAGACGTTGTTCACCCAGCAAACGTTTTTATGGCTGAGCGAATTTCAAAAATTATTGGCCTCGATATTTGTGGTATCGATATTATGACCACAGACATTTCTGAACCACTTTCGGATACTGGTGGTGCGGTTTTAGAGGTGAATGCCGGACCTGGTTTCAGAATGCATCTAGCCCCAACCACTGGGCTGCCACGCAACGTTGCGGCACCGGTGATAGATAAACTATTTCCTCCAGGTTCAAATGCAAAAATTCCAATTATCGCTGTGACAGGCACAAATGGTAAAACGACCACTACGCGATTAATCGCACATATGGCCAAAATGAAAGGGTATAAAGTAGGGTACACAACAAGTGATGGTGTGTATATACAAAACCGATTGCTTATGAAGGGTGATTGTACGGGCCCTTCTAGCGCTGAATTTGTTCTAAAAGACCCAACAGTCAACTTTGCCGTTTTAGAGTCGGCCAGAGGGGGGCTACTGCGTGCAGGTTTAGGTTTTAAAAATTGCGACGTGGGCATTGTAACAAACGTAGCTTCCGACCACCTTGGTCTTAAGGGCATTCATACGGTTGAACAACTTGCTGCTGTGAAAGGAGTTATTCCAGAAACAGTTTTACCTGATGGTTATGCCATACTCAATGCGGATGATGACTTGGTGTACAAAATGAGAAAAAAGGTAGACTGCAACGTTGCCTTATTCTCAATGGATGAGGATAATATCCATATCAAAGCCATGCAAAAGCGGGACGGTTTGTGTGCAATTTATGAAAACGGATATATCACGATTTGCCGTGGTGAATGGAAAATGCGCATTGCAAAGGCCGTAAATATTCCATTAACTTATGGAGGCAAAGCGAAATTTATGATTCAGAATGTTTTGCCATCGGTACTAACGGCTCATATTCAAGGATTTAGCAACGAGGATATCAAGATGGCTGTCGAAACATTTATTCCATCACCTACCCAAACCCCAGGAAGATTAAACCTATTCAACTTCAAGAATTTCAAGATTTTATTGGATTATGCGCACAACCCTGCTGGGATGAGAGCGCTACAACAGTTCATTGAAAACATAGACTGCACCGTTAAAGTCGGCATTATTGCTGGTATAGGCGATAGACGAGTGGAAGACAATAACGAAATGGGGAGCATTGCGGCTGAAATGTTTGACGAAATAATTATTCGTCAGGACAAACGCTTGCGAGGCAAAACAGAAGAAGAATTGATTAAGATGTTAGACGACGGCATAAAAATGCATGATCCAAACATCAAAACGACGATTATACCTTCTGAAGCAGAAGCGATAAAACACGCTGTAGATAATGCAGTTGATGGAGCCTTAATTGTGCTATGTAGCGACGTGGTTCCAGATGCCTTAGAATTAGTAAAAAGACTAAAAGAAGAGGAGTCGGATCGGTTATACGAATTCTCTACAGAACAGATTCCAAACCAAATGTAATTGTCGCAAACGGAAATGGACTTTATCTGTTATTAAACAGAGAATGTCTATTCAAGAAAATCCAGTTGCGTTATTTTGGTTTCGTCGTGATTTACGGCTTGAAGATAATGTTGGATTGTCCAAGGCTTTGTGTTCTGGATATCCGGTTGTTCCCATATTTATTTTTGACGATGAAATCCTCAATGAGCTCGATCCCAGCGATGCGCGTGTATCTTTTATACATGATTGTTTGGTCGACATGGATCAACAATTAGACAAAGTTCAATCTGGTTTGATCATGTGTAATGGGAATCCATTAGATGTTTTCAAATCATTGTTAACGGAATGGGAAGTTGCTGAGGTATATGCAAATCACGATTACGAGCCGTACGGGATACAGCGAGATGAACAAATTGAAACCTTGCTTCAAACCAAAAACATCGCCTTCAAATCATACAAGGATCAAGTTATGGTGGAAAAAAGTGAAGTGGTTAAGGCGGATGGCAAACCTTATACCGTATACACACCATTCAAAAACAAGTGGCTTCAACACATAGATTTAAATGCAGTTGAACCGGTTTTCAACCCACCTAAATCAAATTGGTATAAGTCAAAAGGAAGACTGCTTTCACTTAAGGAAATGGGTTTTGAAAAGTCCACAATAGAGGTTAAATCATTTAATATTAGTGATTTAGGAGATTATGCTGTGAATAGAGATTTACCGGCCATTGATAAAACAAGCTATTTAAGCCCGCACTTACGTTTTGGAACCGTTGGTATTAGAACCATATTGAGCAAAGTAAAAGACAACGCGGTTTTTGTATCTGAACTCATATGGCGTGAGTTTTTTATGCAAATTATGTATCACTTTCCTGACGTTGTCGAACATAACTTTAAAAGAAAATATGACGGCATTGAATGGCGAAACGACACCGATGAATTTGAGAAATGGTGCTCGGGTAATACTGGATATCCAATGGTTGATGCAGGGATGCGACAGCTAAATGCGACTGGCTATATGCACAACCGAGTGCGCATGGTCACGGCTAGCTTTTTGTGTAAGCATTTGCTAATTGATTGGCGTTGGGGGGAGGCCTATTTTGCAATTAAACTACTCGATTTTGAGCTGTCATCAAACAACGGAAACTGGCAGTGGGCAGCGGGCACCGGTTGTGATGCTGCACCGTATTTTAGAATATTTAACCCGACGGAACAACTTAAAAAGTTTGACGGTCAATGGGCCTATGTCAAACAGTGGGTTCCTGAACTAGCAACAGAACAATACCCAGAACCAATGGTAGATCATAAAATGGCAAGGAAACGGGCATTAGACACTTACAAAATCGGCTTGGGATAATCCGTTAACTATAGATGAATTACATTTGAATACTATGTATAAAAGGAGTTTTAATTTTTTTGCTGTCGTATGTATATCATTATTTACGACAATGGCTTTTGGCCAAGAGAAATCATACAAATGGATGATGGACGACATCAACTACAATTTCTACGAAGTTGTTGATTCCGCGGAGGCTTATTTCGATAAAAATGGTACCGGTAAAGGCAGCGGTTGGAAAGGGTATCAACGTTGGAAAAACGAAAACGAGAGCAAATATTTCCCTACAGGAAATAGACTAAATGCCTATGATCTTGGGGCCATTGAAAGTTATCGAAATTTATCAAACGGGCGCGTTAACAAACATAGTAAAGCCCTCGAAAATGGATGGGAAGAACTTGGACCTTGGGATGCCAACAATATTACTTCTCATTATTCACCTGGGATTGGGCGCGTTGAGACGTTTTGGGTAAACCCAGCAAATACAGACCAAATATTTCTTGGGTCAAGAAGCGGTGGTTTTTGGAGAACATCAGATGGTGGCAAAAACTGGGAAAATACAACGGATACTTTGGTGGTTTCTGGGGTAGAATCTTTAACCGTTAACCCAGCCGATAATAACGACATTTTAATCGCTGTTCGACAAGGGGGCAATGCCAACACCCATGGTCTTTTTCGATCAAGTGATGGTGGAACAACGTGGATTGAAACCAAATTCAATCCGATTGCGGCCTCTTTTGGTGGTTTAGGTAGAAACCAAAGAATTTATAAAATTGCGTTTCACCCAACACGAAAGGGAATAATATACATAGGAACATCCAATGGAATGTACTTGTCGAAAGACAATTTACAAACGTGGACGCTTGTATTCTCTGGAAGGAATACAGACATGGAATTTCACCCAACAAACCCTGCACGCATTTATGCTTACGACAACTATCAATCGGATAGAAATTACCTAAAATACTCAAACGACACGGGTAAAACCTGGAACAACTCGGCACTCATCTCAAACAACAACAATGCAAAACTGCATATCGCCGTTTCGCCTAGCGCACCAAATAATGTGTATGTGGCTTCAACCAATGGAGTTTGGAGGTCTAAAAATCAAGGCGCGTTTTTTACGTTTTTGTCTAACCCAGATGAAAGTTGTCTTGGATTTGCTGTTTCGGATCTAGATGTAAAGAATATGATCTATGGTTATGTAGATACAGAAGCAAGCACTGATGAAGGACAAACATTTAAACAGGTTACCAAGTGGAGCAACAGAAATGCTGCATATGTACACGCCGATATACGGACTGCTGAATGTATTGCCGGCGTATTCTATCTAGGAACAGACGGGTACTTGGCTAAAAGCTCTGACAATGGCCAAACATGGACAAGGCTGAACGATGGAACAGCCATTCGTGAGTTTTATGCCGTTGGACTAAGCCAATCAAATATTCATTTGAATATCGCTGGGTCGCAAGACAATGGAACAAGTATCTTGAAAGAATCAGGTTGGATAGAATGGAATGGTGGTGATGGAATGGAGGGCATTGTTCATTCACTAAATAGTGATTGGCTGATTGGAAGTTGGCAATATGGCTCAAGAAACATTACGCGGAATGGGGGGCAAACAAGAACGGCCGTTGGTAATCCACGGAGTGGTTCAGGCAAAGCAGATTGGGAAGCTCCGCTGCTTCTAGACCCTTTAAATCATTTGAAGTTGTACCACTTCTCTGACACTATTTATGTAAGTGAAGATTTTGGTTTGTCTTGGGAATTTTTCAGCTTTCCGGGAATCGGATTGATAAAGGATGCGGACATAGCACAAAACAATTCTGATATTATAGCCGTGTCTCGTAATTCGGCTATTCGGCTTACACAAGATGGCGGAAAAACATGGACGGATATTCGCTCAAACTTGCCTAATTATAGTGTTACGGACATTGCCTTTCACCCGTTGAAAGACAGTACACTTGTTGTTACGTATAACCGTCATCAAAGAGACAATCAAAAAGTATTTGTTTCTCACGACCTAGGTAACACTTGGAAGAATATCACCTACAACTTGGGTGATATGCCATTACGCACGGTAACTATGGATCAGTCAGATTCGTCATACATTTATGTAGGTGGCGAGATTGGTGTCTACTATAAAAGTATGAACGCCACAACCTGGACCTTATACAATGATCAATTGCCAAACGTTACAGTTAAAGACTTAGAAATACATCATGGAAGTAATACGCTGCGTGCTGCTTCGTGGGGACGTGGCTTATGGGAAAATACGACAATAGGGAAAGCCACATATCCTAGAATCTTGCAGGTAAGTACAACGGAAACCGCTTCCGATAGAAAGCCACGAAAAGGGTTAGACCAATTTGTGACTATAGAAATTGAATCAAAGAATGGCGTTAAAAACGCCAAAGTGTTTTGGTCAAAAAACAACATCAGTTTGAACAACGAAATAGAATTTGAAAATACATCAGGCAATATTTGGAAGTCTAAGCAAGGAATACCCAGTGAAGAAGCTGGTGACAATATGTACTTCAACTTGGTCGTGGAATCAAACAACGGTGAAGTAACACACTCGTATAGATATCACTATACCGTTCGTCCATTTGTGTATTGCGAAGGAAGAGGAGCATCTGGTACTGGAGCTGATTGGATTAAGAATGTAAGTTTAGAGGGACTGTCCAACTCGACAGATCAGGAATACTATGGTGATTATACAGACAGTATTGTACACTTAATGCAAAACCAAACCTATGCACTCCAAATGGAACTTAACTATCACTTTGAACTGAACAAAGTTGAAGCATGGATTGATTACAACTTAGATGCAGAATTCGATAACGATGAACGGTTAAATATGGGAAAAATTGACGGGAGCCATGCAAGTATTGGGACCTTTACCATACCAAATGATGTCGTTTTAGATAAAGAGTTAAGACTACGCGTAGTGTGCAGGTATGGTTCTAACGAAGTGGATCCATGTGGTTTCGATGCAGGTGAGGTAGAAGATTATACCGTAATTGTTTCTAAAGACACTCTAAGCAATGTGGTTGATGTCAAAAGTATTACCGGAGCACTATATCCGAATCCGAATGACGGCACATTTGTGATTGAATTAGATGAAGTGTGTTTGGATGGAAACCTCATCATTTATGACCAACTTGGACAAGTTGTTTTGAATCAGACTGATATTACGGGAAGAAACATAACGGTTCAATCTAACCTAAAAGCAGGCATTTATATACTTGAGCTTACTACACAAAAAGGCTCATTATCCAGAAAATTAATTGTTGAATAACTAGCATGTACGTTAAAAAGAACTTTACGTTTAAAGGTGTAATGAATTTTTCCGGTGGCCACATAATTTGGCTAGCCGTTTGGGCTACAATAGTTCCATTGTTTATAGAATACCTTCACGGCAAAGACATTTATTCGTTTGAGGTTCCGTGGTTACCAGTATCGCTTGTGGGTACAGCGGTAGCATTTTATGTCGGATTTAAGAACAACAGTTCATATGATAGACTTTGGGAAGCCAGAAAAATTTGGGGTGCTATTGTGAATAGCAGTCGGATGTGGGGAGCAAGTGTCAGAGGTTTTGTCTCTAACCAGTTTCGAGACGAAGAAGCATCAGAAGAAATGATAACAGGCATCCATAAACGACTAGTATATAGGCACATTGCTTGGCTCTATTCGCTCAGAAGTCAGTTACTGATACCAACATCATGGGAGCATATCAACCAAGGTCGTATGGTAAGAAGAAAAACGAAATCATCTTTTAAAACCTATGGCATTGGCTTGTACGGCGACGATGTTACTGCATTCGAATTACCTCGATGCCTGCCGAAAGAAGAGGTAGACCGTTTAATCAATAGTCAAAACACAGCAACACAAATTATTGATCAGCAATCACAGGATTTGAAGGAATTCAGAAGTCAAAACTTGATTGACGATTTCCGTCATATGGAGCTGCAAGGTATTCTAAACGATTTTTATAGGCATCAAGGCAAGGCAGAGCGAATTAAGAAGTTTCCTCTCCCAAGACAATACGGCAGTATGAGTTTGGTGTTTGTGGGCTTGTTCATTTTTTTGTTACCATTCGGGATGGTATCCGTATTCCATGATTTAACAGAATGGGGAGCGTGGCTGTCTATTCCGTTTTCGATAATTATTGGTTGGGTATTTCTTATGATGGAGTTAATAGGGGATTATTCCGAAAACCCGTTTGAGGGCTTGGGTAACGATATACCCATGTTGGCATTATGCCGAACGATCGAAATTGACCTGTTAGAAATGGTAGGCGAAAAGGATTTACCAGAACCAATTAAGCCAGTTAATGGTGTCTTGATGTAGCCTTTATGTCCCGGGGCAACCTCGTAAGTTAAACACAAAGTTTGTAAATATTAGTGCGCATAATCAGGTAAATCTTCTGATTCTGAGCAGTGTGGTAGCTGACAAAACACAGGAACTTTGTTTCAAAAAGGACATGAAAAAAGTTTTAATGTAATGGCATTATTTGCCTCTTATTATCCCGCTCAAGCTCAGGTTACAGCATCGTTTAACGTATCAGACAGTAACATTTGTGCAGGTCAGGATGTGATTTTTACGTTTACTGGTCAGGGCGCCAATCTTTACCAATGGGACTTTGGAGACGGATCGGTGCTTCAGTCCACCACAAATCCAATTAAGACCAAGAATTTTTGGGAGACTGGAACGTATCGGGTGTTTTTGTATGCCACAGACGGCAATACAACCGACACAGCAGATATTTTCATCCGTGTTAGACCCAAAATAGAAACAGGCTTTAGTATAGCTGAGACAAGCAACGGTGGCCATTATTGTTTAGGCACAGCACTCAGCATTTCTCAATGGAGTAACATTGCAGGTTACGACAGCTTACAATGGGATTTTGGAGATGGAACAACGTCAAATCTTCTGTACCCAAAACATACGTATGCAACATCAGGAAATTTCGATATCAAACTGAAGGTGAAAGGATTTTGTGGTGAAGGAGAACACACAGTATCGGTATCCATTGTCGATGATGCAAGAGGCAAACCGAAAGCGAGCTTAAGTGTAAACCCAATGGAGCTTTGTCCGAATCAAACCGTGAATGTAAATGTTTGGCCTGGTAGCACGCCAATTGATAGTTTACAAATTGATATGGGTGATGGTAACGCCACACAGCTAGACGAATTTGACTACAATTACCCCAATACTGGACAATACACCATTGAGGCCATAACTTTTAACGCCTGTGGTTCAGATACTACACAGCAATCAGTTAAAGTAACAGACAATGTCATGCGGAGTGGCAATGTATATGTAAATAATTCCATGCTTTGTTTAGGTCAAGAAATGCGCGGATCTGCCAGTTCGCAAGGCGCGATTCGGTACATCATTAACTATGGTGATGGAATTAAGGATACAATTCCGGAATACACGTCTTTCAAACACCAATATGCCGATACAGGTACATATACGGTTGAAGCCACCTTTGACTATGCTTGCGGTCCAAGCCATACGGCAAAAAAGACCGTAACAATTGGTACAGGGACACCAGTATTTAACTTTTCGATCAACAGCTATCGCAACCAATACTGTTTAGGAGAAACGGTTCAGTTTAATGCGCCATGGTTATATCCAGGCGACACCCTACACATAGATTTTGGCGATGTAACCACAGAAAAATTTGTCGACACAATTGGACAAGTGTTTCACACATATGCAAGTGCAAAAAACTACACAGTCAAGGCTGTAAAGCGTAATGTATGTGGTTTTAGTAAACAGGTTCAAACGAATGTGAGAATATCGAACGATGCCAAACCAAGACTTACAATAAATGCGGATTACAATGCTGAAGGAAGTCCTTTATGTCAAGACGACACAGTCCAATTGGCTATGCAGGCCGAAGGGTATAGCTTGACAAACCCTACATTCACATTTGAGGATGGTTCAAAATTTAACGGCGAAAAGGCTTTTAAAACTTTTAAGAATGGGGAACATTTGATCAAAGCCACGGCTACAAATTTGTGTGGGACTGACTTAACTGCATATTATACTTTGGTGATACTCAACCACACTGCAAACCCATCGCTCAGCTATTATTTCTATCCTCAAACACAATGCGTAAACCAAGAGTTTTTCTTCGACGTATTTGCCAATGGAGCAAAGGAGATAAAATGGGATATGGGAGATGGATCACAGCTTACAAGTGACCCTAATTTGCCACACTTTATGTATGCCTACAACGCCTCAGGCATGTATACGGTGAATATCACTGCAATCAACGGCTGTGGTATGTCTAAGGCTATTTCCAAGGTGAATGTTGCTCAAGGACCAATGCTGTCTATGACACATTCAGACTTGAACGTGAATATTGGGGATACGGTAACCTTCACGAACACATCAACTGATCAAACGCGACAGTTTTGGGTGTACAATATGGATGTAAATGACACATCTAGCGCCACAGAAATCAAACGATCTTATCCTCAAAAAGGCAATTACGTTGTGTCGCTATTTGGCATGAATGAGTTTGGATGCTGGGATACTATAAACAAAACAGTTCGTGTCGGAACCGTAGGGATTAATGACCCAAGAACTGAACAGGTGGTTTGCACGATTTACCCAAATCCGAGCTCGGACCAACTTTTTGTCGACCTAAAAGACAAACCCGATTTCGCATTGATACAAATAATCGATGCAAATGGTAAACAAGTGTCAGTAGAAGTAAACGAAGTTAGTACCGGGTTGTACCAGGCTAATACTACCGAATTGAGTAATGGTCTGTACATTATTCAAATAACCTATGAAGGCCATAACTATAATGCAAGATTTTTGGTAAATAGGTAACTAAAGTCAACCAACAAGGCGGATTAACTCTGCCTTGTTGGTTTTTTACTAGTTTGTTAAAAGGAGTAAAACGTTGACTCTCTATGTAAGCGCCTTCGTCTTTGCCCTTTTAAGTCAATCGTCGTTCTGAACCGATTTGGGTTTGGATCTACACTAGTCGACACTAAACCGGACAGAGCGAATGGTGTTTTCCGTTGTAACATTCAATATATACATACCTGGTAATAATTGCGTTTGCACATAAAATATTGAATTATTGATGTTTCCTTTTTCAAGAATAAGTCTGCCCGTGAGGTCTCTCAAAGCGTAACTTGAAATAGGTTGGTTGGTGTAATTGATGACCTGAAATGCACCGTTGTTAGGACTTGGAATGACTCGAATGTTGTTGGCAATTCGTAACTTTTCTATACCCAAACCTATCACATCATAACAATCGCTGCGTTTGGTGCAATTATTTAGTGTAATGTCAACGGCAAATGACCCAGAATAGGGTGCGGTAAACGACATTTTAGATTCACCTTTTACCGGTCTTCCAGTTTTACAATCGACCCATTGATATTCGCTTGCAAATTGATCAGCCGTTAAGGTGTGGCCCGAAATCAAAACATTATTATTGATTGACGTCACTTGTAAATCTACAGAAACCAAAGAATCGCATCCGGCAGTTGTAGTAGATTTAAAGTCAATTGTTCCAGATTCGGTTCTCCAGATATTATCAAACAGTATAGAATCGCAAGCCTCCACTTTTACAAATGATTCTTTAGTCTCAGATAGAACCACATCGTATGCGATAATTGAATCACATCCAAATTGAGATACAAAGCGCTCAGTATGCACTCCTGTAGTAAAGTAATGTTTGCCTGCTGGAGAAACAAAGGAATCACAGTCTTGAACCGGAACGGTTATGTTGCTGGTGTTGTTTATAGTTAGGTCATATACAACCAGAGAGTCGCATTTATATTTATTGGCTTTAGAGAGCTTTTCTTGGTATATACCTGTCTTGGTATAGGTGTTTCCTAAGCTGGATGTAAATCGATCACAGTGCGTTTCATACAGCGTTTCAAAACTTGATTTGTTTACGGTTATGTCAATCGTGTGAATGGAATCACATCCATTAGCAGCTGAACTATTTTGAGTGAGTTGTACATCTGTAAAATACCACTTGCTGTTAATAGAAACCGAGTCACACGTAACTAAGTCTTCTTGTGTTTCTACTTTTTGATTTACTCTTACTTCCATTATTAAAACAGAATCGCATCCTTTTGCTGTAACCCCTTTAATTGTATCGCGATAGAAACCACTTTTGTAAACAACGTTACCCAACGGTGTCACAAAGGAGTCGCATACAGTATGTCTCTTGAAATGGTAAGCTCTTCCAAGAGTAACGTTTAAAGTAATAAGTGAGTCGCAACCAGCTGCGTTTGGAATAGTACGAGTGTATTTTCCTGGAGAAGTATATTCGATGCCTTCGGGAGTGGTATACTTGTAGCAACCAAAAACATCTACACTAGATTTAGTGTCACCACCGATTAAGGTGTCACCTGTAATCCAGTTAGATGCAGAGCCGGACAAACTGAAGTTGTTTAATGTGCCATTTTTCTTACTTGATGAGTAATCTTTAGCTGTTTTATTAGAGGTGTTAGTTGATCCTGCACTACCTTCATTAAGTTTATAATATGCAACAAGTCCTTTTGGAAACTTGCAGTACTCCTTATTAATTCCGGCTTTGATATCTGACTGGGATCTAGCAACATTAAAAATGCGTACCTCGTCAATGTCTCCATCGAAGTTGTTTATGCCATCTACACGTTGGCCAATTCTCACATTTACTGCATTCCCAGTATTTATATTTGTCGGAATACTTCCACTAGTATCTAAAACACCATCGACGTACAGGGCGATGTTGTTTTGTTTGCCGTTTAATGAATAAACAGCCGCGACATGATGCCATTTGCCGTCATTTAGTGTTGTTTGTCCGTTCATGCCCGACCCCTGCACTTCCAATCGCAGTGCATTTTGGTCTTTAATATTCAGAGTGAATCGAGCGCCGGTTGAAGATGCTCCCCAGTCTACGATTATCTTTTGTCTGCCTCCATTTTTAGGATCACAATTGGCAGTAGTGCGAATCATTGCCTCAACAGTACGCACATTTTGGCCGCTAATACCGGGGTGAGTAGTTTGGATTACATCATCACTACCATCAAAATTAATAGCAACATTTTGCGCTATTACTGATGAGTTGGTGAGCAGAAATAGAAAGCCTAAAACGGTGTAAAAGGATGATTTCATAGAAGCGCTATTAATACAATATTATACAAAAAGCCGCGGACTACGAGCAGTAGCATCTTTTAGAATGTTTGCAGGGTAAAAAATGTTAGTCTCAGAAGTTTGGTAACCTAATCTACTTCCTCAAAATCAACATAAGTCCCATCATCAGAAGGCTTACCGTCGGATTTCTGCTTACCTGTAATGTTGATTTCCCCTTCTTGTCTGGTCTGTTTTTCTGCAGCACGCGTTTGGTTCAAAAACTCATCGCGTTGGTTAATTACAAGCTTTCGAAAACGCCACGCTTTGCTTATAAAACGCCAAAGTAAGTAGGCAACAAGTAATAACAGCAGGTTTCTAAAGAACATCTTATTTGCTTAGGTACATCGATTTCTCCTTGTATAAATCTCTAAAATAAGGATCTTTCAAATCTTCAACGAATAAGATTGCCTCTCCAGTTGATTTCATTTCAGGACCTAATTCCTTGTTTACATTCGGGAATTTATTGAAAGAGAACACAGGCTTTTTAATTGCGTAGCCTTTAGGTTTCTTAACAATTTCGAAGTCCTTTAGTTTGTGCGTACCCAACATGATTTTGGTCGCTATGTTTACGTAAGGAACCTCGTATGCTTTGCAAATAAAAGGGACGGTTCTTGAACCTCTTGGGTTTGCTTCAATTACATATACCTTTTCATCTTTCACAGCAAACTGAATATTTAGTAAGCCTATAATGTTAAGTGCGTGTGCAATTTTTACCGTGTATTCTTCCATTTGGTCAAGCACGTTTTGTGAAAAACTAAATGGGGGCAATACAGCAGAAGAATCTCCAGAATGAATTCCAGCAGGCTCTATATGCTCCATCATACCTAATATATGAACGTCTTCGCCGTCGCAAATGCTATCGCTTTCAGATTCTTCGGCACGATCAAGGAAATGATCAATAAGGATTTTATTGTCCGGAAGATCTCCTTGAAGGTCAATAACGGCTTTTTGCAGGTCTTCGTCGTTGATGACAATTTTCATTCCTTGTCCACCAAGAACATAAGAAGGACGAACCAGCACTGGGTATCCTACTCGATTGGCAATTTCAACTGCTTCGTATGCATTGTCTGCAACGCCATAGTCTGGGTATGGGATTTCAAGCTCTTTCAATAAATCAGAAAACGATCCTCTGTCTTCTGCTAAATCCATATCAGGGAATGCGGTACCAATAATCTTGATGCCTTTCTCATGTAAGCGTTCCGCTAATTTAAGGGCAGTTTGACCACCCAATTGAACGATTACTCCTTCAGGCTTTTCAAGTTCGATAATTTCTAACAAATGCTCCCAGAAAACAGGCTCAAAATATAGTTTGTTGGCCATGTCGAAATCGGTCGAAACGGTTTCTGGGTTGCAGTTGATCATGATGGCTTCGTAATCCTCTTCTTTGGAGGCGATTAGCCCATGTACACAGCAGTAGTCAAACTCAATTCCTTGACCAATTCTGTTTGGTCCAGCACCAAGCACAACCACTTTCTTTTTGTCAGTTACAACAGACTCGTTTTCCCCATCGAATGTCGAGTAGAAATAATTGGTTGGAGACTCAAACTCAGCAGAACACGTATCTACCATTTTGTAGACCCGTTTTATACCCAAATCACTTCGTTTTTCGAATACTTCATCTTCTTTACAACCGCCAATGGCATGCGCTATCTGGTAATCAGAAAAACCCTTTTCTTTAGCAACACGTAAAACTGAAGGCTCGATGTTTTGAAGTGTGTACTTTTTAATTTCTCTTTCGGTTTTCACCAAGTCGTAAATCTGTTCCAAGAACCATCTGTCGATTTTAGTAGCTTCTTGAATAGACGTAATGGGTACACCTAACGAAATAGCATCTTTGATGTGGAATAATCTATCCCAACTCGGATTCTTAAGACTATTGATTAGCTTTTCTAAGTTACGTTCTTCGTAGCCGTCACAACCTAAGCCCATTCTTTTTAGCTCCAGACTCTGACACGCTTTTTGAATGGCTTCTTGGAAACTGCGACCAATTGCCATTACTTCACCCACAGATTTCATTTGAAGGCCAAGGTGTGTTTCAGCACCAGGGAATTTGGCAAAGTTCCATCTTGGAATCTTAACGATAGTATAATCTATAGATGGTTCGAAAAACGCAGAAGTGGTTTTTGTTACCGGATTTTTCAATTCATCTAAATGGTAACCAATCGCAAGTTTAGCGGCAATTTTAGCAATTGGATAACCTGTAGCTTTTGAGGCAAGTGCAGATGACCGACTTACCCTTGGGTTAATCTCAATGGCAATAATATCTTCATTTTCAGGATTCACAGAGAATTGAACGTTACAACCACCCGCAAAATTTCCGATGCTACGCATCATTTTGATAGATTGGTCACGCATCTCTTGAAAACAAGTATCACTCAGTGTCATTGCAGGAGCAACGGTAATTGAGTCTCCTGTATGTATTCCCATCGGGTCAAAATTCTCGATGGTACAAATAATTGTAATGTTGTCGTTGGCGTCGCGCAGAAGCTCCAATTCGTATTCTTTCCAACCTAAAACCGCTTGCTCTACTAATACTTCGTGTGTTGGTGATGCCTCTAAACCGCGTTTGAGCGATTCATCAAATTCGTCTTTTGTGTGTACAAAACCACCACCGTAACCACCTAATGTGTATGATGGACGAATAACCAACGGAAAACCTAGTTTTTGAGCTGCTTCTTTTCCTTCTAAAAAGGAGTTGGCAATTTTTGATGGTGCGACACCAATACCAATGTCTACCATAAGACGTCGGAACTCTTCACGGTTTTCTGTTTTCTCAACGGCAGCCATGTCAACACCAATCATGCGGACATTGTACTTATCCCAAATACCAAGCTCGTCGACTTCTTTGGCTAAGTTTAAAGCAGTTTGACCACCCATGGTTGGCAGTACGGCGTCTATGTCGTGTTTTTGTAATATGGACTCGATTGATTCTGGAGTTAATGGCAACAAATAAATATTGTCAGCCATTACAGGATCAGTCATAATCGTTGCAGGGTTGGAGTTGATTAAAGTTACTGAAATTCCTTCTTCCATCAAGCTTCGCGAAGCTTGAGATCCAGCATAATCAAATTCACACGCTTGGCCAATAATGATTGGACCACTACCAATAATTAAGACCGATTTTAATGAAGTATCTTTGGGCATTAGTTTTCTTTCAAATTGGGCAAAATTAAGACTTTAAAGTACTAATTAATACATTGTGGAAAAGGTATTTGCATGGCGTAATTCACGAATCAACTACATTGAGTTTGGCGAAGGCACGGAAACCCTGATTTGTTTTCATGGATATGGGCAGGATTGTATTGTTTTCAACGTTTTCGAGCAGAGTTTAGGCCAGAGATATCGACTTGTTTCTGTCGATTTACCATTTCAAGGAAAGACAATTTGGGGTGAAAAGGAAAAGCTAACACCTGAGTTATTGGCAGATTTAATGTCTCGTTTTTTGCTTTATGTAAAGGCAAGTGAAACAATTAGCCTTCTCGGCTACAGTATTGGTGGTAATTATGCACTTGGTTTTGCCGTTGCTTTTAAAGAAAAAGTAAATGATTTGTGGCTAATTGCAGCTGATGGGTTGAAAAGAAAACCGGCCTTCAGTTTTGTTACTAAAACGAGCCTGGGTCAACTACTTTTTAAAAGCTTCGTGCTTTATCCAGGATGGTTTTTCTCTACAGTTAAGTTTATCAAGAAGCTCGGATTAATGAATCCCAAAGCCTTAAAATTTTATAAATCTACTGTAGACACCTTAAGTAAGCGACAGGAATTATTTGACCGTTGGTCAAGTACCGCGCGTATTAGTCCTGGAATCTCTAAAACAATTGTCGAAATAAGTGATTCAGACATCAGGTCGTTTTTGATTTACGGAAAATCAGATAGCGTGATTTCTTATAAAAGTGCTCAACGTTATCATAAGTTAGTTCCCAATACACAGCTGAAAATTGTAGATGGGGGCCACCGTTTGCTTGTCTCCAAAACGAACGAAATTATTCATGAACTACTGCCATAAAATGATGGGTATAGCTGGCGCAAAACACACAAGGAGAAAAAATAAATTCCACAATTGTCAAAGATTTCAGGCCGTATAAGACACCTTTGCCCAACAAAGCAATCAAATGCAAAAAGCTATTCAAGGCGTCGTTCAAATGTTAGGCTGGCTTAGCCCAAAACTTGCAGGCAGGTTTACATTTTATCTATTCTTTAAGCCGTTCAGGTTGAAATCTCACCCATTAGATCTTGAAAAAAAAAGACAGGGAACGCAATTAACATTCACCATTGCTGGGAAAAAGACCCGAGCTTGGTTTTGTGGTAAAGGACCGGTTGTGGTGTTGGTGCATGGTTGGAGTAGCAAAGGCTTTCATTTTAGAAAATTTATAGATCCTTTAGTGCAAAAAGGATTCACTGTAGTCATTCCAGACTTACCAGGCCACGTAAGTTCTGAAGGCAAATCAACCAACGTTCTTGAATTTAGAGCGACTATAGGCGCTATTGTTAAACATTTTGATTCCGTATACGCACTTGTTGGACATTCTTTAGGCGCAATGGCTTGCGTTTTGTTCCTTGGTCAAAACGAGCATAAGGTAGACAAGCTTGTTGTGGCCAATTCAGCGGCGTTTGCGACGTCAATTATGAATAGGTTTATAGAACAGATAAAAGGAAGTGACAGGGTGAAGCAGGCACTTTTAAACCGACTAAGAAGAAAGTTTGATCAAGACTTCAGGTATTATTCCATTTACGACAGAATACACGATTTGAATGAAGTACCTGGTATCCTAGTCGTTGGCGACCACGACGACCCAGAAGTACAAATTGAAGAGGTAAAATCATTTGCTGAAGCCACAAAAAGTAAACTGATTGAGACGCATGGATTGGGGCACAACAATGGATTAAAATCCGACGATGTGGTCAACGAGGTTGTTGACTTTATTGCATAAAAAAACCGGACCTAGGCCCGGTTCAACAAAATATGTTAATGCTGTTTATAGCTCATCTTCATTAAAGAAATAATCGTCTGTGGTTGGATATTCACTCCAAACCTCGTCGATTGATTCAAATGCATCTCCGTCATCCTCTAATTCTTGTAGGTTTTCTACAACTTCTAAAGGAGCACCAGATCGAATGGCATAATCTATTAACTCATCTTTGCTCGCTGGCCAAGGTGCGTCATCTAAATATGATGCTAGTTCTAAAGTCCAATACATAATTTAATATTAATCTGTCCCAATTGTTCGCGAAAATAAATTTCTACTTCAAAAAAACAAGCAAAAACTTATTTAGTTTTAAAGTACAACAACCATGCCAGTGGATGCGTAACTCACTTGTTATCAGGTAGATGCGAATGTGGGAAAATTTTAGGCTGAAAGTTGATGTAACTGAACGCGTAAAAAGCGCCTACATAGACGCTTGAAACATGGCAATTGCTCCTGCAACCGACACATTTAACGAGTCAATTTCTTCCGATATTTCGATACAATATGTGTTGTCGCACAAGGCTAAACTGTTTTGATGTAACCCCGTTTCTTCATTTCCCAATACCAATGCAACTGGCTCGTTAACTTTAATGTCACGTATGGACTCTGAGGCTTTTTCCGTAATTCCAATAATCTTTAAGCCGAAGTCCTTCATTGCCTCCAAAGATCGACTGAGGTTGATTACCTTGGCAACAGGAATCTTCATCAAGGCACCTGCAGATGCTTTCACTGCATCTTGATGGATAAGTGCCGAGCCTTTGTTTGGAACAACAACAGCATGAAAACCAAAAGCCAACGCAGATCGACTAAGGGCGCCAAAGTTTCTTACGTCAGTTATGCCATCAAGTACCAAAATCTTTGGATGAGCGCCTTCTTCAAATGCCCTGGTGATGATTTCATCGATTTCAACATTTGGTATTAAGGACAAGAAAGCAACAACACCTTGGTGGTTTCCTCTCGACAGACGATTTAACTTATGAATTGGCACGTGGTGAACGGGTAAACGGTTTGACTTAATCAAAGCGTTTAAACCCATTAGTGCTTCACCTTTATCAGTTTTTAAAATATAGATTCTTTCAAACTGCTTCCCAGCCTCGATAGCCTCTTGCACGGCATGGATGCCGTAAATCAGTTGCTTGGGTTGTGGTTTTTTTTCCATGTCAATAAGCCAGTGGCAACCAGCTGGCGCTTTATCTACTAAATGTACTTTGTAAGTTCGACAAAGTATTCACAGCAGTTGAATCGCTCATACGTGTTGCGATACCGATGTTTTGCTGTAAGTCTCTTGCAGTAGACTCTAATCGTTGCTTGCCAATTTTCTTAAACTTTCGATCCTTATTGGTCGCAAGTTTTCGATAGTAAGCCATTTCCTCTGTGATTTGATTTACGCTTCGATCCAACAACATTTTTGCAGTTTCTGCTTCTCCACTTGAATTAAGCATTTCTATGTAATACGATCGAACATAAACATCCATTGGTAATACAGATTCAGGAATAACACGCAACGACTCTAGAAGTAATTCTTTGGCCTTGTCGTTGTCTCCTTCATTGGAATATTGTTGAGCAACTTGTACGAATAAAATTCTAAGGTTACGTGGTACAAGGGTTGCTTTATGGTCTAAGAACATCGTTCCTTTATCCATATTCCCCCAAACAAAGTCCTTCATCAACCTTTTGTAAATCAAATCTTTATCTACCAAGCCTCTTAGCTGATCCCAGTTGTGTTTCATTGGAACAAGTCTGTAGGTTAAGCCTTCATGTCTAAAGTATGCTTCTAAACCAGCATATGTGTCGTCGCCGGTTGTTGTGGTAAAGTAGATAGGTCGTTTCCAACCGTTTGCTGCATTGGTCGCGATTATGTCAAGCATCACAATGCTTCCCTTCATCAATCGAGAACCCAAGTTGAATTGAATATTGTCAACAATTCTTGCGGTATCCTTTTCTTCAACGATGCCTGATTTAAGAACCGCGTTTCGGTCAACAGGTACAATCACATTACGACTTGGCAGGTAGTTTTCTAACTCACTTGGTTTAACTGGATTGGATGCAGCTTTGTGTCTGTCATCATCACTAATCATAAATTTGAGCACGGTGGCTAAATTGTAATAATCAGTAGAATTAAAGAATGGATTATCTTTTTTCCATGCTAAGCTTTCGCGTTCACCATCTCTCAATTTATCACTTGGGATAATCGTCATTGGCAAAGGTTCTGATCCGTAGTATTTTCTAGTAAGTGCTTGAGCGTAATACTCCGTGCTTAAAAGACTTAAGTTAATTACACGAACATCCGTTCTATACCCTTCAACGTTTTGTGCGTACCACAATGGATAGGTGTCATTATCACCGTTGGTAAACAGAATGGCGTTTTCTTCACAGGAGTTTAGGTAGTTTTTAGCAAAACTGATCCCTAAGTATCTGTCTGAGCGATCATGATCATCCCAGTTTTCTGACCCCATGAGGTAAGGTGCTGTAGCACATACCAGAATCGCAACGACTGCTGCCAGTCGTCCATTTATGTATTTTTTTAGCGCCTGGGCAATTCCTAAAACAGCCAAGCCAATCCAAATACAGAACGTTTGATAGGACCCCACGTTGGTATAGTCTCTTTCTCTAGGTTCTAGAGGAGGTTGATTCAGATAAATCACAATCATCATTCCTGTAAACACAAATAGTGCAAGCACAACAATTGCGTCAAATTTCTGCCGAGTGAACTGGAAGAATATCCCTATTAACCCTAAAAAGAATGGAATTAGGTAATATTTGTTTCTTGCTTTATTACTGGATAAAGAAGCCGGGATGTTGTCTTGTGGGCCAATACGACGATTGTCAAATGCACCAATTCCACTCATCCAATTTCCTTCAAAAATGTTATTGTCGACATTCTGAATATCACTTTGTCTTCCGCCAAAATTCCAAAAGAAATAACGCCAATACATCCAGCCAAGCTGATAGTTCATCATGAACCCGATATTGTCTTTAAAGTCTGGAGTAACAATTTCTTTATTACCGTTTGCGTCCGTTTTCTCACGTTCTTTATACCAGTACTTGTAGCCTTTATTCTTATCCGTCAAATCACCCATTCGAGGGAAATTGGTCAGATATCTATCATCCCATACATACTCCGTACGGTTTCCTGTTTTTACATATTCAGGATTTCCTTCCTTGTCAATTCCATTTCGGTATTGAGCAGATCCTTCTTTGTAATAAGGAGGTTTTAAACGGGCGTTGTAATAAGGCCCTTTAAACAATGGTCGGTCACCATATTGCTCACGTTGAATGTAGCTCAGTAAGCTGTATGCGTCTTCAGGGTCGTTCATGTCAATAGCTGGTTCAGCCAATGAACGAATCACTACCATCGAATAAGAACTGTATCCAATCAAGATAAACGTAACACACAACATGACTAAATTCAGTAAAGGCTTTTTGTTTTGAATGGTATACCGAATACCAAAGACGATTAATCCAATTACCAATGCTACTGCGAAAAGCACACCAGAGTTAAAAGGCAATCCTAAGCTGTTTACAAATATCTTGTCGAAGAATGCAGCAAGTTTTGGCAAGCCTGGAATTAACCCCCAGTTAATAAAAACCAATGACCCAGCACCAATACCTAAGGCGCGAATAATGTTTCTTTGGTTTACTTCATATTGATTAAAGAAGTAGTATAAAACTACGGCTGGTATAACCAGTAAGTTCAGTAAGTGAAGTCCGATAGATAAACCAATGGTGTAGGCTATAAACACCAACCAGCGATTAGACTTTGGTTTATCTTTGTTGGTTTCCCATTTTAATATTCCCCAAAAGGACAGGGCCGTAAATAAAGACGACGATGCGTATACTTCTGCTTCAACAGCGCTAAACCAGAACGTATCCATAAAAGTAAGGGCTAGTGCAGCAATCAAACCTGAGCCAAAGATGGTCATGCCATTTTCGACCGATACAGAAGGGTTTTGAACATTCAAGTGCAAGGCCTTAACCGCAAAGTGCGTTGTGATCCAAAACGTGAAACCAACTGTTAATGCACTGGCAACAACCGACAGCATATTCACTGCAAGAGCAACATGTTCGGCACTAGGCGCGAATAAAGAAAATAGACGTCCTAATAGCAAGAATAGTGGAGCACCTGGTGGGTGAACTACTTGCAAACTGTATGAAGCAGAGATAAATTCTCCGCAATCCCATAAGGGTACAGATGGCTCAACAGTCATTGAGTAAACGACCATGGCGATCGCGAAACTTATCCATCCAAGTATGTTGTTCCACAACTTATATTGTATCATATTCGTACGTGTCTTTGTTGTCACAAAAATATTTCTTTTTTTTACACCTTAAAGCTAATGTATGTATATCGGAGAATATAAAGTGTTAGACATCGAATATGACGAATTAATGGGACTTGCAAGTCACTATAAAAGCGCCTATTCATCTAACTCTCCTTTCCCAAATATTTATTTTGACGATTTCTTCAATTCGGAGTTTTTATCACTGGTCTTGTCTGAGTTTCCAGATATGGGTAACAAAGGAGATATTGAGTACAAAACGCCAAATGAAGTTAAGCTTGCTTCCAGGGGAGAAAATAGATTTGGGAAGGCGACAAAAGTCTTCATGCACTTTTTAAACTCTGAGCCATTTTTAAACTTCCTTTCTGAATTAACGGGCATTGACGATTTGCTTGGAGACCCTTATTATGAAGGAGGAGGTTGTCACCAAATTAAAAGAGGTGGATTCTTGAAGGTCCACGCCGATTTTAACAAGCACAAAAGAACAGGTTTAGACAGACGTCTAAATGTTTTGGTTTACCTCAATAAAGACTGGAAAGAAGAATACGGTGGACACTTTGAGCTTTGGAACGATGATATGACAAAAGGAGAAAAGAAGATTCTGCCCTTATTTAATCGTATGGCCATGTTCTCAACGACTGATTTTTCTTACCATGGACATCCCGATAAGTTGAACTGTCCTGAAGACCGCAGCAGACGTTCTTTAGCGCTATATTATTACACCAATGGTCGGCCATCACATGAGGTGAATGAAGGACTAGAAGATCACACAACATTGTTTGTAGACAGAAAAGGAGTGGAGAGCGAGAAAAGCATGCGGAAATATAACGCTGTTGTCAATTTCGCCTCAAACTGGATGCCTCCGGTTATCTGGCGTGCAATCAAAAACATGCGCAACAAATAGAACATAACAAAAAAGGCCATTAACATCCTTTTGGCTTTATCAAGACCCTAAAGTTTAGGCATTAAAAAACCCTATGCCAGTTGACATAGGGTTATCAATATTTTTATAGAATTGCTGTCTACCAGTCGTCGTCTTCTTCGATTGGATTTGTTTGACAAGTTTTCTGCAACTCAGTCATCATGGAGTTTATTTTTTTATCTGCAGCAACTAAAATTCTGTCGCCTGCTCGAACATCGTCTTCACTCTTCATAAGGTATTCGAAGTATGTTCTTTCTCCTTCTTTCTCTCCTGGACGAGGTTCAGCGATATGAACTAGATTCTTTACCGTATAACGGTATCTACCATCTCTAACACGTATCTCCATGTCGTATTCTACCATGCCCTCTGTAACTGTTGTAAATTCATTTGGTTGAATTTCGCACGGGAACATGCCATGTATTGTTATTTTGTGTTCGTTTTCTCCAGCTGCATCATTGATACCGTCCATCGTTAAAAACTTTTTCAAATTTTTACCGAATTCAGCTTCTAACCATTGATTTGTGCGGAAACGGATTGTGTCAATCTCTACCTCATAACCATCTCTGTCCATTACCTCTATAACCGCTTTGTACAATACAAGCTCTCTTGTAGAGTCATAAGGAGGAACGAATCGAATGTAAGGTTTACGAATTATTTTCTTAGGAACGTACTCTTCACGTTCGCTGCTGCCGAAAGCATCTCCAAAGTCATCTCCGTAGTCGTCGCCATAATCACCATCGTCTCCGTAGTCATCACTGCTGTCTTCAGAGTAGTCTTCATCATAGTCTTCAGAGTAATCAGAGGAATAGTCGTCAGAATAATCATCCGAGTATTCATCGTCTTGAGCATTAGAAATAAAAGCCAAGCTGCATAACAAAGCCAACACTAGGCTAAATCGAATTAGCCATGATTGTTTTTGTAGTGGTTTAAGTTTATTAATCTTTTTCATTTCTTAACAAGTTGTGCAAAATTATACATATAGTTCACTTTGCATAATTAAATTTTCGGTTACGCATTGAACGTTATAAACATTGTTTTATTGTAGTGATGCTATATTTGACCCCAAGTTATCGATAAGAATGAACAGAATTACTAGACTTACCGTAAGTTCAAGCCTGATCTTACTTTCACTACCTTTACTTAATAGTTGCAAAAACAATACCGATTTAAAATCAGATTCTGATCAAGGATCTACTGACCAACTTAAAGAGGTAACATCGGATGCGCATTCCTTTAGTAATCCGCAGGATGTCTCAATCCAACATATGCACCTTGACCTAGCCGTAGACTTTGAGAAAAGGGTCCTAAAAGGCAGTGTGCGTCTGGATTTAGATCGCAAAACAAAGGTAAATGTTTTGCACCTTGACAGCCGTCAACTGCAAATCGAAAAAATCCTTCTGGACGACGGCACTGAGGCACAGTTTTTATTGTCTGAAGATGTAGAATATTTTGGACAAGATTTGGCCATAAACCTAAAAAAGAAAACTAAGAGTGTCACGGTGTTTTACGAAACCAGCCCATCAGCCGAGGCTTTACAGTGGTTAAAACCAGAGCAAACCGCAGGTGGAAAGCACCCTTATCTGTTTAGCCAGTCACAAGCGATTTTAGCACGTACGTGGATTCCTTGTCAAGATAGTCCTGGTGTAAAATTTACCTATAGCGCAAGCATTAAAACACTACCTGATTTGATTGCCCTGATGAGTGCTGAGAATGGGCAAAAGAAAACCAAAGATGGTGTGTATGCTTTCACCATGAATCAACCTATTTCTTCTTATTTATTGGCTTTAACGGTTGGTGATTTGGAATACGAGCAGTTGGGAAGAAATTGTGGGGTGTATGCCGAGCCAAGCATGTTAAAAAAATGTGTTTGGGAATTTCAGGATATGCAAAGCATGATTGATAGTGCAGAGGCATTGTATGGCAAGTATGCTTGGGGTCAATACGATGTCGTGGTGCTTCCTCCAAGTTTCCCATTTGGTGGCATGGAAAACCCACGGTTGACTTTTGCAACGCCTACAATTATTGCTGGTGATCGAAGCCTTGTTGCCTTGATAGCGCATGAACTTGCGCATTCATGGTCGGGTAATTTAGTAACCAACGAAACATGGGACGACTTCTGGTTAAATGAGGGATTCACGGTTTATTTTGAGCAACGTATAATGGAAAAAATATTCGGCAAGCCTTATGAAGAGATGCAAACCAAGCTTGGAATGGGTGAGTTGAAACATACAATAGAACGGTTGACCAGAGAAAACAAAGTGGATGATACGCATTTGTATTTGGCGTTGACCGGAAGAAACCCAGACGATGGTTTGACGGATATTGCGTACGAAAAAGGTCGATTCTTTCTTCAAACCATAGAATACGCCGTTGGTCGCGAAAAATTCGATGTTTTCTTGAAGCAGTATTTTTCAGAAAATGCCTTTAAGTCCATGAACACGGCCAAATTTGAGGCTTACCTCGATGAACATTTGTTAAAGGGCGATTCCAACTTATATGCCAAAATTCAACCTAAAGAATGGATTTATGGACCAGGCCTACCTAGTTCTGCACCAAACCCAGAATCGGAAGAATTGAAAAAAGTGGAGGTAGAGATACTCAAGTTTATGAATGGAGACCACGCTGACCAACTCATCACTGAGAACTGGACAACACATCATTGGTTATACTTTTTGAGAGGCTTGAAAGATAAGTTGGATGTAAACCAAGTGGCTGAATTGGACAACGTATTTGATTTGACCAATAGCGGAAATAACGAAATACTTTGTGATTGGTTCCAACACTGCATTGCAGTGGAGTACGAACCAGCATACCAAAACATGGAAAGCTTTCTTACTTCAGTGGGTCGTCGAAAGTTCTTATCTCCCTTGTACGAAGCGTTAGTGAAAACGGAAGAGGGTAAAGAATGGGGGACGCGCGTTTATGAAATTGCAAAGCCAGGATATCATGCGGTGTCTTCAAACAGTATCGAAGAAATTTTAGGACTCTAGTTAGTCGGCATAGGGCATAAAAAAAGGCCTCATATGAGGCCTTTTTTTATCATTGTTCTTTTTCTAATTCTTTTTAGCAATTAATTTTATCGCTAAATCAAAGTCATCATTAATCATGGCATCGCCTAGCATGCTTGACTTATATGTTATACCAAACTTGGTTCGATCAATCGACAAGTTGGTGCTATAAAACATGTAATTATCCGTTTTGGCTGTGTTGACAGCTTTAAATGTGATTGGTTGGGTTTTGCCCAAAATCGTCATGTCGCCAGTGATTTCTAAAGTATGTTTACCATTGGAGTCAGCATTTACAGATTTACTGCTTTTTATGACCAACGTGCTCGTCTTAAACTCCTTCACATTAAAAAAGTCTTCCCCTCTAAGGTGATTATATAACTTTTGACTTTCTGAATCGGTAACCTTTAAACTTGTCATGTCAATGACTACTGAACCGGACTGAATGATATCGCCATCCATAGCAAACGATCCACTTTTTACGTCTACTGTTCCTTTATGCTGACCTCCAGGCTTATAACCTGTCCATTTAACGTTGCTTTTGCTCGCTAATATCGTGAAATCAGTTTGCGCCGTAATTGCTGCTGTAAAACTCATTAGCGTTAAGCCAATGACAGTTAAAATGGTAATTTTTTTTAAATTTATAGTCATTTGTTGTTTATTCTTAAGTCATCTAAAACTTTGTTAGCCACTGATATTTCTGCTAGATCAATATGCGTAAACTTTTTTTCGTATCTATCCATTAATGCATCGATCTCTGCTAAAATTTCTAGACCTTTAGTCGTGATACAAACATCTACCTGACGCTTATCGGTGTTACAGGTTTGACGGTGTATCATAGTTTTCTTACGCAACTTTTCTACCAACCTCGAGGCATTGCTCATTTTGTCTATCATTCTGTCTGTTATCGTGTTGATAGAGACAGGGTTAGGGTGCTGACCACGTATAATACGCAGTACATTGTACTGTTGCATAGAAAGGTCGAACGGCTTTAGGTAGTTGTTTAGTAAATTGGTCAAATAGCTATTGGTAAACGCAATGTTTATCGTCAGCTTGTGATACTCCGAACTAAATTTTTCCTGCTTGATATCTTCTTCGAGTGACATGTAACAAAATTATATGTATAGACAATTAAATAGGTAAAGTTGTTTTGAATAATTACAAAAAGTGTCTAGAACCGGAGTTTAATCGATAAAAAAAGAAACAAATGTGAGGCTGATTTGTCTTCTTTGCATCGCTTTTAAGCGCGCCGAAGACAGGTTATGAAACGAATTGTTATTTTTCTTGGAATACTTCTCTTGCTAAACATGTATGTTTTTCAGGGGTATAAGGTCATTATTCAAAATTTTGAAGGCAAGTCTTCTACGATTTTCAAAATCCTGTATTGGGTTGTTGTGGCCCTCGCCTATGCATGTTTAGCATACACAACAACGCATATGCGCTCAAACCCAATGACTTTTTGGACAAAGGTGACGCTAAGCTACTTTTTTATCTTTTTAATGATTCAATTGGTTTGGGGCTTGTTTATGGCTATCGACGATGTTGTTAGAGTAATACAATGGATAGGTACCTTTTTTCAGTCCAATGCAAAATCAGAAGGCGGGATTACAAGGAAGTCTTTTATAATGAAGTCGGGAGCGTTGGTCGCAACTAGTTTTGGTGCTGCGCTTTCTTACGGAGTTATCCGAGGTTCTCACCAGTACCAAGTGGTTAATCAAAAATTGACAATTGACAATTTGCCCGAAGCCTTTAAAGGGTTAAAACTGGTACAAATTTCTGACATTCATAGTGGTAGTTTTTGGAGTAAAGATGCCGTACAAAGAGGGGTTAACGTCATCAACGAGCAAAACGCAGACATGGTCTTTTTCACGGGTGACATTGTCAACAACGATGCCAGCGAAATGGATGATTATATAGATGTTTTTTCACAAATCAGTGCACCGTTAGGTGTGTTTGCAACAATGGGAAACCACGACTATGGCGAATATGTGCCAGGATTTAAACGGACAGACCTTCCGGCAAACAAGGCTAAAATTCAAAAAGTTCATGATAATCTTGGCTGGAAATTGCTGATGAATGAGCATGAAATTATTGAAAAAAATGGAGAACAACTTGCAGTTGTAGGTATAGAAAATTGGGGGGCGAAAATGCACTTTAAAAAGTACGGAGACATGTCTAAGGCGATTTCCGGAGTTGATGCCAGTACACCAACATTACTTCTTTCACATGATCCTAGCCATTGGCGAGGCGAAATACTAAAGGATTATCCGCAAGTGGACGCTATGTTTAGTGGACACACACATGGTATGCAATTCGGAATCGAAACAGGGGGTTTTAAGTGGAGTCCAATTAAGTATGTATACCCAGAATGGGCTGGTTTATATAAGGAAGGAAACCAACAACTGTATGTCAATAGAGGATTTGGGTACCTAGGTTTTCCCGGCCGATTTGGAATCTGGCCAGAGATAACTGTTTTCGAACTAGCCTAACAAAACCAATACACCTCGGACTCGGCTTTCTCGAGCATGTTTTCTATTTCTATTTGTCCTTGTTTGTCTGCAACAGCAATGACGATTTGATGTGTCGAAGTTGGATTGAATGCTTCGCTAGATTTTAAAATAGTCCCGTATATATCGTGACCAATTTTTTTAGGATTATCCGTGAGCCACGTAAATGGTATTCCGTTGTCCGCCCAATGTTTGGCTATCGTTTTGCCCTTTTTTCCAGCGCCCCACAAAACCAAATCCTTATCGTCCTTCAAATCGATTAAACCATAATAGTGAAGCTTTAGTTGCATAAAACGATTATCCGAATAATGGTTTGAAACACGGGTTGTTCGGGTTGGATGATCGCGCCATCTATGAATAATGCCTTTAGTGCCTTGCGTTTTAAGACCGGCCTTATAAAATCGGAAGCATAAATCATAGTCTTCGGGGTAGATGTCTGATTCAAAACCCCCTGAAAGTATGAAGTCGTTTCGATGTGCCATCCAACATGGAGATGGTACCACGCACTCTTTGTATATCTGCGTAAAGTTTGAGTTTGTTTGGGTGCATTGGTTGAGCCAGTCTTGATACTGAGAATAGCCTGCACCTAGTCCATCTGTTCTAAAATATTGAACCTGACCTACCGCAATTGTACCAGGTGACACGGCAAAAATTAACTGCTCTAGGTTGTCCGTTGATTTGACATCATCGCCGTCCATACGGGTTATCAAATTACCTGTGGACTGTTTAAACCCGTATTGAAGCGCAGTGATTACGCCACTGTTTGGATTCTTAAAGTATCTAACACGTTTATCTTTTTTGGTCCAATTTTGAGCAATTTCAGGACTCTTATCTGTGCTGTTATCATCTACTAAAACCAACTCCCAATTCTCATAGGATTGGTTAATAATTGAGTCGATACATTCCTCTAGGTATTTCTCTTCATTTTTAAAAGGAAGAATGATGCTCACCAATGAGTTTTTACCGTGTAAATGACGCATAATTAATAAGACAAAAATATGCCATTATCTAAGGGTGTGAGGGATAAAAAAAGTTACCTTTGAATCAGGGCGTTGAATCCGATTGAAAAATTCAACACTTATACTTTACCGGCTTAACCGGTGTTTCAAAACCAGGCCTCATTCATTTCGATGAAAGAGACGTAAGTCAAACGGTGGAAGGTTGCGATATTGCTGGGGGCCAAATCCTATTTTTTAGGGATTTTTCAACTTTCACGCCCTTTATTTTATTTCCGTAATCAATTGGATATTGGATGGTGTTTTCACATCGAAATAAAACAAACCATCATTCCCCCAAACCAAGGCCCTTTCTGTAGATAAAACACCAACGGCAGCATGGACGTTAGTCAACGCGTCGAACTTGTCAGTATCAGGGTTAAACATACTTGGGTTTTTAAAATCGAACAAACTAAATCCCGCACTGCCATCGCATAATAGCAAAGTTGAATCAACGATTGACGTGTATTGTGGTTGAGTGAACGAAAACTGTCGTGGTATAAATGGTTGGCTAAGTCCATTAATGGGGTGGATGTGCATGCTGTTTTGTGAGCCACAGCCTTGTGCCGGATTTGTTTCAAAGTCAGTGTAAATCGCAGTGTTTTGAAATAGCGAGAATTTTCCGCAGGTAAACGGACTGCTCACAAAGGTGGAAACAACGCGATTTAACGAGCCGTCATTTTGAAAAAGGAAGATATTTGACGTCGGTGTGCCAACGGCTAAAAATTCTGGCGTACTGCTTATTGTTGGGCTCGTTGTGTTTCTTCCAGTACCAATGGGACTTGACGCTCTAAAAAGGAGGTCATCATTGTTTATTGAAAAACTAGAAACATTGTTGTTATCGCAAGCATGTACATGATTGTTGGTGATATGCAGGTTAATGTGTGGTTCGACAGACAGGCTAAGAAATTCAGAACTGTTTTCGGGATAAATGTATGTTTCAGCACATTTGGCATCCTCAAGAACCAAGCGAATATAGGCTTCTGTGTAACCGACTATGAACGAGTCGGATTTGACAAAACCAGCATTAAGCACGTTTTTAACACGGGAGCTCACTTGAATTGAGTTAAGATCAGACACATTGATACTGAATAAATCAGTTGCCTGACCAATAAACAATGTATTGTTGATTGCTTCAGCCGACAGAAAACCTGGAATACGAATAAAGGAAACTAAGCGGGGTTCATTGAAGCTTACTTTATCGATAACGTGTATTCCTTTGCCTTTTTCTTCCAAAAAGTATGCATGGTTCAGTTCCACTATTTTAGTAATTGTGTCCATGGATTGAACGTCAGTTACTTCAACACCTTTTCTGAGCGACTCTAAGCTGCCATATACGGGTACTTTTGCGTAATAGTAAACCGACTTGTCACAATTTGAAGCGCATGAATTCAGTATTAAAACTGAAATAAAAATGACTAAAGAAACAGGAAGGTTTTTCATAAATTCCGCCAAAATGCATTCAAAACTAACAAAGTTTTTAGGACTTTATCCTCGCCAAAAATCACGATTGGTTCATATTCTACTAATCTCGATGTTTAGCCTTTTGGCTTTGTCCTCTGATGCCCAGAGTAAACAAAATTATGCACGGGTCGAGTTAAAATCTGGAGCAACAATTGAAGGCAAGGTGCTTACCATTGATTACCAGAACAGTATCGACTTGTTTGTTAACCAGCAAGACACCTTACACATTCCTTGGGGTGATATTGTCAGTGTTAGTTTCATTGATGCTGAGATAAAGGAGCGGGCTAAGGCTTTAGTCAGACCAAAAAAATCTAACAAACCATTTAACGATTCTAGTAACTACTTCTTTTTTGACTTTGGGGTTCCACTTGGTTTGGATTACTGGGGTTACCCAGTGGCCGGGGGGAGCGTGAATTTTGGGTATGGAAAGGGTTTTGGCTATCGGCACCACATTGCCGCAACGGCGGGTTACGATGCTTATTTGTGGCCAGACGTTACGGTTATACCACTGGGAATAGAGTATTATGGAAGATTCAAAGAGCAAAACCGTTCATGGTTTTATTTCTATGGTACAGGTTACGGAGTCCCTCACTTGTCTGAATATAGTTGGCGTGATAATTCAAAAGTAACTGGGGGTTTTTACTTTAACCCGGGCTTTGGCATTACCAATAAACGCCACGAAAACAGAAGTTGGTATTTAAAGTTTGGATATAAGTATCAAACACTAAAGGCTGAATATCAAGGATTTGTTTGGGAATTTGGATCCAATAGGATTGCTGAAATAAAAGAAGAAATATTCTATCACAGGATAGATATTAGGTTTGGCTTTAGGTTCGATTAAGCACTAATAATTCCACTACCTATTAACTCATTACCGTCGTACCATGCGGCAAACTGACCTGCTGCGATGGCTTTTTGCGGCTCATTGAATGAAATGATTAAACCTTCTTGGGTTCGAGATAATGTCGCTTTTTGCAAAGATTGTCGATACCGTATTCGGCACAAATACGTTCGTTCTTCTCCGATGTTTAGTGATACGTCAGGTCTCACCCAATGCACATCCGAATCCTGTATAAATAACCTTTTGCGCGATAGACCAGGGTGATGGTCGCCCATTCCAACGTAAATCGTATTGGAATCAACATTTGTACCTATTACAAAAAGAGGTTCTTCTTTGCCACCAACGCCAAGACCTTTTCGCTGGCCTATGGTATAAAAGTGAGCACCTTGATGTTTTCCAACTAAAGAACCGTCACTTTCTTGATACGCCATTTCGTGCATGGCGTTTTCTGGATGAGATTCATATAAACCGGACTCTGGAGATATCTCAACGATATTTCCAGACTTTGGTTTTAACTGTTGTTGTAGAAAATCAGGTAAACGCACTTTGCCAATAAAGCACAAACCTTGAGAGTCTTTTTTATCTGCGGTAATAAGGTCTCTTTCCTTCGCAATGGCGCGTACTTCACTCTTTTCTAAATGGCCAATCGGGAAAAGCGCTTTCGAAAGTTGCTCTTGGTTGACTTGGCACAAAAAGTACGATTGATCCTTATTCTGGTCTTTGCCAGCTATGAGGTGCATGATGTCTCCATCTTCAGACTTCGTGATTTCTTTTTGGCAATAATGACCCGTGGCAACAAAGTCGGCACCCAAGGATTGAGCAGCCTCCAAGAAAACATCGAACTTAATTTCACGGTTGCACAATACATCCGGGTTAGGCGTACGTCCAGCTTTATATTCTGCGAACATATAGTCAACAATCCGCTCCTTATAAACTGCGCTTAAATCAAGGGTTTGAAATGGTATTCCTAGTTTCTCAGCAACAATCAGTGCGTCTTTACTGTCCTCTTCCCAAGGGCAGTCGTCACTAATGGTAACATCAGTATCGTGCCAGTTCTTCATGAACACACCAATAACGTCATAACCTTGGTCTAGCAATAATGCTGCGGCTACAGATGAGTCAACGCCTCCAGAAAGACCTACTACAACACGTGTCATGTAAATAAGTTGCTTTAATGGTTAAACAACACTCGCTCGGTAAAGGTTTGACCTGATTTGGTCTGCAGTGAAATGGTATACAAACCATCTACTGGGTTGACTAAGTTCATTTTGCCATTTACGATGTTAAAATCTACCTGCTGCCCCAATGCATTAAGGCAAGTTACAGAAGCTAAATCTTCAAAAAACGAATTTGACAAGCGCAACATCCCATTGCTTGTTGGGTTTGGATATAGGTATGTTCGTTGTTTTGTTAATGAATTAGCGCTGCTTAAATCTTCCACAAACATGGTAAATTGTCTTATGGTGTCATCTTGCGTCGTGCTAACCGTGCCAAATATTTTGGCATAAATCTTAATTTGAATGTCTAAAGGATATTCCCCGATATCGCCTTTTGACGCCGTACCTTCCATAGTTGCACAACCTGTTGAATCCGGAATAAACGTACAGTTTTTATGCGCACAGGTATAATAAAAACCAGAAGGCATTCCTTCAATCCCTGTCACCACAATCGAGTCAATAGTGGCCAGTACGGGGTTGCCGTTCAAAACTACCGAGGTATCTTTAAATATGCGCACCTGAAGTACCTGTTTATAGGCTGAATCAACATAAGCTGGTTCAATCGTTTTGGGATGAAATCCTACGTCCGTTATGTTTTGGTCAGATATGCAATTTTGGCTAAACCCCAGTAGGGTGAAAAGCATGATTGGGATTATAAGAAGAATGCGTCGCATATTTTTATTAAAATTGTACAACACGAATTTAGTTAAAAATAGAGGGATGAAGCAATGGTATATTTTGATTATCGCAGTTATGCTCAGTGGCATTGCTCAAGCGCAATTACGACCGATAAACGGGTTCATAATTAATGAATCAAAGCAGCCAATTGTGGATGCCGTAATCAAGGATTTAGACAGTACTACCAACATAGCCATTACGGATTCATTGGGTAGATTTAGTTTGATTACCTCGTCTAAACAGTTAGAAATTAGTCACATATCTTACAAATCACGCACCCTTTTGACTGCGGATTTTGTAAATGGCTCTCGTATCACGCTTAATGATGCATACGGTACTATGCTGGATCAAACGGTAATCGGATCCGATAAAGTAGGCAGGGCTTTAAAAAATCAAATTGTTTCGATTGAAGCTATTAGCCCAAGTTTAATAGTTGATAAAAACACGGTAACCGCCGATGAAATCGTGAACCAGGTTCCGGGCGTAGTAGTCACGGATGGTCAAATAAACATAAGAAACGGGGCTGGTTGGAGTTATGGAGCAGGCACAAGAGCACTTGTTGTGGTCGATGGAATACCACTGATGAGTGGTGATGCTGGCCAGGTTCAATGGAATTTCATAACAACAGACAATATTCGGAACATGGAAGTGGTAAAAGGAGCCAGTTCAGTGCTGTATGGTTCGTCTGCTTTGAATGGAATGATTAACATCCGGTCATCTTGGCCAGGTCAAAAAGCACGCACCAAGGTTACTTTATACACAGGACAATACGCAAATGCTTCAAGAGAAACTTTAAAATGGACCGGTAATAAACAAAATTCCAATGGTGTACGTGTTACAGATTTGCGAAGAAAGGGAAAGCACGACTTTGTGACGAGTTTGGAATATATCGACGACCAAGGCTACCGATTTGGTGATTTTGATGAAAGGGTTCATGTGGGTTTGGATTATCGATATAGAGTAAATGAAAGGTTTAATATGGGTGTACGAACACACTTGTTATCAACGAATAATGGTTCTTTTTTACTTTGGAAAAGCTATGATAGCGCCTATAATGCCTTAGATGATCAAACAACAGTAACCGATGGACTGAAATTTCGGGTAGATCCCTTTATGAGTTATAAAACAAAAAAGGGCTGGCAGCACAAACTAAAAACAAGGTATTTAAGTATTGACAATCAGGTGGATAACGGAGACACATCCAATAATCAATCCAATAAAAGTACCATGTTGTATGCCGATTATCAATCCACGTATCCGATTAAAAACGATATTGATTTTGTTTATGGAGCCACTGTTATTTCGACGGTCACCAATAGTCCATTGTTTACTGGAACACAAAAGGCGAGTAATCAAGCGTTATATGGCCAGTTGAATCACAAGTGGAATAAACTAACGTATTCTTTAGGTATACGTTACGAGAATTATAGTCTGAATGATTATTCAGAATCGAAACCGGTGTTTCGTGCAGGAATGAATTACGGCTTAACGAAAGCGACGTATCTGAGAGCAAGTTATGGTCAAGGTTATCGATTTCCGACCATTGGTGAAACATACATAAAGACAACAGTTGGCGCTATATCTGTATATCCCAACGATGATTTAAAATCTGAAACTGGTGACAACATTGAAATTGGCATAAAACAAGGTTTTAAGATCAAGAAGGTTAAAGGATATCTGGACATTGCACTTTTTCAGATGTCTTATGAAAACATGATGGAATTCACGTTTGGCCAATGGTCAAGTGATATATCTGTAGGAAACGGTTTAGGTCTGGGCTTCAAATCTGTCAATACTGGGCCAACAAGTATTAAAGGCGTGGACTTGAGTGTTGTTGGACAGATGAAAATATTGAAAGGGAATGTTCGCGTTTTTGGAGGATATACAAGTTCTCTTCCAGTAGCTGATAACCCCAATTATGTATTTGCAAACGACAGCGTAGGTAAGGCATTGTCTTATGCATCTACAAGTTCAGATACAACAAATGCCGTGCTTAAGTATAGAAGTTTAAGAACCTTTAAAATGGACGTTTCCTATCGTTTGAAACGATTTACAATTGGCGCATCTTGGCGTTACCAAAGTCAGGTTCAAAACATCGATAAAGCATTTATTGATCCGGTGTTCGCATTCTTTGTTCCAGGAATTCAAACAGGGCTTGACTTAAATCCGAAGGGTTATTGGATTACAGATTTGAGGATGTCTTACCAATTGAGTTATCGGTTAAGATTATCGCTTATCGTTAATAATTATGGAAACGTTGAATATATGGATAGGCCGGCCGACATCGGTGCTCCTCGTTTGGTAACCTTCCAGCTAAAGTCCTCTATTTAGTATTATTCAACTCGGCGTCGATTTGTTTTAATCCGTCGTACCAGTTATCGCTAAATCGACGTTTTAAAGCTGTTTCAACAAATTCGTACACCTTGATTTGTTCGGAATTACCCTTGTCACAAGCATCAGAACAGAGATACCACTGGTGATAGTTTAAAGCGGTATAGGTTTCGTATTCTTTAATTCTTACGGGATACAAATGGCAACTTATGGGTTTAATGAAATCGACTTTGTTTTTATAATACGCATTTTCAATTCCACAGTTCAGTATGCCGTTCGCATTTTCAACCACAAAACAACATTTACCATCATCCATACAAGTGGTAACAAGCTCTCCGTCGTCATCTTCTTCATAAAAGCCATTTTCCTCTATAAAATCGATGTGTTCTGGGCTCAACTCTTCATATATGGTTGATTTAATCTTCTCAATTTCAGCGACCTCACTTTTGGATATTGGCGCTCCTTTATCGCCTTCTATACAACAGGCGCCTTTGCACTTTACAACGTCACAAGCGAAAAACTCTTTTAAAACGTCATCGCTTATTAATGTGTCTTCATGAATAATCATGATTTATCTAAATACGATTTAAAGCCAATATCTTCTATGCGATCAGCCTTATCAAGTACCCTATTTTCCATACTAGATTTAAATGCAGTTACTCGATCGAGGACAGATTTATCAGAAGAACCAATTATTTGAGCAGCTAATATGCCTGCGTTTTGTGCACCATTGATAGCCACTGTGGCCACAGGAACTCCAGGAGGCATTTGAACAATGCTATAAAGTGAATCTATACCACTCATGGTTGAAGATTTAACGGGAACTCCAATAACCGGAAGCGGGGTCAATGAAGCCACCATGCCAGGTAAATGTGCTGCACCACCGGCGCCAGCAATTATTACTTTAAGACCTTTATCAGCGGCGGATTCTGAATACGTGTATAGACGTTTTGGAGTGCGATGCGCACTTACTACGGTAAGCTCGTATGCGATACCCAACTCATCTAAAACTTTAGCTGCTTCAGACATAACAGGGAGATCAGAATCAGATCCCATGATTATACCAACGTGGATTGCCATATTACAAATACTTGTTTAGGCAAAGCTACCATATTTGAGATAATATTACTGAGGCTGTGTTTTAAGCATACGCTTTAAATCGTGCGATTTTTGTACTGCTGAATCTAAATCGGAATCGAGCACAGTAAAATGGCCCATTTTCCTTCCGGGTTTGGTAACAGATTTATTATACCAATGCAAATAGGCACCTTTGGTAGCCATTAGATCTTCAAGGCCACCAAGTGTATATGCTCCAGTTACGTTATCAGCACCTATGATGTTGGTCATTACGGCCGGGGTAATTAAATCAGTCTCACCCAATGGCATATTCAACATAATGCGCATCAACTGCTCGTACTGTGATGTATAATTGGCCTCGATGGTGTGGTGACCAGAGTTATGTGGTCTTGGCGCAATTTCATTTATGATTACTTCTCCCTCTTTAGTTAGGAAAAGCTCAACGGCAAAAATGCCAACACCATTTAATGCTTCTATGGCTTTTACTGCTAAGGTGTTTGCTTGGTCTTTAACTTGATTGCTAACAGCGCTAGGTGCAAAAAGATAGTCTACAAGATTAATTTCAGGATCGAATACCATTTCCACAATTGGAAAACTACGAATATCACCTGAGGCATCTCTCGCTACAATCACAGACAATTCAGTCACCTCTGGTACAAAATTTTCTAAGACTACGCGTCCTTGAAAAACTTCTGGTGTTTTACCATTCGAGATATCAGATTTAGACATGATTGAAACGCCTTTGCCGTCATATCCGCCTTTACAACTTTTTATCACAACTCGGTTTCCTGGAAATCGACTCAAATCCAATTGAGAAGTTTCAGAGGAATCGACGATAATGAACGGCGACGTAGCAAGGCCGTTGTCTTTGTAAAATTGTTTTTGTACGCCCTTATCCTGGATAATTTCTAATATCGATCCTGAAGGAATTACCGCAGTTCCATTCTGTTCCAAAAACTTTAGTGTTTCAACACCTACGTGTTCAATCTCGTAGGTAATCACATCGCTAATGGCCGCAAGTTCTTTGATTTTTTCATCGTCCATTAAGCTTCCTTCAATGAAGGTGGATGCATATTCAAAACAAGGACAATCTTTACTGGCTTCGAGGATGTTAAATTCAACATTCCAGGGTTTTGCGCTCTCAATAAGCATTTTGCCTAATTGGCCACCGCCTATTATTCCGATTTTAGTTGAGAAGGGTTGTGTCATTTTTTATACGGTTTCAAAGGTATGATTAAACAGGAACAAAATCGGATTCGTATTTTACCCGATATTTGGAAAAAACTCATTCATGAACCGTTTAATTACCCTCTCAATAGTAATTCTAATCTCAATTTCTGCGTATCCGCAATGCACTGTGGTTCCGTTTAGTTTAGAAAAAAAGGTACATATGGCTGACCTTGTAGTGGAAGCCACAATCATAGAAAAGCAAAGTTTTTGGAACGACGCACAAAACTTCATTTATACAACAAACCTTCTCGAAGTTTCGACGGTATTTAAGGGTCAAAACGTTTCACATCACATTGAACTAATTACGGAAGGCGGAATTGTGGGATTAACGGCTTTGGTACGCGAGCCATCGTTACAAGTAGAGGTTGGTGAGGTCGGTATATTCTTACTCAAATCGTCTGACTTAAAGTTTACTTCAAAGACGGGTCAGTTTTTTCAACCCGTGGCAAGTGTTCAGTCTTTCATTAAGTACGACAAGGTAGAGCATGTAGCTCATGGATATTTCGAAAAGTTTGAAAACATAAAGACGCATTTGTTTCCACTGATTGAACAATATAGCCATCAACAGAAAAGGAGAATTGGCAACAACCCACTTGGAATGGGTTCTATTAAACCACTAGCCAACCCTGTAATCAACTCAATAGATAAAGATACGATAACTGCAGGTGCAGGTGAATTGTTAACCATTACTGGAAGCAATTTTGGTATCATAAAAGGCAAAGGTTATATAGAATTTGTAGACCCAAACTACGGCGATGGTCGGTTTAAGGAGTTACACTATCCTTCCTCTTTTAAATCTTGGAGCAACAGCAAAATTGAAGTCTATATGCCACCAAGAGCGGGGTCTGGGAAGATTAGAGTGACAAACAATAGCAGCGAGACTGGTATGTCTTCAGCCTCAATTGTGGTGCGTTATGCGCATTCAAACTATCCATTTCAAGGGACCTCTTCTGTGGACTCAGGATATTTCCAACCACGACATATAGACTTAAACGGCAATGGTGGTTATCGGTGGACGATGTCGACTAATTTTTCGCCAAAAACAGATGCGGTAAATGCTTTTTATCGTGCGGCGCAAAATTGGAGATGTGGCACGCTCATGAATTGGGATATTAATACATCAACTACAACAGCTCAAGTCGCTGTAAAAGACAACATTAACATCGTTCTATTTACTAAATTCGGTGATAGTCGACTTGGTGTATGCGGCAGCTGGTATGGTGGATGCACACAAGGAAGCAACGCTTTCTTTTATGTGTCAGAGCTTGATATTTCATTTGATTCGACACGAAATTGGTATTACGGTACAACTAAACCACAAACAAGTCAGTACGACTTCGAAACTGTGGCAACCCACGAGCTCGGACACGGACATCAACTGTCACATGTGATAGATGATACTAAAATCATGCATTATAGCTTGACCAATGGCGAGCGCAAAACAACTTTGCACAAAGATGATTTGGACGGCGGGATTTATGTCCGTGATGAAAGTAAAGCAGGCAAAGTGTGTGGGCGGGATTTGTATAAACCGATAACGGCTAACGATTGCAATATTACCAAGCCCAAAGCGGCCTTCGACATCAACATAAAAACCCCTTGTCCGGGAACAGACGTACGTTTTACAGACAAAACCGAAGGTAAGGTGACGAAATATGCTTGGGATTTTGGCACTGATGCGTCAACAGGAACGGCAACAGGGTCTGGACCTTATATTTTGAACTACTCCTCGTCGGGAGATAAAACGGTAAGATTAATTGCCACCAACGTTTTTGGCAGCGATACAGCATTCTTAACTTTTACAGTACAACCAGACGCACCGGATGCACCAATGGCGATCTCTATAGATACCGCATGTATAGGGCAAGGCAATCAAACGTATGAAGTAACCGCAGTGACAGATGCTACATCATATATCTGGTCTCTAGCTTCAGGAGGAGCCATATTTGGTTCTAACAAAGACCGAGCTGTTATAATCGCTTGGAATGCAGCTGGAAATCATGAGTTATCTGTATCTGCCAAAAACAGTTGTGGAACAAGTGGGGCAACAAAACAAACGGCAACGATTTTGAATGATGTCAACGCGGATTTTTCTGTTAATGATGACGGAATGGATTTTGAGTTTGTCAATACAAGTGCTGATCACGTGTCACAAAGCTGGTCTTTTGGTGATGGGAATTCGTCTGAGGAAATAAGTCCAAAGCATACCTATGCGACAAGAAACACGTACACGGTACGCTTAATTGTTTCTAATACGTGTTCTGTGGATACAGTAGAAAAGGAAGTTGAGGCCAAGTTTAATCTTGATATCAAACAGCTGGAAGGGACGGATATCTTTATTTCACCTAACCCAGCAACTGGATTGGTACACATTTCAGGGGTATCTGATGGGAGCATACGTCTATACAACACTGCAGGTCAACAGGTAATCTATCAGGATGGTGTTCATGAGTCTACAACGTTAGACTTGCAAAACTTGCCAAGGGGAATCTATACCTACAAAATCGCGACAAATACCACCTTAGTCAGTGGTAGGCTGGTGCTTAAATAGCATCCAGTTTTTCCTTACGAATGGCAATTAACCAGAGTGCAATACCACTCAGGGGAATGGTTAACGTGACTAAAAATGTTGTCATAAAAAAATTGGGACCGGTGTTAAAGAAATAAACAACAACCAAGCCCAATACAGTGATAATAATTGCACCGGGTTTTTCGTATTTCCAAGCAATAATTACAGGAATAAGCAGGCCTAACCATGGTAATGCATTTGGACTGTTTTTGATAATTCCTTTAATACCACCTCCAAAAGATTCAGAACCAGAAACTATGGCAAAGCCAATGATTAATAGAATGAGCAACGTAAGAAAGACCTTAATAAAAATGGACAATCGGTTTAATGACTTTAGCATAATGTGTTTCTTAGATAACGACTAAGATACAAATTCCGCTAGTCTTCCTTTATGATATCAAAGATGTAATTCCGATTGTACGTGCGAACGTACAGCTGATTATTTTTTTCTATAACTTGACTTGGCCCTTTGTTTAAGGGATGTTTTAAGACAACTTTCCCCGTAAAACGATTTAGACCATAAATAAAATCATCTTCTTCGGTAAACCCATATCCGGTAAAGACGTGATCACCATGAAGTGCAAATGTGCTGGCATTTGAAACCAAAGGAATACTCCTCCATATTACCTCTTTCGATTTTAAATCAAAACAGGTGACATATGCGTTCTTTCTTTCTGATGAGTCGGCATAGGTGCGGTGGTGAGTGCTAAAATATAAGGTGTCATTTACACACTTTAACCAAGCTAATCCTTGGCTAGTAAAGTCATATCCGTCGTAGCCATATTTGCGACTCACAGGAGCTTTCTGGTAATAATAAAAATCTAACGCAGCAATCACCGAATCCATGGCTTTATTCATGATTACCAAATAGCGACCACTGTTTCTTTCCCCTTCATAGGCAATGAAATGATATGAGGAGTCTACAAAGTGCTGCGTGATAATACTTTTCTGATAAAATTTCGAAACTTTATCTGGAATTTCACGGTAGTTCTTCATCCTTGAAACGTGGTAAATAGTCCTGTTAAGGTCTAATCCATTCCGTTTTAACCAAGCGTCAGGTTTGTACCCTTCGGATACTTCAGTGAACACTTGTTTTAACTCAACCGAAGCAACGTTTTGTCCAGAGTCTACTGTGTTTCCTGTAAAGGAAGGACCATTGAGCAGATGTGGTTTGACCTTCGTATAGTCAAAGTCAATCCTGTAGTCCCACGTTTTGTCGCTGTAGAGCACTACTTCTTCACCGCCAGGTATTTTTGTATAGGTAACGTCTTGTCCAAAAACATTTAGACCGACCGTATACAGAAAGGCTAGTGCCCAAAAACGCATTATCTACTGTAGTTTGGTGCTTCCTTGGTAATGTTCACATCGTGCGGATGGCTTTCTCTCATACCGCTACCCGTTATCTTGGTGAAATTAGCTTGCTTTAACGCTTCAATATCTTTGGCTCCGCAGTAACCCATACCAGCACGTAAACCACCAACATATTGATAGATTACTTCTTTCAGATTTCCCTTAAAAGGAACAGTTCCTACGATTCCTTCAGGCACCAATTTGGCAATACCTTCTTCAGCATCTTGGAAATAACGATCACTACTACCTTTTTTCATGGCCTCTATACTGCCCATACCTCGGTATGATTTGACTTTTCGTCCTTCGTAGATGCTTGTTTCTCCTGGGGCCTCTTCCGTTCCTGCAAATAAAGAACCAGCCATGATACAATCTGCACCGCCTACGAGCGCTTTAACCAAATCACCACTGTATCGGATACCGCCATCGGCAATAATCGGCACATCGTATTGACGAGCAACTTCAGCACATTCAATAATGGCAGACAGTTGAGGAACTCCAATTCCGGCAATGATTCTGGTTGTACATATGGATCCAGGTCCAACGCCAACTTTAATTGCATCAGCACCAGCTTCGGCTAAAAACTTCGCCGCTTCAGCGGTAGCTATGTTTCCTACGATAACTTGTAAATCAGGATAATGCTTTTTGATTTTTTTCAATTCATCGGCAACACCTTTTGAGTGTCCATGTGCCGTATCAAGTGTAATGCAATCAACCTCTTCAGCCGAAAGCGCTTTAACTCTATCTAAAGTATCTGCAGTGATACCAACGGCCGCTCCAACCAATAATCGACCATAAGAGTCTTTGGACGAAGAAGGGTGGTTTTTCACCTTTTCGATGTCTTTAAACGTAATTAACCCAACCAAAACACCATTTGCATCTACTACGGGTAATTTTTCAATCTTATGTTTTTGCAAAATCCCTTTTGCTTTGGTAAGATCTGTGTCGACGTCTGTAGTGATCAAATTATCTTTGGTCATTACGTCAGAAATTGGTTTGGTCATGATTTTCTCAAACCTCAAGTCCCGATTTGTAATAATACCGCGTAGAATGCCATTCTCATCGACAACAGGTATGCCCCCGATGCGATGCTCTTTCATAAGATTTAAGGCTTGCTGCAATGTTGCGTCACCAGTTAACGTGATGGGATCTTTAATCATCCCGCTTTCAGAACGCTTTACTTTTTTCACCTCAGCTGCTTGAGCTTCAATGGACATATTTTTATGAATGATGCCAATTCCACCTTCTCTTGCAATTGCGATTGCTAGCTTGCTTTCCGTAACGGTGTCCATTGCGGCAGAAACTATTGGTACATTGATAGAAAGTTTTTTAGTTAGACGCGTGTGTGTAGAAACGTCTCGTGGCAACACTTCTGAGTATTTTGGCAAAACCAAGACATCGTCAAAAGTTAAACCGTGATAAGAAATTTTGGAGGATGATAAGTTAGACATGTGCAAATAATTAAATGCGGCTATTATTTGCGGTGCAAATATAAATTATATGTCGTGTCCAACATACATTAATTGGTCAAAATTGCAAATGGCTTATTTTTGCCTTCTTTTCAAAGCATGGCAATCTATCAAACCAGTAAGCAAATTACCAAATTCACAATAAGCGGAATCATTGCTGTTTTTGTTGATTTTGCGATATACTACGGCTTAAGTAACTTACTTGGAAATGCGAATGATATCGTAGCCGGCAGTATGCATTGGAATGACGTTTACAAAGGACTTGGATTTATGTCTGGAACCGTTGTTACGTATAATCTGAATAAGTTTTGGACCTGGCGAACGTCTGATAGAAACAATAAAAGGCTGATGAACTTCTTCTTCCTTTACTTGATTTCGTTTGTAATCAACATTTTGATTAATAAATGGGGGTTACACACATTCCAAGACGACGAGATTGCCTTAATGTTTACAAGCCATAAGTCAGTTTCTACGAGTTTGTTGGCATTCAAAACAGATAAGTTATTTGCCTTTGTTCTAGCCACTGCAGTAAGCAGTATTGTGAATTTTTTGGGTCAAAAGATTTGGGTGTTTAAAGGTTCTCAACCTATTCCCACGGACGATTCAGAATAGCGTCGTTTATTACCGCCTGACGTAAGTCAAAATGCATTGATTCATGTGAATCATCTTCTAATGATATCCTTGTGGTTTTTGTTTCTTTCGGTTCCTCAACCTTTTTGTCTTCGATTTCCTCAATGCTTGGCACCTCATATTCAAATGCCGGCTTAGGTGCTTCTTTTTTCTTTTCTATCGGCGTTTCTCCTTGCTGGGCCAATTCACGTAAAATTTCTTCTAGGTTTTTCTGGCGGGACGATCCCTTCTGGTTTGATTGAGGACGTTTTGGTGCTACCTTTTTCTGTTTCTTATCCTTATTTCCATTTGCTCTAAGAAAATAGTATATCGCAAAACCAATAAGAATTAATATTTGCTTGGTATCCATGTAACAAATGTATGGAATTGCAGCCAGACTGTATTTGTGTCTTGTCAGATGGCAGAAATTAATAGACCTTTGAATCGGTTTTATGGACAGAGATTTTGAAATAGCACACAGAAATGAACTTTTGGTCCTTTTGTTGGGAACAAATATGGGTGACCGGTCGCAAAATCTGACTCAAGCGATTACGGGTTTAAATAAGCTATTGGGTGAACCCACTAAGCAATCTACTGTTTACGAAACACCACCTTGGGGTAACGAAAACCAAGATGCGTTTTTGAATATGGCGGTCATATATGCTACAAGTATAAAACCAACCATTTTGCTTGAATCCATTTTGCAATTGGAAGTGGAACTTGGTCGAGTGAGGCAAAAAAAATGGGGCCCACGATTGATAGACATCGATATCATTTTTTATGGAGATATGATTTATCAGTCTGATTTCTTAGAAATCCCACATCCGTACATGCATGAACGAAAATTTGTTTTAGAACCACTAAACGAAATCGCCCCTCAATATGAGCACCCTCTTTTAGGGAAAAGTGTTTCACAACTCTATCTAGCCGTAAACGCCCATGACTAAGGTTTTACCTGTGTATAGCTTTCCATCTTTGTTGTGGTGGCAACATTTTAAGCAAGATGAAGATTGTTTGCTTGAAGTTCATGAGAACTGGGTTAAACAAAGTTTTAGAAGTCGTTTTGAGATTGCAGGGCCTAATGGCAAGCAAAGCTTGTCTATTCCTACAATCAAAAAGTCACGAATGAGGCTTAAGGACGTTAAAATTAGTTATGCTGAAGATTGGGTCAAAAATCATATTAGAAGCGTAAAGACGGCCTATAACAGTTCACCGTTTTATGCCTATTACGCGCATGAGTTTGACAATCTACTACATACCAAACCGACCTTTTTGCTGGATCTTAATCTAAAAGCTATTGAGATTGGTAGAAACAGGTTAGAGGTAAATCAAACAATCAAAAAAACAGATGAATTTGTTGCGTCCATACAATTGAACCCAAAAAGCACACACCCACCAACATACGGTCAAGTGTTTGAAAACAAACTAGGCTTTATCCCAAACCTTAGTTTTATCGATTTACTGTTTAATTGTGGCCCAGAATCTGGAGTGGTTTTGAGTTAGTCTTCTTGAACGACACCCATATTGCTGAATTTTTCAATCCGTTGATTGATTAATTCCTCTGTGCTTAATTCCTTAAGCTCCTTAAGTGTCCTTTTCAATTCGCTTTTAACCGTTTTGAACATCGCCTCCCGGTCACTATGCGCGCCTCCTAATGGTTCCTTAATGATTTTGTCAATCAAACCATTTTTAAGCATGTCATTGCCAGTTAACTTTAAAGCTTCTGCTGCTTTTTCTTTGAATTCCCAGCTATGCCACAAAATCGTAGAGCAATTTTCAGGTGATATTACAGAGTACCATGAATTTTCGAGCATGGCGATTTTATCACCCACACCTATTCCAAGTGCTCCACCTGAGGCACCCTCTCCAATTACGACACATATAATTGGCACCTTAAGCACGGCCATTTCCATCAGGTTTTTGGCAATTGCTTCACCTTGACCTCGCTCTTCTGCTTCTAAACCTGGAGAGGCGCCAGGGGTGTCTATCAACGTAATTACGGGTCTATTAAACTTTTCAGCAAGCTTCATGAAACGAAGTGCTTTTCTATATCCTTCAGGATTGGCCATACCGAAGTTACGGTACTGACGTTCTTTTGTGTTCCGTCCTTTTTGATGACCAAGAATCATAACTGGTTGGTTGTCAATTGAGGCAAATCCACCAACGATAGCTTTATCGTCGCCCATGTTCCGATCACCATGCAGTTCAATAAAATTAGTGGTCATGCCTTTTATGTAATCTAAAGTATAAGGCCTATCTGGATGCCGAGACACTTGAACTTTTTGCCAACCTGTAAGGTTCTTATATAGGTTTTTACGCGTTTGATCTATTTTACCTTGAAGTTGCTCCATGGTATCGGTCATATCAACCTTGCCCTTTTCGTGCGTGGCTTGTGCTTTTTCAAGTTGCTCTAGTAATTCTTCAATCGGCTTTTCAAAATCCAATAATATCATAGAATGATTGTTAAAAATTGAGGGGCAAAGTTAGAAATATTTAGTCATCGAAGACTTTCTATATAAAAGTGAAAAAAAATTAATTTGTTTTTACTCAAAAATCTATATTTGCACACCAATTTAAAACGGTCTGAGAGATTTGGATTTGTTTTAAGCTACGGTCTGGTAGTTCAGTTGGTTAGAATACCTGCCTGTCACGCAGGGGGTCGCGGGTTCGAGTCCCGTCCAGACCGCAACCTATATCATTAAACCCTTGTAAGTCAAATACTTGCAAGGGTTTTTTGTTGGCAGTTATAACAAGACCAGTATTACACACGGTTTTTTAATCTGAACTTGCCGGTTAAAATCACTAATTATTTTTTCGTACCTCTACATTGATTTTCTAGAAATACGCATTATCTCAATCTCGGTTGAAACCTTTTGTTTATCTCAGCAACTTTAGCTTTTGTAGTTCTCGGTAAGTTTTTTAAGCATGCCGTTGAAGATTATACCATGAAAAGGGAGTACCAAAAACCAATATAATCTTCCCAATAATCCCAATGGTCTATATGTGGCTGTTTGAACGAGTTCATTTTCCACTATTTTAAACTCTAACCAGGCCTCTCCTGGAAGCTTCATTTCCGCAAATAGGAGTAAACGACCTTCTTTTTTGTCAGCATACAAAACTCTCCAAAAGTCTATGGCATCACCAGGGTTTATCTTTGCATTATTTGTACGGCCTCTGCGTATTCCAACCCCACCAACAAATTTATCCAAGATCCCACGCAATTTCCAAAGCCAATCCGCGTAATACCATCCGGTCTCGCCACCGATACGCCAAATTTTGTTTCGGCACATTTTTGCATCCTCTATGGTTCTTTTTCTCTGATCCACAAAACATCCATAACTTGGGACTTGAACAAAATCGGAAACATTAAAGCTTATGTCGCTGCTTGAATATGAATCTTTCCAACTAGATATTATCTCATTGCTTTCAATTTTATTGAATGCTTTCGCTAACGCTTCTTTATACGTGATGGGCTGAATATCGAGGATTCCATTAATAGCATTGTCTCGACAAATGACTTCAATCTTCATGCTATTTACCAGAGACACGGCGAGTTTGTAAGAAGTAGAAGTTACAAAATATAGCCAATACGACGATAACCTCGGGGTCATAACAGGAACCACAAAAATGGTGCGCTTTAAGTTTCTAATAAATGCAAAGCCGAGTAACATGTCTTTATAGGTAAGCACATCCGGACCACCAATGTCAAAGTTTTGGTTGAACGTTTTTGGATTTAATAGGGATTTGGACAAGAACGCAATTACATCAGATACACCAATGGGTTGGCATTTGGTCATTAGCCATTTAGGGGTAATCATCACCGGCAGTTTTTCAACAAGGTCACGAATGATTTCAAAAGACGCACTGCCTGAACCTATAATTATCCCTGCCCTTAGGGTTGTGAGATTATAACGACCTTTCCCTAATTCAGTTTCAACATCTTTTCTTGAACTTAAGTGTTCTGATAGTTGGGTATCGTTTACAATTCCACTGAGGTAGATGACCTGCTGTATACTTGTTTTTTCAATAGCATTTCGAAAATTTATAGAAGAGGTTTTTTCGAGCGATTTATATTCACTGGACGATGCCATTGAATGGACAAGATAATAGGCACAATCTATATCTTCGGGAATACGATTGAGAGACTCTTCGTTCAGTAAGTCGATTTCTATTACGGATATTTTTTGCTCAATGGAGACGGGCGGATTAAACCGGTTAGTATCCCGAACACAACACACTACTTCATGACCAGCTTCCACCAATGCTGGTAAAAGCCGTTTCCCAATATATCCCGTTGCCCCGGTTAGTAGTATCTTCATTGCAATCTATTATACCTAAGCATAGTTAACACGAAGGTTCATGATTAGTTTTTTTATGAAACGTTCATAATTCATAATGTTGATTCTTATTCCTGTTATTTAGTCTTATTTGTCTTTAATGGATGTGCTATATATTGGTTAAATTCTCAAATGATACAAAGCAGGTGCTACCAATCCTGGTAATCAACGGCATTTGACAAAACAGCTGGCTTTATAATATCGTGAATTTGATACATTTGTTCATGCCCCAATTTTCTACCGGTTTTGCCTGCAAACCGTAAAACAAAGATGCCTCCAAACACAAATGGTACTGCCCATAATACGTATGCGGTCAAGCCTAAGTTTAAACGTGATATGCCAATCACCAGCAATATAAGTGCTACAAACCCCATAAAGAAGTACATAAACATAAAAAGCAGCCACACATTCGGGTTGGGACCATATAACCCCCTTATTAAGGTCTTGTCATCTATGGTCTCGAAGCTTAAAGTTAACTGTGGTGACCAGAAGTGCTGTTGATCAATAGGAATATTTATCGTCGCATGATGATGGGTAATTTTACCCATTATCTGCGCCTCATTGGTTTGAATCGCGTGTTGTAATTTTTCTAAGAGTGAGTCAATGCCATCTGGACTTTGTTTTTTAAACCTAGGACGGATTTCTAAAAATTCTAGTGACATGTTTACGAATATTCGCAATTCTTATCGGATTGCTACTGACGATTGTCACATTTATATTTTATTTCATTTTGCGTGCAACAAATTGCGACTATAAACGTCTAAACAATATAAAAGTGGAATGAAAAAATTTATTGTGAAAACTGAAATAATGGTTTGAACAACTAAAAGACATGAAATAAGCCTCTACCAGCTACACTTTTATACTTAATTACACACTACAGATCTTGCCACATGCAGCGATGCACTATGGCAGCGTGACACCGGTAGGGGCTTTTTCTTAACTAAAAAATTTTCACAAAAAAAAGCCCGGTCTTTAAACCAGGCTTTTTTCATACAGTTTGTTTAATCTTAAACTTCGATGTTGAATGTTGTTTTCACTGTAACTTCATGATCTACAGGAATTATTTCATCGTTCATGGCTTCAAGCTTAAAAGAAAACTTTCCACCTTTAATGTAATCCGTTAATTCTAAGTCAATACCCGATATCTCAATTGATTTCTGATCATCAAGAACTTCTGAAACTGTTGCCACTTCTTTTTCTGGTGAATTCTCACCAATAATGAACACTTTAGCAGACTTAACCCAGTTGAAGTTTCCTGTGGAAGGACTTTCTAAATTGATAGTTACGCTTTTTATTGTCGCTTTTTTGATCAAATCTGAAGAAACACCATTTTTTTCGAGTTCACCTTTAGGGTCTATTAGACCAGATTCAAGGATGTATGATGTGTCTGGATTTTCGGTAGCATCAATAGTCATGGCTACTGTTGCAAAGTTCAAGTCGTAATTGATTAGGCTTAAGTCATCACAAGAAGACATGAATGCAAGTAAACCAATAAGTAGTGCGGAGATTTTGAATTTCATTTTTTATATTTTTTACAAAATTTACATTTAATCATGGACTATACAAGACAAAAGCACAGTAATTCAGACCGTTCTGTTGGATGATAGACTGCTGAAGCTCACAGGAGATGAAAATCTGTTGAGTTGTTTTGAAGCTGGTTTAAGCGCTTTATACTTGTAAACTAAATTCTCGACCAATGAACAAAATGTTATGCATGTTTTCCGTTTTCATCATTCTTTCGGGATGTAATCAAGAAAAAGAAACTGACATGGACATACCGAAAATACCATTAAAAGAATTTTTTAAAAATCCTGAGGTTACGGGTTATGCACTATCACCAGACGGTAAAAACTTGGCATACCTAGCTCCAGTAAAACAGCGTCTAAACGTGTTTGTTAAAACGTTGAATGGCGAAAATGCAAAGCAAATAACGAAGGAGACCAAGCGAGATATTGCTGGGTTTATATGGAAAGGTAGTGACCGAATTTTGTATATGAAGGATAATGCAGGTGATGAAAACTTCGCATTGTTTGGATTGCAAATTGACAGCGGAATGATACAAGGGTATACCAATTTTGACAACGTATTAACCAATATTATCGATGACCTCCCAGATGATGATTTGCATGTAATCATTGGGATGAATAAGCGGAATCCTCAGATTTTTGACGCCTATAGATTGAACGTACAAACGGGCGACTTAACTATGATCGCCGAAAATCCAGGTAACATTTCAAGTTGGATGACTGATCATAAAGGGAAACTACGGGTTGCTATTCAAACCGACGGGGTGAATTCTTCAGTCTTGCACAGACTAGATGAATATGCAACCTGGGACACCATTATTACCACCAATTTCAGGGAAATGTTTAGTCCACAGTTTTTTGATTTTAATGATACAACCGTAGCATACGGGATATCAAATATTGGTAGAGATAAAGCGGCATTGGTTAAAGTCGATATGACTACAGGTAAGGAGTTAAAAGTGGTTTATCAAAACGACCTTAATGATATATCAGGTGCAGCATATTCGCACAGGCGCAAGGTACTTACATCGGTGTTTTGGATTGGGGATAAAGCACAACGGAGTGGTTTTGATCCGACCGTTGATGGGATATATAAACATTTGGAACAAGAATTACCTGGGGTTGAAATATATCTAACCTCAACAAACAAGGCCGAAACTATTTATCTTGTTAAAACGACCAACGATAAATCACGCGGGAGTTATTATAGCTTTTCAGTAAGTGACAAAAAGTTACAGAAGATTGCCGATGTATCCCCGTGGTTAAATGAGGCTTTTATGGCAGATATGAAGCCAATCACTTATAAATCGCGCGACGGACTTACCATTCATGGGTATTTAACTTTACCCAAAGGGGAAATTCCTAAAAACTTACCTGTGGTGGTTAACCCGCATGGTGGGCCATGGGCGCGAGATGTTTGGGGTTTTAACCCAGAGGTGCAAATGCTTGCCAATAGAGGGTACGCCGTTTTACAAGTCAATTTCCGCGGATCTACGTCGTACGGTCGTAGTTTTTGGGAGGCTTCTTTCAAGCAATGGGGTCAAAGTATGCAAAACGATATTAGTGATGGAATTCGTTATTTGGTTAAGGAAGGCATTGTAGATCAAAATCGAATCGGAATTTATGGTGGGAGCTATGGGGGTTATGCGACATTAGCTGGAGTTACCTTAACACCTGATTTGTATGCTTGTGCCATAGATTACGTTGGTGTAAGTAACTTATTTACGTTTATGGAAACAATCCCTCCATATTGGATTCAGTACCGAGAAATGCTTTACGAAATGGTTGGCGATCCAATCAAAGACAAGGAAATGTTATCGCGGTATTCACCTGCGCTTCATGCTGACCAGATCAAAACGCCTCTGTTTATTGCACAAGGAGCAAACGACCCACGTGTTAAACAATCTGAAAGCGACCAGATGGTTAAGGCCTTGAAAGACAAAGGTGTAGAGGTTGAGTATATGCTTAAGACCAACGAGGGTCATGGTTTTAGAAACGAGGAAAACAAATTTGAATTTTACGCTGCAATGGAGGTGTTTTTAGACAAGCACTTAAGACCAGATATGCATCGTAATCTGTAGTGTGGACATGTAATCTGGGATTTACTCAACTGAGTTCTGGATATTTGTGTATGAATCGTAAGCAATCTGTTTATGTACTAATTCTATTTGCACATATAGTTTCCTGCAGTTCAACCAAGAAACTGTCTTTACAACCCGGTTGTAGGTTACAATATGATTTGGTAGCGAACCAAAAGTCGCTGCGGGTTGATGTTACACTAGTTGAATCTAATGCTAAATGGAAGTTCAACTATGTCATTCAAGAAGACAACTTAGCGGCTCAATTATCGTCTTCATCGCGGGCGGTAAAAAATTCAACAGAGTTATATCACAACTTTAATGGGTCAGATAAGGTACTAAGTTCTAGTATGGCGTTGCGGTTGAGTGATACAACCTTCAAGTCTTTAAGAAGCGGAGTTAGTGCAGAGATATCTTATCGTATAGGATTTGTAAAAAACACGTATTCTTACAAAGTTGTTGAAAATCAGAAGATTAAGGTTTTGATAAACGACAAACAACGGCCCATAAACGTATTGTACATAGAAGACCTTTCTGATAAAGGTTTGGCTTTATGGGTTTGGGACAACCCAACTACGCCGTTGATTTTTAGACACAATCTAGGATATGAAATGGTCATGAACCAAATGCATATTCCTTAACTTGGTCGGATAAGTTTTACCAAATAGGGGAGTTTGTTATAGTGCAATACCGGGTAGTTTTCTTCCGTGCTTCCAAAGCTTTCGAAATATTGCTTAACACCTTTCAAATCTGACCCTTCAAAGTCAAAAATGTAATCACTTTCGCTATGTTTTTCCATTACTCTGGCAAGTAATACCGACATGGTATTCCGGTGTTTTTTCGTATTAATACTGGCAGCGAAAACATTAATAATACGGCTATACTTTTTTAGGAATACACCTGAGGCAAGTATGTCATCTCCGTTAGTAAGCTGATAAACCTCTGCACAACCTCTTTCCAACGCTTCAGCGAAAAGTTTGGTGGCTACATCGTATCCTTTATTACCAAGTTTAACCTTGCTTTCCAAATGATTTTTATAGAAGGTAATCACTTCTTCCACGTTCGATGTTTCGGTCAACTGCAATTCAGCAGATCGCTTTATATGCTTTCGAAGAGAACTTGAGAAATTTGAAACCACCGTGTTGTAATCGGTTTTCAACGGAAGAATTAAGTTCGTTTTTTGCGTACAACCTTCAACAATATTTGCATTATTAAAGGCGTAGTGAAGGCGCTTAAATTTACTTGGAATATGTTTAATAAAATCCTCAATGTCAACGGCTTTCGACGAATGAATAACGCCTAGTTGTTGGCTAAAAAATGGACGGTATACTTGTGAAATACCAAATAACTTTTTGTTAAATGGTAGAGGCATTACTGACGTGTAATCATCGGAAATAATGGCGTCCCATTGTCCTTCAGTGGTTACATTGAGATACCAAGAGTCAGCGTAAATTTTTGGATTTGTAGCGTTGGAAATGGCCACATCCCAGCGGTCTTGATCAATATCTTTATGCGACACGTAGTTAACGCTCATGGTTGCAAGAATACAACATTTGTCTTGTTGAGTAAATACCTTTCGTAGGCAAAACGGTTCGATTAAATAGTTTTGGTGTGGTTGTATGTGCTGTGTTATGGATGTAGACTAACCGTAATTTTCTATGTCAAAAGTCCACCCAGCATTTACCTTTTATCCATCAACCGGTATCAACCACCTAAAGTGGTTGTCAACCTTTAAGAGAACGTAGCACTATATTTAGTTCACGGGAACATCATGTTAAAATGATGAGGTACATTTGGTGAAGACAATCAGAACAATATAGAACACTATGAAAATCAAGAAAATCCTCCTGCTAACACTTAGCATCACACTTTTACCCTTTCTGTCAAACGCGCAACTCAAGACAAAACATGTTACAATTTTCAAGAATGGAACGGCGTTTATTCAAAAATCGGGTAAAGTGTCTGTCAACGCGGGTGCTTTTAAATGGTCTGATAATTTACCAGAAGCGATCTACGGAACGTTTTGGTTTTCATCACCTACAGGTACAATTCAATCGATAAAAAGCAAAGCAGATACTATTGAGAAATCCCGTAGTTGGACGTCATTTCTTGATCTAATCCAGTCTAACTTTGGAAAAACAGTGGAAATCACGATGACGAATGGGAAAGAAGTCAGTGGCGAAATTGTTTCGGCCAACGGAAGCGGCTCGGGTGCTTTAGTACTTATTAAAAACGCTACGGGCTATGAGCTGGTTAAGAATCACTTGATAGAAAGGGCTTCTATTAAAGGAGAACTTAAACAAACAGTCATATACAAAAATGTGCAGACTACCATTTCAGTAAATTTCAAAGAAGCCAAATCTTCTCAAAATTTGGAGGCAACGTATTTGTCGAAAGGGTTTAACTGGACTCCCATGTACAAGTTAGTGCTCGATGGTGAGCAGGGTGGTACATTGTCGTTAAAGGCGTCCATAAAAAATGATGCGGAAGATATTAAAAACGCACATTTAAACTTAGTTGTTGGCAGTCCTAATTTTTTGACGACGACACAACTCAGCGATTTAATATCTGACCAGTTTAACGTGTATAATCCCTCTTGGCAGAGCAATAATAATATGACGTTTGCCAATTCTATTTCTGGATTCTATGAGTCAAACGATAAAAGAGCACCAGCAAAAACAAACAATATTACAGCAGATGGAATAGCGGATTTGTATTTGTTTACGTTAGATGATTTCTCTTTGGAGAAAGGAGAACGGGCGTTTTATCCATTGTTTGAAACGAAGGTTAAAGTCGACCATAAATACGTTTGTAACCTGAATGGAAATTCAGTGGTTAACAACAACAATTACATCAAAAAGTACAACTCCTATTCTGATTTGGCTCAATTCAATCACCAGATAAAAATCTGGAATAATTCAGCAAATCCTTTCACGTCAGGTACGTTAATCATCAATCAAAACTTGAACGGTGTTAAACAGGCACTGGCAACGGCCAAATTGAATTATACGGCGATAGAGAACTGTTCGTATGTTACTATTTCAAATGCGCCAGATATTGAAATCAAAGAAGAAGAAGAAGAAACCTCAAGAACGGAAGCAACCAAATACTGGAATAAACATAAGTATGTCGCGATAAATGTCAAGTCAGAGATAACGGTTCATAATTACAAGTCGAAGAAAGCCCATTTGGAAATCAACCGGTTGGTGTACGGATCGTTAAAGAAGTCGGATGTAGCTTGGAAAAAGAAGACTGTGGCCAACACGTATTATGTAAACGAAGCGAGCAATGTTACTTGGGAAATGGATGTTGAACCAGGAGCAGAAAAGAAGATTACCTATTCGTACGTCGTTTATGTAAGAGGTTAATTCTGTCTGATGAGTATTAATCTTTCTTCTGGAATGCATTCAACAACCTTATAAGTAAGAAATTCATTGCTTAAAAAGTCTGGATAAAAGTAAAGTAGCTTCTTTTCGAAATCAAATACCCAATCGCGCCCATTGGCTATTTTACCAAATGAGAGCTTTCCGTATTGATGTGAATAGGGGTCAGTGGTATCCGGTTCCGGGTAATTGACAACATCCACAGAAAACTTGTCGTGCTCTGAGGTTGGATGGTCATTTTTGTTGATGGTTAAATAATAGTTTGTCCCATACCCAAAGCCAGTTGTGGTATCGCCAGAGAGTGAAATGGTATCACTCCAAAAAGTGCAGGATTCGCAAGATGGGGTCACCCATTTACCTATAAAACTGTAATCGGGTTGTGATTTAGTTAGCAGCCGTCTTTTGTAATAGTATGTTGTTTCGATAAACAGAGACGGTATAGTGTTTTCGTTACGTTCAATCAATACCAGCGCATCGAAACCCAACTTTGCGATATACATACTGGAGTTGTGTTTTCTTTTACGAAGACGAATGAAACTGCCAGACCTTCTTCGTTTAAACTTGCGCACTACCACTATGCTATCGTTTAATAATTCAAGGATAGTGTGCGATTTGAGAATGATGCGATTGCCCGTAAACTTCAGTGTGTGGTTGGAATTAAAATGTGTCGAATAACTTTCAACAGAATCACGATTTAGGTAACCATAACCAACACTAGACTGAACCAAGTCCCATGTACCCGTCAACACCGACTACGTGTCGAGCTGGGCGAAGGCACTAATGGCACTTAGCCAGGTTACACAAAACAAAAGACAACACTTTTTCACTATAGAAGAACGAGGTAGTTTTAGATTAAGTGTGGGTCTTTATATTTTTAACACCTTACCTGTAGCGACTGTATGGCCAGAGGTTACGGTTATGATATATATGCCTTTCTCCCAATTAAATATGCGTTTCATAGTGGATTAATTATGCCTAAAGCTATAAAAATTCATTGCGATGTCTATGAAACTAGTATCATTTATGGGTGTGGCGATTGTCTTATAATTTGAATTGTTTGTCTAAAACGTTCATAATCAAACCGCCAATTTCGAGGATGCGGTTTTATTCCCGGTTACATTTGAGTCTCTCAATACACGTTGAAAAATAGAATTTTAGCAAAATTGGCCGGTGAAACGGCGATATATGGTATCACGCATACCTTAGGACGACTGATAAATTTTTTATTGGTACCACTCTACATTAAGTTATTTGCGCCAGACGATTATGGTGTCATCAGTACGTATTACGCTGTGGTTGGATTTGCCATAGTAGTCCTGATGTATGGGATGGAAACGGCATTCTTTAATTTCTCTAGAGAAGAAAAGCCGGAAAGGGTATTTGCCACGGCTCAAATTTCACTGCTCGTCACTACTGGAGTTCTGATGTTTTTAGGGCTAACGTGCCAGCAGGGAATAGCCAATTTCTTAGAACACCCCGACCAAACAGATTATGTGCGAATTTTTGTATTCATACTAGCACTTGATGCCTTGTCTAACTTGCCCTTAGCTTGGTTGCGTTTCAAGAAAATGCCAATACGATTTGGCCTTATTCGAATTACAAACATTTTGGTCAACATTGGCTTCAACCTATTTTTTTTATTGTTGGTGCCGTGGTTGGTAAAAAAGGGTTACGACCTATCGTTTTTTGATCCTGAATTTGGCGTAGGCTATATTTTTCTGTCCAACTTGTTCGCAAGTATGGTCATGTTTGTGATGCTACTGCCTTATTGGAAGCCTATTTCGGAGGGTTTTGACGGGCATCTCTGGAAGCGGATGTGGAAATATGGCAGACCCCTGGTCATCATAGGCTTGGCTGGAATAGTCAATGAAATGATTGATCGAATATTGTTGCTTAAAATGCTTCCAAAGGAAGTAGCGGATTTCGAAATTGGTGTATACAGCGCTTTTTATAAGCTGAGTATGTTTATGACCATTTTTGTCCAGAGTTTCCGATTTGCAGCTGAACCGTTCTTTTTTGAACAATCAAAAGGAGAGGATCCTAAACTCATTTATGCCAAAGTGATGCATTATTTTGTAATCGCATTGTGCCTCATATTTTTGGTTACACTGGTGTTTCTAAAACAAATCGGACCTCTCATCATTACACGTGAGGTATACTTTAGGCACCCCAATGCCATGATGCTTACGCCAATTTTACTCCTTGCCAATTTGTTTCTAGGGGTTATGTACAACCTAAACATCTGGTACAAATTGAATGACAAAATGAGAATTGGTATGTGGATATCGATTGGTGGTGCTTTAGGCACGATAGCATTAAATGTCGCACTAATACCAGTGATAGGGATTCTGGGCTCAGCCATAGCCACTTTGGTTGTGTACTTTGGCATGGCGCTGGCCAGCTATATGCTTGGTCAAAAGCACTATGCCGTACCATATAATGTAAAAATGATTGCTTTTTATATCATTTTATGTCAAGCCTTGTATTGGGTTTACGCGTTTTTGAACCGAATTTTAAGCGATTACGCTTTATTGTGGTCAGCACTGACATTAATCGCTTTTATTGCGGTGGTTTACATGATAGAACGTCCAACGAAAAACCGTAAGTTTGCCGCTTAAATGAAGGACGCACTTCACATACAAACCGTCAATCTTTCTGACTTAGAATTGCCTAAGCATGAAACAATTAACTCAGCGGGAGTAGATCTTCGTGCAAACCTGGAAGAATCTATCGTTCTTGAATCATTACAACGAAGGTTGATACCCACGGGATTAAAAATTGCCCTGCCTGACGGGTTTGAAGCCCAAATTAGACCTAGAAGTGGTTTGGCATATAAACACGGTATTACAGTTTTAAATTCACCAGGCACCATAGATGCTGATTATCGTGGTGAAATTAAGGTGCTACTTGTGAATTTGAGTAACGAAGCATTTACCATAAACAGAGGAGATAGAATAGCTCAGATGATTGTATCGTCCTATGAAAAAATAGTATTAGAAATAACCGATAGCTTACAAGAAACCGAACGCGGTTCTGGGGGTTACGGCAGCACAGGAAAAGGTTAAAATAAATTAAGATGAATATTATAATTCCAATGGCCGGGATGGGAAAGCGAATGCGGCCACACACATTAACAACACCAAAACCATTATTACCAATCGTTGGGAAACCAATTGTACAACGTTTGGTCGAAGACATTGCCCATGTTTGCGATGAAAAAATTGACAACATTGCTTTTGTTGTGGGACCTAACTTTGGTGAGGATGTTTATGCTGACTTACATGACATAGCCAACTCTTTAGGTGCAGTTGGCCATATTTGTGTTCAAGAAGAGGCACTGGGTACAGCTCATGCCGTGTATTGTGCAGAGAAAGTATTAGATGGCAACGTAATTGTTGGTTTTGCGGATACGTTGTTCAGAGCAGACTTTACGATCGACCCGTCTAAAGATGGTGTCATTTGGGTAAAACAAGTCGATGATCCAAGTGCTTTTGGTGTAATCAAAATGTCGGAAGACGGCGTAATACGTGATTTTATTGAAAAACCGGAAACATTTGTTTCGGATCTAGCCATCATTGGCATCTACTATTTCAAAGACGGTGCACGTCTTAGAAAAGAGATAAAATATTTGCTTGACAACAACATCACTGAAAAAGACGAATTCCAGCTTACCAACGCGCTTGAAAACATGAAAAATGATGGCCTCGAGTTTGTTCCTGGAGAGGTAACAGATTGGATGGATTGTGGCAACAAGAATGCAACTGTTGATACGAATAAACGCGTATTGTCTCATCTGTCGGATGAGAAACTCATATCAGCTAGCGCTAAAACGATAAATGCAACGATCATTGAACCTTGTTATCTTGGCGAAAACGTAGTGATTGAAGATTCTACCGTAGGACCACATGTTTCTGTTGGAGACAATACCGTTATCAAAAACTCCGTTATCTCGAATAGTATCATTCAAACAAATACGCAGATTAGAAATGCCTCATTTGAAAATTCGATGATTGGTAATTTCGTAGAATACGATGGGAAGTCAAGTCAACTGAGTATTAGCGACTTTAGTACAGTAAAAGACAATTAATTAATGACATATAACCCGCTCCGCATATCCATCTATTTGGTTGCTGCTGTTTTGTTAACGGCTTGCGCGGGTAAAAAAGGTTTGCCATCGGCGAGCAAACTTTCATATAACGAAAGAGCTCAATTCGATCAATTATATTTTAAAGCCAGCAAAGAAAAGGTGCTGGGTAATTACACGGAATCTGCCAGGCTGTTTGCAGATGCATTAAAGATTGACCCCAATAGTCATGCGGCTATGTATCAAATGGGCAACTTAAACATGGCTGTTTCTGGTTTTAATGATGCGGTTTACTGGTCGGAGCAGGCTATGCTAGCAAATCCCAAGTATAATTACTGGTATGCGGGTCAACTTGCGCAAGCCTATAGCAAGGTTGCGGCTTATGAGAAATCGGCCAAAATTTTTGAAATTATGGTTGCTGAAGAGCCTGAAAAACCGCTAAACTATTTGGAGGCTGGTAAGCAATATATAAATGCACAACAGTTTAAAAAGGCAATCAAGTGGTTGGAGAACTACGTTGGCAAATTTGGGATAGACGAGGAAACCGCTCGGTTGCTCGAAGGGTTAAACATACAGATTGGTAAAGACAAAGATGCAATACAGTGGATGGAGAAGTTGGTGAAGTCTGATCCGGAAAGTGTGCGATTTCAAGGATTACTTGCAGAGTCGTTGATTCGCAATGGCCAAATGGAAAAAGCCAAATCCTTGTACCACGGGATTCTAAAAAAAGACCCAGATAATGGATATGCGTATTTCGGCTTATCTGACATATACAAAAGAAACAAACAGCACGACAGCAGTTTCTACTTCTTAAATGAAGGATTTAATGATATCAATGTTCCTATTGAGTTAAAAATCAAGGTAGTTGGTAGTTTTTTCTCCTTCCTTAGATCAGACGAGTCTATGCGGTTAAAGGCCTTGACTTTGACTGAAAAATTGGTATCAGTTCATCCCAACGAAGACAAAGCACATTTAGTAAGAAGTGACGTATTACACGCCATTGGGGAAAAGCAAAAGGCAAGAGGTCACATTATCGAGGCATCTGAATTAAACCCTGGTGATATTGGTATTTGGAAAAAACTTTTGGGGATAGACGATGAGTTAGGTAACAGCAAGTTTTTGGTTGAAGACTCAAAGAAGGCTTTAGAATTTTACCCGAATCAACCCTTTCTATACATAGTAAATTCTTTTGCCAATTTTACTGAAGGTAATTATGAAAAGGCAATATCGGTAGCTGAAGAAGGCATGGAAATAGCCTTATTGCGCAATGACCAAACAGATTTACTGGTTACGATAGCGGATGCATCGTATGAACTTGGCCTTTTTGACAAGAGCTTTGAAACGTATGATGAGGTTCTTGAATTGGATCCGAACAATGATGGCGCCATGAATAACTATGCCTACTACTTGGCCGAACAAAAAACGAGGTTGGGCGATGCTTTAGAGATGATTAAAAGGCAGTAAGCAAGAACCCCAATAGGCCTACTTACTTGGATACAAAAGGATGGGTCCTTTACCAGCTAGGTCGATACGATGACGCGATTGGTATTTTGGAAAAAGCATATAACCATTTTAGACGT